>DATIYI010000228.1:0-9181 GCA_035517695.1 Streptosporangiaceae bacterium
GGCGCGGCCGGGCATGCCGCCAACCTGGCGGGCGGAATGCACCATGCGATGCGCGACGCGGCCAGCGGGTTCTGTGTGTACAACGATCCCGCGGTCGCGATCAAGTGGCTGCTCACCCAGGGCGCCGACCGGATCGCCTACGTCGACCTCGACGTGCACCACGCCGATGGCGTGCAGGCGGCCTTCTACACAGATCCTCGCGTGCTGACGATCAGCCTGCACGAGCACCCGCGCACTCTGTTTCCCGGCACCGGCCTTGCGACCGAGACCGGCTCGGGCGCGGGCACCGGTTATACAGCCAACGTCGCGCTTCCGGCCGGCACGGGTGACGCGGGCTGGCTGCGGGCGTTCGATGCGATAGTCCCGCCGCTGGTGCGGGAATTCCGGCCGCAGGTGCTGGTCAGCCAGCACGGCTGCGACAGCCACCGGCTCGACCCGCTCGCCCATTTCGACCTGAGCGTCGACGCGATGCACGCCGCCTGCGTCGCCGTGCACCAGCTGGCGCACGAGACCGCGGGCGGGCGCTGGGTGCTCATCGGCGGCGGTGGCTATGCGCTTGTGCAGGTTGTGCCGAGAGCCTGGGCTCATCTGCTCGCCGTGGCCGCCGACCGGCCGGTTGACCCCGGCGCGCAGACACCGCGGGCATGGCGCGAGTACGCGGAAGCGCGGACCGGTGAAAGTGCGCCGGAATGGATGACCGACTGGGAACCCGCCGTGTACACGCCATTCAGGAATGGTTACGATCCGGCCGACCACGTGGATCGGTCGATCATGGCCACCCGGCTGGCGCTGTTTCCTGACCACGGGCTAGACCCGCAGCCCTGACGGGCCTCCAGGCCGGGCAGCGCGGGGTTGACCGGCTCGGGGATTTGCCTGGGCGCCCGAGCAGGCGATGCGCGGGCCGCTCGTCAAGCATAAGGATGCCGATTGTGTTGTCGCAGTTCGTGGTGATCGTGACCGAGTCGACCGGTTCGAGGGGGATCACCTCTCCCTCGTAGCCAGCGTCGTGGACACGCGTGGGTGCGATTGGCGGTGGTGGGGCAGTTCCCGGCTCCGAGCACATGGCAGTCTCGCTCTGCGTCAATGCGGTACCCCGGCGTGACGGTAGCACCGCTGACCCGCGCGGCCTGCGGCCCGGCACCTCGCGATAGGGCGCAGCACGAATGCTTCTGCTGACTGTGGTGCCGGTGGCCGAACACATGGGGTCCCGCAGGCCTGCGCGGCGGGCAGGCGCCCGGGTTCGGCTCGCGCTGCCCCTGCAGATCCAGGCCCGTATGGGGTGACGAAGACCGCCAGCTGACGCGCGCCCCGCCACCCCGGTGGGCTTGGGAAATGAGCCAATAATGAGCCCACCTCGTGTAAGCACGTGCCCGGTCAGGCGTCCCGTCGCCAGGGAGCGGTAACCATGACGAGGAGGGTTTGCCAGTACACCGGCGTGTCCTCTTTGCTGGCTGCGCCGGGCGGAGCGGCAGGTAGATCGCTAGCCGGTGGTTCCCGGCCCACATGCTGTGCGGGCCAGCGCTCCGGCGGGCGGCTTTGCTGCGCCTGGTGAGCGGCCGACGGTAAAGACCTCAGAGTCATATGGGTCTCCTTTAAGCGCTGGGGCCGTCACCGAGGTTTACTGACCGTGGCGGCGGTTCCCCCGCCATGTCCTGGGTGACCACATTCTTGCGGATGTTCGCCGTTTCCTCCCGAACGTTGATCGCGACACGCCGGTTCTGCAGCCGCCGTCTTGCCTCAGCGGACGACCATTCCCCGGCTATGAGCTTTGGGGCGCGTATCAGCTCAGGCAGTCCAAGAGATCCGGCCACGCCCCGGCCGTTTGCCCTGGGCCGGTGGCAAGCACAACGCGGTAGAGCACGAGCAGACCGGTCCCGTCCAGCCTCGCCCTGCCGCGGCGCAGGCGAGGTCGTCTGGACCGGTTTCGGCCGATGCCGTCGTGTGTTGGTTTGATGCCGTCGTGTATTGGTTTGAGGCGTAGCGGCGTGTCGCGTTGATCTTCCAGCTGGGTTAGTGATCAATACGATCTGTACCAGATTTCGCCGCGTTCGCCTGATGTCTGCGGAATGGGGCGTGTCGCAATGCCAGCCACAACGGGGGTTTCCATGACCTGGTGTCAACACGAGTGTGACCGCGGCCACCAGTTCCGCCTCCTCGGCGTGGTCGCCTGCGGGGCCGCGACGTTCGCCATGTTAGCCGCGCTGGCCGTGGCCTCACCCGCCATGGCCGAACCGGCGGCCACGGTCGCCCACCCCGCCGGGACGGCCGCGACCCCGTATTCCGGGCTGGCGTTCGACACCTGTGCCGCGCCGTCGCTGGCGGCGATCACCTCGTGGGGCCGGTCGCCGTACCGTGCCATCGGCGTGTACATCGGCGGCATCAACCGCGCCTGCAGCCAGCCAGAGCTTACGGCGGGCTGGGTTGCCGCGGTATCGAAACGGGATTGGCGGCTGCTCCCGGTGTACGTGGGCCTGCAGCCACCCTGCGTAATCTTGAACACGCGAAGAAAGGCGCAAGGGGCTCAGGCAGTAAAACGCGCTGCTCAGAAGATCACACCGGTCGAGGCGGCGAGCCAGGGCACCGCCGCGGCCGACGATGCGGTCGCGAAGGCCAAGGCGCTCGGCATGCAGAACGGCAGCGCCGTCTACGACGACATCGAGAACTATTTGACGACCGACAGGTCCTGCCGGGCCACCGTCCTCGGGTTTGTGTCCGCATGGACCAAGGAGCTACACCTGCTCGGTTACCTGGCCGGCGCCTACGTCAACCTCGGCTCCGGCGCGCCAGACCTGTCCAGCGTCTACACCTCGATGTCGCGGGCGCGCCCGGACGCGCTATGGGTAGCCCGCTGGGATGGGAACTCGTCGTTGACCGGATGGGCGGGCATCCCCGACAGCAGGTGGGCAGTTCACCAGCGGGCCAAGCAGTTCCGCGGCACCCACAGCGAGACCCACGGCGGTGTCACGATCGACATCGACAGCAACAACCTCGACGCGCCCGTCGCCACCGTCGCCTACGGCTACACGATGAAGATTGGGCTCAACGCTCGCACCGGCCCGTCCAGTTCGGACCCGATCGCCAGGACGTACGCATCCGGGTCCAGGGCGCCTGTCATCTGCCAGGCGCCCGGCTCCCCGATCGGCACAACGAGCGTGTGGGACAAGCTCGCCGATGGCACCTACGTCACCGACTACTACGTCAGCACCCCCTCCAACACCAGCTACAGCGCGCCCCTGCCCCGCTGCCGATACCCATACCAGGTGACAGCCTCCGCCGGGCTTTACGAGCGGACCGGGCCTGGAGCCTCGTACCCGGCCGCCGGCCTACTGCCGGAAGGTGCCCTCACCTGGGAGTTCTGCCAGCGGGCAGGTTCAGCGGTCGGCACGACGTCGGTGTGGGACAAGCTCCAGGACGGCCACTGGGTCTCCGACGCCTTCGTCGCCACGCCGAGCAAGAGGACTCACAGCGCGCCCGCACCGCATTGCTGATGGCGCGGGGCGCTAAAATCCGTCCAGGACTTCGACTGCGGCCGGCCTTAGCGGAGCGAGAACACAGCTGTCGTGCTGTGCACAGCCCCATCGGTGGCAGTGACCGTATAGGTTCCTGGCAGTGCGCTTGCCTCCGGCGACGGGCAGCCCGGATCGGAACGTTCGCGATTCCATGAAACCTGCTTTACCAATGGCACACCGCGCGGCAGCCGGATCACCTCGGAAGTGGAGCCATGCGCGCAGTCCGCCGGGCTCCATTCGTGCACCGGGCCGGACTCGACCACCAGTCGGAGCGACCGAGGGCCGACATCGAAGGTACACGTGTGCTCTCCCGCGTTCACCACGTAAATCGTGAATACCGGGTCAGCCGGCTGCGGGTAGGCCTGCTGGCTTTCGAGCAGGCTGATGACCACGTCGCCAGGAGCGCATGTGCTCCCGATCCGAAGCGCTGCATGCACTCTCGGGGGCGCGCTCTTGCTCGGGGTCGGCCGCGGCCTTACAGTCCCCGTTGGTACCCCCGTCGGCGTAGCGCTGGACGCCGGGGTGGCACTGGACGCCGGCGCACTGGACGCCGCCTGCTGAACGCCGGCGGACGTCGGCCCGGGCGCCGCCTGCCCGGGCGTCCCCGGAACACTACCGGCCGCTGAGCACGCCCACGCCAATAGCCCCAGGACACCAAGAACACCCGCGAGCACGAAGATCCGCCGCCGCCAGTAGGACTCCGGACCGCCTTGCCGCCAATCGCCATCAGGCATATTCGGATCCATACCGGAAGTATGGCGACCAATGGGCAGATCCTCCCGCCGACGCGCCGATCTTGAGGGAAGAACAGGGACATCGGCGCGCCGCAGCCGACGTTCGTACGCCTAGCGGACCGAGGCCTGCGCTGCGGCCGGGTACTCGACGCGGGCTGCGGCACCGGGGGGCACACACTGCTGGCCGCCGCTCACGGAGCGGACGCTGTGGGCGTCGAGGTTTCGCCGCGAGCCATCGCCCGCGCACGCGTGGAGGCAGCCGAACGAGGCGTGTCAGGCCGGTTCGAGGTCGCCGATGCGCTGAAACTCGGAGGGCTCCAAATGATCTTCGACACGGTCATTGACAGCGGGTTGTTCCACGTCTTCGGCGACCAGGACCGAATACGGTACGTGAGCAGCATCGCGTCGGTGGCACAGTCAGGCGGCAGTTGCTACCTGCCGTGCTTTAGCGACCGCCAGCCAGGAGCCCTGGGCCCCGCCGGGTTCGCCAGGACGAACTCGCACAGGCGTTCAGCGACGGCTGGGCCATCGCAGACATCGTCGCGGAGGAGTTCGCGATCAACCGCGGATCAGGTGCCACGACCGCATGGGCCTGGCTGGCCACTATCCGCCGACTGTGATCTTCGGTCCCGAGAATCTGCACTATCTCCAGCAATCAAAACCCCGACGGTTGCCTGTAGCCTGCGGAGGCGGGAGAGCCATCTTCGTTCCTGGCCGTGATCGCCGCGAGCCTCAGGTATGGCGCGGGCTGAAGAAGATCACCGCGACGCCTGCCGCGACGATGGCGGCTCCTAGCCAGTCGTAGTTGTCGGGCCGGTGCCCGTCGATTCCCCAGCCCCACAGGAGGCTCATGATGACGAACACCCCGCCGTAGGCGGCGTAGACACGGCCGAAGTCGGCGGACGACTGGAACGTCGGGATAACGCCGTACGCCACCAGGATGACAGCGCCCGCAGCCCCGACTGGCCACGGAGATCCCTCGCGAAGCCACCGCCAGACCAGGTAACCACCGCCGATCTCGGCCAGCCCGGCGGCAACGAACAGGCCGACACTGCGTATGACATCCATCAGGGGACCTTAGCGGCCTGGCCAAACGCGCGGAGAGACCCCGGACGCCGTGAGCCCGAAGTGCCGACCACGGGTCACCGCGGACGGGCTGTCCTCGAAGAGCGTGCCGCGCCGCCTGGCACGCCGAACCGCAGCCGCGTGCAGCGCGCAAGTAACCGCGGTCGCGCTGCGCTGTGATGGCGAAACCCGGCCCGCGGCCTGCCGTGTGATGTCGCTCGTCACTGCACGCCTGGTTCCGGGCGCTCTGCGGCCACATGCCGCGACCAGCTCTTGGCCCAGGCGTCGAGAGGCTCGAGCGCCGCGCCGAGTCCTGTTCCTAGCTTGGTCAGCGCATAGGCCTCGTTGTCGTCGCGGCGCAGCAGACCCGCGTCGGCGAGCTCCCGTAGTCGCTCGTACAGCACGCTGGAGGACATCCGGTCGCACCGGGCCTGGAGCGCTCGTGCCCCGAGAGGGCCGTCGCGGAGCTCCCACAAGATACGCAAGGCCCAGCGCCGGCCGAGTAGGTCGAGCGCCGCCATGAGAGGCCGGCCGGTGGTAGAACCCCGCACCGCCACTCCCGGTCGCGGTGTTGCTGACGCCACGGCGAAGAACTCCATTGAGGTTTCGGTATCCGAAACGATAGCATGACGCCAGCGCTTCGGAAATCGAAACATCAGGAACAGGAGAAACCATGACCCGGATCGAGCCTGTGCACCCTCCATTTGGACCTGATGTCGCCAGACAACTCGAAGCAATGATGCCGCCCGGGGTGCCGCCCATCCTGTTGTTCCGCACGTTCGCCCGCAATCTCCCGATGACCGTCGCCATGGGCGGATGGGGCGGGTACGAACTGAGCAAGCAGCTGTCCCTCACCACACGCGAACGTGAGATCATCATCGACCGGACATGCGCTCTCTGCCGCTGCGAGTACGAATGGGGCGTCCACGTCGCGTACTTCGCCGACCGAGCCGGGCTAACCCGCGAACAGCTCACATCCTTGACCCACGGGGACTCGGCAGACCCATGCTGGACCGAAGAGCGGGAACGGCTTCTCATCCAGGCGGCCGACGCCCTGCACGACACCGCACACATTCCCGACGACCTGTGGCAGCGGATCGCGCTTGTGCTCAGCGATGCCCAGGCCCTCGACATCCTGCTGCTGTGCGGCTGGTATCACGCCATCAGCTTCGCCGCGAACGGCGCTCGTGTCGCCCTCGAAGATGGCGTCCCCCGCTTCGACGACCTACGCTGAACAGGGCACTGCGAGGTCAGCCGGCCGACCACATCCCAGGCCGCAGCGAGCCGCGTGTGACCATGCGGCAGCCGTTCGGTATCAGCATCCGGCGGCTGCCAGCAGCGGCGGGAGCGCTTGCGCCGGGCCCAGGCAGCCGCCGCGCGCGTAGGCTCTTCGCGTGGCTGCGATCGACTTCGAAGAACGAGACCTTGAGGCGAGAGTGCCTGATCTGGCCGCTGGCGGGACGTGGACCAGAGTGCGCCTGCGCTGGCGGCGGGATCCGCTGACGGGGGCGAGCGCCCGGATCCTCACGGGGGTGAAGCTGCGGCCCACGAGCCGGCCGGACCTGACGGCACTCACGGCGAAGCCCGCCTTTTGCCCATTCGATATTGAGCACCTCGAGACGGCTACCTTCCCGTTTCCCGCCGAGCTCACGACCGAAGGCCGCATCCGCCTCGGCAAGGCCGTGGTGGTGCCCAACATCATGGCCTACGCGACCCACAGCGCGGTCGGTATCTATGACCCAGAGCGACACTTCCTCGACTTGGACGAGCTAACGCCTTCCATCGTGGGGGACGCCCTCGCCGTTATGGTCCGCCATGCTCAGGCGGTACGGCGCTTGGACCCGACAGCGCTGTGGAGTTCGATCAACGCCAACTACCTTCCACCGTCGGGCGCTTCGCTGGTTCATCCCCACCTCCAGTCCGCTCACGACGCTTACGGCCTGACAGGCCAGCGCCTTCTTGTCGAGCAGTCCAGAGCATGGAAGGACAGGCATGGATGCTACTGGGCGACCCTGGTCGAACAGGAGACCGGCGGCCCTCGATGGGTGGGACAGATCGGCCGGGTTGCCTGGCTTACCCCCTTCGCGCCGAGCGGGTTCCACGAGGTGTGGGCAGTGGTGAGCGGGGCAGCTGATCTGACCGAACTGACCGAGGAGGACAGCCGGGCCCTGGGACAGGGGCTGTCCCACATACTGGCGGCCTTCAAGGCCTGGAACCTGACCTCATTCAACTTCGGCATGATCGGTGGCGGGCCGCAGGCGCGCGAGCACGGACACCAGGTTGTGCTCAAGGTGCTCAGCCGGTCGAATCCGGATCCGGCTTACCGCAGCGATGCCACCTATTTCGAGCGCCTCTACGGCGAGGCATTGATCGACCTGAGCCCCGAAGAAGTGGCGGACTGCGTCCGGGGCAGATTCTGATCTGCGCCGCCGTCTGCCGGGTGCTGCCCGCCGGCGTGCATGATGGGGAGTCTGTGAGCCGATAGGCCAATATCCTGTGATGTGGGCAGGACACGACATAAGGCGGAGGCGCGATGGACGATCGCCAGAAGATGCGAGCCTCGGACGGTGATCGGGAGGAGGTCGTCGAGCGGTTGCGCGCCGCTCTTGAAGATGGCCGCCTGAAGACGGATGAGTACCTCAACCGCATGGGGCTCGCTTACGAAGCGGTGACCTACGGCGATCTCGCCCCCCTGTACAGCGATCTGCCGGAGTCCGGCTCGATGGCAAAGCGGGAGGCGACGGCACCCGCTGCGATGCCGCAGCCGGTGATCGCCCCGTCAGGTGTGTTCACCGGTCTGCCGGCAGCGCTCAGGGTGCTGTGGACGATCTGGTTAACCGCCGTGTCGATCAATGTGGTGGTCTGGGTTCTGGTCAGCGGCACCACTGGCCACCTGATCTACCCCTGGCCAATCTGGGTTGCCGGCCCGTCCGGCGCCGCCCTGTTCGCGGTGTCGGCTGGTGTGACGGAAATCCGGCGCAACCGCCGGCCCGCTCCGCGGCGGCTGCCGGCCGGGAAGGGCTGACTCCGCCGTCCTCCGGCACCAGCTCTGCCACAGCTCCGCAGGCCAGGACTGCGCCATGCTCTCGCGGGTCCGCTGACATTCACCCATACCTTCCCAGGCAGAAGAAGACGTTGACAGGTAAGCGATCAAGATCGGCTGCCTCCTGGCGGATGCCAGAGGCTTGCTTGAGTCATAAGGGAACGGAGCCCTGCCAATGACCGAGACGACCAAGGAAACATGTGTGTATCCCGGCTGCGAGAATGAGCCGCGGCGGGGTGCGGAGGGGGCCGGAGCGAAGCCGGCGTACTGCGGCCTGCCGGACCCCGTGAGCGGGAAGCCGCATACCGCGCTGACGGCGTTCCTGCGGCGCCAGGAGATGGCCCGGCACGGCAGCGGGGTTGCCGAGCCGGAGGATCTGGACCGCCCGGGGCTTGGGTTCTGGCATCCGATCCGATACCGGCGCGCTGACCAGCAACGCCGGCAGCAGGCCGAGGCTGACGTCGAGGCGGCGCGCGCCGCGGTGTCGGAAGCCGACGCGCAGTTGACGGAGGCGCGCGCTTCGAGCGCCGCCGCCGAGCAGGCGCGCGAAGCCGCGCAGGCACAGGTTGCCGAGGCGCAGCGGGCCGCCAAGGAGCAGGAGCTGGCCGCGAAACAGGAGCGGGACCAGGCGGTCAGCGGCGAGCGCCGCCGGGCCGAAGAAGCCGAATCCCGCGCCCGGAAGGCCGAAAAAGAGACGGCCCGGGCGCGCCAGGCCGCCGAGTCGGCCCGCGCGGAGCTAGCCGAGGTTCGCGACACCGCAGACCGGCAAGCGGACCAGATCCGCGCAGCCGCCGCGCGGGAACAAGCCGAGCTGCGAACGGCCCTCGAAA
>DATIYI010000229.1:0-24999 GCA_035517695.1 Streptosporangiaceae bacterium
GTTACCGATGAGGGCGCCAGCGATCCCCAGCAGGATCGTCAGCCAAAGCGGGATATCCTGCCGTCCCGGCACGATCAACTTCGCGATGACGCCGATTACCAGGCCAGCGATGATTGACCAGATGATTTCGAGCATCGAGACCCCTCCTTGCCTCAACCTGCCTGCCAGGACCCAGGGGCGCGTCCTGCTCGGCTCTTTGGCCGGACGGCGGACGGCCGCGCATTTCCCATGGGTGCCCCTGGGGTGCCCCTGGACCGTCTAAAGAGGCTAACACGGCACCTCGGGCGGACCCATAGCCGAATTAATCTCGAAGGCGGGCCCTCACTCGCCGGCCCAGGATTGCGCCCAGCGGCGACGGAGTGCACCGGTCACCGCACCGATACGTACGGGCATGACGGTCATTTCAATGTTTTTCCCGACGGCTTGGCTGAGGCTTTTTGCCGATTTGGCAGAAACGATAGTTGGACCAGCTTGCGCCTGGCCTCAGAAAGGCGCGACTCTTGTCGTGAAAGTAATGTGATCAATGATTTGAGTCATCAAGCTGGGGCCACGTCGCTGGCCTGCTGAGGGTGCAGGCGTGCCCGCCGGCTTTATTGATGCTAACTCTGTCTCGGGGGCGGGATCATGCGAGGAAGACTGGCGCTGATCATGACCGTGGTTGGCACGGTCATGGGTTCACTAAGTCAAGCGCAGCCGGCTCTCGCGTCGGCGCCGTCGAGCATCTTGGCGGCCCAGGCTGCCACGCCCGCCGCGCCGAGTGGTCTCGCAGCGTCTGTCGCTGGGACGGCGGTGTCGCTGACGTGGAAAGACAACGCCACGGTCCCCGCCGCGACGACGGTATGGGTCCAGCGGGCCGTCAACGCCGGGTTCACCCAGAATGTGACCAATTTCGCCGTCGGCCCGACCGCTACCAGCTATACGGACGCAACCACGGCGGCGGGAACAACCTATTACTACCGTGTGCTGGCGCAGAACGCGGCCGGCAACTCGCCGTGGTCGAACGCCGTGTCGATCCTCCGCCCGACGGTGCCAGCCGCGCCGAGCGGCCTCGCGGCGTCTGTTGCCGGGTCGGCGGCGTCGCTGACGTGGACGAACAACGCCACCACCCCGGCGGCGACGGCGGTGTGGATCCAGCGGGCGACCGACGCCGGGTTCAGCCAGAATGTGACCGCTACCTCCGTCGGCCCGGCCGTCGCGAGCTACACCGACACGACCGTGGTGGCGGGCACGACGTACTACTACCGGGTGCTGGCGCAGAACTCTGCCGGCTACTCGCCGTGGTCGAATGTCGTATCGCTCCTGCACCCTGGTCCGGCGGCACCGGCCAGCTTCTTCGGCCCGGGGTTCGCGTGCGCAGCGTACTGCGCGGGCAGTTTCGGGTGGACTGAGAACACCTCTGTGCTGACTGCGGACAGCGTTCCCGCGGGTGCCTCGTTCACGAACATGCTGCGGGTCAACTACCCGAAGGGCAGCATCGACTCGGGTTCGGTGTCCGCGCTCGGGACGCCGCTTGGCGGCGCTCAGGCGGCGCTGCCCTTCAGCACTGGCGCGACGTCCGCGACAACGACTCTCCAGTACTACATTCGCCCGCAACCGGGGTTCCAGTCGAACAAGGGGGGCAAGCTGCCCGGCCTGTACGGCGGCAACACGTCAGTGGCCTCTGGTGGTAACGATCCCGATGGTACCAACGGCTGGACCGCGCGGCTGATGTGGCGCAACGCCAACAATGGTGAGGTCTATGCCTACCTGGCCAGCGCCAGTGCCGATAGCTACGGTCTGCAGCTCGGCTGCGGCAACTGGACCTGGCAGCCCGGCCAGTGGACTGAGGTCCAGGAAACGGTGAGCCTGAATACGCCGGGCCAGTCCAATGGCTATATCAACATCTATATCAACGGGACTGAGGTGCTTCAGGCCATTGGCCTGGAGTTCCGTACGGTCAGCTCGCTGCAGATCAACGGCCTATTCTTCAGTACATTCTTCGGGGGTTCCGACGCGACCTGGGCGAGCCCGCAGACGCAGCACACGGATTTCGCCGGCTTCGCGGTGGTCAATCAGCCGCCGTCGGCTCGGCCCGCGGTGGCGTGTACGGCACGTGTCCATCGCACGCGAGACGGCAGATACTCGGCCTCCGCGCATCAGTCCAGGCGCTGATCCAGCCCGAGGCGCCGCGCACGAGGCGCCGCGCAGGAGGCGCCGCGCAAGCGGTGCCGTCTTTGGGCGCGTCGCCCGCGCAGCCGTTCGGATACTTTCCTGACCTCTCACGGGATGACGACCTGGAAGGTGCCGAGGGTGGGATCGGCGGCGTACGCGATCCTGCCGCCGTCGGCCCGCACCTCGCGCAGCGCGTCAAGCGCCGCCCTTGTGACGAGTTCACCGGGGGCGAGCACGGGCACACCCGGAGGGTAGGGCGCGACAAGCTCCGCGCTGACCCGGCCGACCGCGGCTTCGGCGGCGACGGTTTCTGTTTGCGCGAAAAAGGCTTCCCTGGGCCCGAGCACCTGCTGCGGGGTGACGGTCCATGCGGCCGCCGCGACGGGATGGCGGGGCGGTCCCCGGTGGCGCTCGATCGCGGCGGCGAGGGCGCCGGTGAACGCCGCGACGTGGCTCTCGTCGTCGGCGACCGTGACGATGGGCACGATGGTGTCGCGATCGGCCAGTTCGACTGGCATCCCCGCCGCGATCAGTTCATTCTCCACCGCGTACCCGTGCGCACCCGTCCCTGCCAGCAGCACCACGAGCTTGGCCGGATCGACGCCGGGGCCGTCAAGGACGCTGACGCCAGCAACCTGGCGCAGCCGTTGCCTGGCGGCGGCAACGCCGCGCAGCAACCGCGCGCACAACTGCCCGCCGTCACGTGCCAGCAGGGCGCGGGAGGCGTCGATGCTCGCCATGATCGAACCGGCGGGGCTGGTGGTGTGCGTGGCCTCGAAGGCGCGGTCAAGACGGGCGGCATCCAGCCGCTCGGTCCGCGCTACGACCAGCGCGCCCTGCGTGTAGGCGGGCAGTGCCTTATGCGCGCTCGTCACCATGGCGTCGGCACCCGCGGCGATGGCGTGCGGCGGAAGGTCAGGGTGGAAGCCCAGGTGCGCGGCCCAGGCGGCGTCCACGATCAGCGGGACACCGGCGTCATGGGCCGCTGCGGCGTGCCCGGCCAGGTCACCGATGGCGCCGACGTAGGACGGATCGCCGAGAAACACCGCACAGGCGCGGGGATGAGCCGCGAGCGCGGCCTGGACGGTGTCCACGGCGACGGCCGCGGGAAGACCTGAGGCGGGATCTACCTCGGGCCGCACCCACACCGGGTGCAGCCCGGCCAGCACCAGGCCAAGAAGCAGCGAGCGGTGCAGGGTCCTTGTGATGATCACCTCCTGGCCGGGTGAGCCCACCGCCAGCGCCAGCGCCTGGTTGCCGTGGGTCGAGCCCGCGACGGAGAACCGGCACCAGTCGCCGCCCCATAGCTGCGCGGCCCGCCGCTCGGCCTCGATCCGCAACGCGTCGGCGTGCTTGATCGAGTCCAGCCCGCCGTACAGAGGCGCGTCGCCCGTCACGACGGCACCGACCAGATCGTGGCGCTGCTTGTGCCCGGGCACGGTCATCGGCGTCAGCAGGCCCGCTTCGGCCAGCCTGGTGAAACGCAGCCACGCGTCGAGCAGCGGCGCGTCCGCCCGTAGCCCCCGAGGATCGCGCGGATCAACGATCGTGCTGTCGGTCATCAGCCCAGTGTGCGTGATCTCGGTCATCGGGCCAGTCCGCGTAATCTCGGTCATCAGGCCAGTGTGCGTTATCTCGCCGGCCGAGGCTGCGTCGCGCGCGTCAGGGCGTCCAGTCGACCGCTGCGAGTTCAGGCGCGGGTGTGATGACGATTCCGGTGCCCTCGCAGGACGGGCACAGGTCGAGCGGTTCGCCGTCGTATTCGAGGCCGCAGGCGAAGCAGCGGAGCCGGTCGGGCGCGCGCTGCCACTCGACGCGGGTCGCTGCCAGGGAGGTGCCGGCCGCCGCAGCCTGCCAGGCCGCGGCGGCGGAGTCGACGTCGACGCCGGCGCCGACGGCCAGCACCACCGTACGCATCGGCCGCCCGGCAGAGGCATCCACAAGGGCGGCGACCGTTGCCCGCACGAGACCGGATTCATGCATTGCCCGTCGCCTCGACCCCCCACTCGTCCAAGACGGCGCGGGCCGCGGCGACCATCGCGTCGACCTGGGCCTCCACAATCGGGCTGAGCCCCCAGTGCTCGGTGATGAATGAGGGAACGATTCCCACCAGAGCGATTCGTGCTGGCGGGCAGCCGGCCAGTTCCGCGGCAGACAGGGCGTCCACGAGCCCGACGTCATGTGCCGTCGCGCGCACACCGTGGCCGCGCCGCACGTCGCTGTCGCGGATGACGACAATCTCACCCGGCGCCCCGTGGGCAGCTGAGACCGCATCGAGCACGAGCACCGCCTGACGCCCGGCGATGTATGGCATCAGCATGAGCCCGAGGGTGCCGCCGTCAAGGACGTCCACACCGGGAACTGGCGGGTCTGCCAGCCGCCTGGCCGCGACCACACCGACGCCGTCGTCGCAAAGCAGTTCATTGCCAATACCGAGCACGAGTACCGGCGCCTGCGGGCCCGCTCGGGCGGCGCCGTCCGCCGTGGCGCCGTAGTTGGCCGCGTTCCTCACAGGCGGTCCCTGGGGAGGAATTTGAAACCGGAAAAGATCGAGGAGAGCAGGCCCGATTTTTCCTCCCGGTCGACGAGCATGGCGCTGTACACGTGGTGAACCAGGAACCCCAGGATCAGCCACATGATCAAGTGGTGGATGAACCTGATCGCCTGCAACCCGACCAGCGGGATCAGCCATCCGGTGACACTAGCGGCCCAGCCCTCCCCTTGGACGCCCCAAAGCGTGACACCGGTCAGGATCTCGACGCCCAACATCAGGTACAGCACGGTGTAGGTCAGGCCGGCGAGTGGGTTGTGGCCGACCACCGGCGGCGGCTCGCGATCGATGAAGAGGTAGAAGCGGAGCGATGGGACGATCCCGCGCCAGCGCTCCTTGCTGGCCGGGATCCACTCGGTCCACCGGCACCAGCGGTTGGGCGACCGGAACAGCCAGATCACCCGGGCGAGGATCAGCGCGATGAAGACATACGCGGTGAACTCGTGAATGGTCTTGACCCAGGTGACCCAGTCTGTGCTGCGCGCCAGATGGAGGACCGGGTCGCCGATGAGGAAGCCGGTCACGCTGAGCACGGCGATCGCGGCGAAGAGCAGCCAGTGCACCCATCGCACCGGCTGGTCCCAGACGCGCACTCGAACCAGCGCTGTTCCCGTGGCCTGTTCGGCACTTGCGGCCTGCTCCGCGGGTGCCGCTGGAACAGGCGGCCGACGCTGGGCGGGCGCGGTCATTGGACTCGGACCTCGACGATATCGCCGCCGTCCGCGTCATAAATGTGCGCTGCGCACGCCATGCACGGGTCGAAGGAGTGCAGCGTCCGGAGGATCTCCAGCGGACGCGTAGGGTCGGCGACTGGCGTACCGACCAGGGCGGCCTCGTATGCGCCGGGGTTTCCCGCCATGTCACGAGGGCTCGCGTTCCAGGTCGACGGTACGACGGCCTGGTAATTTTGGATGTGCCCGTTGCCGATGACGACCCAGTGGGACAGCGAGCCCCGCGGGGCTTCCTCGAACCCGACGCCGCGGGTCTGCCCGGCAGGCCACGACGAGGGCTGCCATTTCGAGGTATCCGCGATCGCCAGGTCGCCGCTGTTGACGTTGTCCTGCAGTTGCCCAAGCACCTCGATGGAGTACGCCGCCATTAGCTCGGTCTCCAGGCCCCGGGCCAGCACCCGGCCGAGCGTCGACATCAATGCCGCCGGCGGGGCCTTGAGCTTGTTGAGCGCGCCCTGGACCAGTGGCTTGATGCGAGGGTCGCCAGATAGGTAGCCGACCAGCATCCGGGCGAGCGGGCCGACTTCCACGGCGGTGCCCTTGTACCGGGGCGCCTTGAGCCACGAGTACTTCCCTGCGACGTTGAGCTGTTGGAATGGCGGGTCCGGGCCCGTGTAGTCGGGGATGGTCTCGCCCTGCCACGGCGGCAGAGCGTCGGCCGCGCCGTCGTAGCGGTACCACGAATGGGCGACGGACTCGGCGATGCCGGTCGGATCGAATGGCTGGACCGCCAGCTTACCGGCCGGGATCACCCCGCCAGGAAACAGGCCACCGGACGCAGGCTGGTGCCGGCGCGGCGGCGACGGCGAATAGTCGCCGAACACCATATACGAAGTCAGGCCACTGCCGATCTTCGTCCAATCCAGGTAGGTTCCGCCGATGGCGTACAGGTCTGGAATATACACTTGCTGGACGAATTGCTGCCCATTTTGCAGCAGCTCCGATAGCTCCTGAAGAGTGTTGCCGTTGATCGCGTCCTGGCTGTTCAGGTCGATGGGAGACGCCATGCCGCCGACGACATAGGTCTGCGGGTGCGGGTTCTTGCCGCCGAGGAGCGCGTGCACCTTGATGTACTGACGCTGGAAGTCGAGAGCGTCGAGATAGTGGCTGAACGCGAGCAGGTTAAGCTCCGGGCTCGCCCGGTACGCGACATGCCCCCAATACCCATTCGTGAACGGGCCGAGATTGCCGCTGGCCAGGAATGCCTTGAGCCGGGCCTGCACCGAAGCGAACAACCCGGTCGACGAACGAGAATAGTCAGAAATTGACTGCGCGAGCGCGGATGTCTTCGCCGGATCGGCCTTCAGCGCGGACGTCGGGTCGACCCAGTCCAGCGCCTGCAGGTGGTAGAAGTGCACGACGTGATCGTGCACGTACTGCGACGCGGCGATGAGCTCCCGGAGCAGCCGCGCGTTCAGCGGCGGGACCGCGCCGACGGCGTCCTCGACCGCCCGCACCGAGGCAAGCGCGTGCACGGTCGTGCAGACACCGCAGATCCGCTGCGCGAAAAGCCACGCATCCCGCGGGTCCCTGTCCTGCAGGATGGTCTCGATGCCGCGCCACATCGTCGCCGAGGAGTACGCCTCGGTGACCTTTCCACCGGCGACCTGCACCTCAACGCGCAAGTGCCCTTCGATCCGGGTCACCGGGTCGACGACGAGCCGTGCCATGTCCCACCTACCCGCCTCTTAGGTTGCTGATGTACCGGAGCCGTGCGCGTCGCCGCCTTCGCCAGTGTCGTCGCCGGCGCCGGCCGGGGGACCGCCGCTGGCGGCCGGCGGGCCGCCGCTGCCGGCCGCGGGGCCGCCACTGCCGTTGGCGGGATCGCCGCTGCTGCCGGCCGCGGGGCTCTCCTCGCCACGGTCGCCTTCGCCACCACTCGGGGTACTGGAGTCCGATGGTCCTGCCGCCCGGGCGTCATGGGCAGCGGCGAGCCGGTGCTGAACGCCCTTGCCGACCGCGTGCAATGCGAACCCGGCGGCCGTGGCGGCGACGACGGCGATGCCGAGCCGGTCCGCGGTGAGATCGAGCCCCGCGGTCTGCACATGCGGCAGCCGGTCGTAAAAGGGCGTGTCCGTGTCCCAGAAGGCGGGCTCAGAGCACCCCACGCAGCCGTGGCCGGCCGCCACCGGCCAGGATGTCCCCCCGTTGTACTGCACGCTGGGGCAGTTGTGGAAGGTGCTCGGGCCCTTGCAGCCGAGCCGGTACAGGCACGCCCCGTCGCGGTGCGCCTGGTCGCCCCATTCGAGCGCGAACTGTCCCGCGTCGAATTGGCCACGCCGCGGACAGTTGTCGTGGATCCGCTCCCCGTAGGCGAACAGGGGCCGGCCGAGATCGTCAGCCGCTGGGAACTCACCAAACGTCAGGTAGTGGACGATGGTGGCGGTGAGGTTGTCCGCGTTGACCGGGCACCCGGAGAGGTTGACGATAGGAACGCCGCTGACGATGTCCGCGACCGAGGTGGCGCCGGTGGGGTTGGGCTTGGCGACGGGGATACCGCCGAACGCCGAGCACGTGCCGACGTTGATGATCCCGGCAGCGCCGCGGGTAGCGTTTGTGAGGATGTCGTCGGCCGCTTGGCCCCCGATCGTGCACGATCCGCGGATGCCGGTCGGCACCGATCCCTCGACGATGAGAATGTGCCCGCCCGTTGCGACAGCTTGGTCTCGAGCGCTCTCGGCGGCCGTGCCTGCGGCTGCCATCAAGGTCTCGTGATAGTCGAGCGAGATCAGCCCGAGCACCAGGTTGGCCGCCGATGGGTTGCGTGAGCGTACGAACGCCTCGGTGTCGCCAGCGCAGTCCTGGAACTCAAGCCAGACCACAATGGGTCTGTCCACCTTTGCCAGCGCGGACGCGATGCGCGGCGCGAAGCGGGCCGGCAGCGCGAGGGTCGCGGTGACCCCCGCGCAGAACTGCAGGAACGCACGCCTGCCGACCCCCGCGTTAGCGAGGCGCGCGGTAAGCGATGAGTCATCGTCCCCGTCAGCCACGTTGGGCTCTGACGCATAGGGCTCACGGGACGCACCCGGCCCGTCTGGCATGTTGGGCGCAAACATGTTGGGCGCAAACGGAGCATCAGTCCCAGCTGACGTTGGGGTCGCCCGGTCACCGCTCGTCATGGCCTCACCGCCTCACGCGAGCCCGCGACTGAGCCGTCGAATCGACCCTGAAACGCGGTAAGGGAGAGAGTACGTTGGGTCCAACGGGTCGGCAAGGGTCCTTTGGGGTACCGAATTCCGGCCGTTTTCAGGCGTTGTGTTCTGTGCCGTTCGTGGCGACACTGTGGCCATGGGCCAGCTTGAGGATCTCACCGCGAACGTGCGCCGCGCGTTCGATCACGTCCACCGCGAGCATTTTCTCGGCGATCCGGCGGCGAATCCTCGCCTGCTCGTGGACGTCCTTGATCCCGTCGTGGTGGCGGACACCCCCACAGTGCTGCTGCTGGCGCCCTGGACAATCAACGGGCTCGCGTTTCCGCCTGATGATCAGTTCCCGGATATGCTTGAGCTCGCCGGGCGCCGCCGCACGGTGTTTCGTGTTGAGATGGCGGATCTTGGTCCGTTCCGTTCCGTCAACCTGCCGGTCGAACCCGCCGGCCTGCGCAGCATGGCGCAGGCGCGCGGGCTCACCAGGTCGTGGGCCACGCATTTGCACGAGGCGGTCCGCGGCGCGCGGGCGGCGCGGGTGAGCCAGCCCGGTTCGCAGCTGGGTAATCCCGATGATCCCGAACGGCTGCCACCGGCCGCGGATCCCATTGGCAGCAGGCGCACGCAGGGGGAGTGAACCCGATGTGTTTCGGCGTACCCGGCCGGGTCACGCAGATAGCTGAGGTGGCGGGCCTGCCGACGGGCAAGGCTGAATTCGGCGGCGTGTCCCGCGACGTCTGCTTTGCCTACACGCCCGATGTCCGGATCGGCGACTACGTCGTGGTCCATGCGGGCTTCGCCGTCCGGCTGGTGGCCGAGTCAGAAGCGAAGCAGGCGCTGGAGATGGTGATCTCGATGCCGGATCTCTAGGGTCTCTTTCTGGCAGACCACGAGGACGCTTCTGGCAGACCACTAGGACGCGCGGGATCGGAGGATGCCGTGGGCGGCGACTGGGCCAGGCCAGTGGTGCATTGGGAGATGGTGGCCAGGGACCCGCAACGCCAGGCCGCGTTCTACCGCGAGCTATGCAACTGGGAGATCGGGGACGGACCGGTCATGCAGATTCCGGCCGGGCTTGGCGGTCCCGAGCCTGGGCCCGGGGGTCATCTGCGCCGAGGAGATCGCGCCGGTGTGACGCTCTACGTCCAGGTACGTGACCTGCGGGCGTCCCTCGCCTTGGCGGTGGAGCTTGGCGGCCGGGTTGTGGTCGAGCCGTTCGACGTTCCGGGCGGCCCGACCCTGGCCGCCATCGACGATCCGGAAGGCGTCCCGCTGGTGCTCGTTCAGCAATAGCCCGGCCGGATAGCGAGCCGGTACGGCCGCACCACAGCCGCCTGCGGGCATCTCGTGTCAGTCGAGCGTGGCATAGCGATCGGTCCTGACGGTGGCCGCGTCAATGAACGAGATGAACTCGGCGGTCACTTGATCGTGGCCCCAGCGCTCGTCGCGGGCGTCCGCGTCCCGCTGAGATCGCCACAGGTCGATGACGATCCAGCCGCCGTCGTCGCTGCGAGCCGTCGTCCTGCGCAACAGGCCGGCCTGCTGGTACGCAAACTCGGTCTGAACCTTGCGGTCGGCCGCGATGAACGCCGCTTCGTCGGCGCCAGCTACCAGCCGGAAGCTCATGATCTCGATCATCCCGCACAGCCTAACGCGCGAGGCGGCTACCCGACAGCACGGCTTCCCGCCGGCCGCCCGGTGAGATCACCGCGAGCTGATCGGCTACCCAACGATGCACGTCGTGGGTCCGGACGCGCCGGGCCATAGCCGCGAGTGCGGCATGGCGGCTGCCAGCAGGCAGCTGGAGCGCGTGCTCGATGCGGTGGGACAGGCCCTCGATGTCGAACGGGTTGCACAGCACGGCCTGGCGGAGCTCAACGGCGGCGCCGGTGAATTCGCTGAGGACGAGTGCCCCGTCGCCGCCGCGTTCTGCCTGCACGGTGACGTACTCCTTGGCGACGAGGTTCATCCCGTCGATGAGCGGTGTGGCGAGCAAGGCAGCGGTGACCGCGTAATAGGCGGCGATCTGCTGCCGCGACAACCCGCGGTACAGGTAGTGGACGGGCACGTCGTGGCCGGGCTCGGTGAACCGGCCGTTGATCCGCCCGATGTGCCGCTCCAGGGCGGCGCGCAGATCGCGGTATTCTCGCACGTCGTCGCGGCTGGGGACGGCGATCTGCAGGAACGCGAGCGTGGTGCGCAGGTCTTCGCGTCGTTCCAGCAGCATCTCGAAGGCAAGCAGGCGCTCGATGATGCCCTTCGTATAGTCGAGCCTGTCGACGCCGAGTAGCAGGGTGCGGCCGGCGAACTGCTCGCGGAGCGCCTCGACTTCGCGGTCGGTCGCCTGGTCGGTGGCGTGCTGGCGGAACTCGGCCGCGTCGATCGAGATGGGTGCGGCCGTGGTGAGCACCGTCCGCCCGTCGGGCAGCGCGATGGTCGGCCCATGCGCCTTGATGCCCCCGCCGCTAAGCAGCCGGTCGCAGGCGCGGACGAAGTTCTTTCGGTAGTCCTCGGTATGAAACGAAACGACATCCGCACCGAGCAGCCCGCGCAGGATTTCCTCCCGCCAAGGGCAGCGGGCGAAGATGTCAGGTGACGGCCACGGCACGTGCAGAAAGAACCCGACGGGCTGGCCGGGGCGCCGCTTGCGGATCAGCTGCGGGACAAGCATGAGCTGGTAGTCGTGGACCCACGCGAGTGCGCCGGGCAGGTCATCGAGTGCGGCGATGGTCGCGTCGGCGAACGCGGCGTTCACCTGCTGGTAGGCCTGCCACCAGGCCCGGTCGAACCTGGGTTTCTCGATCGCGTTGTGCAGCAGCGGCCAGAGCGTCGCGTTGGCGAAGCCGTGGTAGTAGTGCCTGACCTGGGCGGCGGACAAGCTGATCGGCCGCACGCGCACGTCGAGATCCGGCAGCGTCGAGGGCATGCCCTTCGTGCCGCCGTCCCAGCCGACCCAGGCGCCGGTGTGGGTCGTCATCACTGGCCGCAGCGCCGTGACGAGCCCGCCAGGCGACAGCTCCCAGCCGTCGGCGCCGCCCTGGACCGGGAGCCGGTTGGCGACGGCCACGACCGGGGGCTGGGGTGGGTCATCCGTCGGGGCGTTCATCGTCCGTCATCGTCTCCCTGGGGATCTGGATCTTCATCCGGTCAAGGTGATGTCTGCCCACTGATTCCGCAGTAAACGACTATTCCGGCGGCGAATGCGGGTCGGTCGGCTACCTGGTCTCGGCTACCTGGTCTCGGGTGCGTCGGTGGCGCGGAGCGGTTCCTTGATCACGGTGCATGAGCCGCGCTTTTGACGGGTCCGGTACCACGATCAGGGAGATCTCAGCTCTGCCCGGGCGGGTGCGGGCGCGACGGCAAGCTGGGTGGAATCCGGCAGTCGCGGAAGGCCGCAGCGGCGGCGCGGGGACGGCCGTCGAAGGTCATCAGCCCCATGGCCGAGATGCCGTTGAGACGGTGGTTGTAGTTCATTCGCTGCTTGTAGTCCCTGAGCAGCCAGTACGTGTAACCGGCAAGGTAGCCCGCCCGCGCCGCGACCTGGCGCCAGTGCCTGCGTAGCTTGTCGGCCTGCCACTCCTGTGTGCCGGTTTTCTCGGCGCCGCCGTGCCGGCCGGGGTCCGCGTAGCTGCCGTTCTCGGTGATGAGTATGGGCGACGCCGGGTAGGTGCGATGGACGGCGTCGATCGTGGCGCCGAGATCGTCGTCGTGGCCATAGAAGTAGCCGAAGTACTCGTTGAAGCCGATGACGTCGGCCAGGTCGAAGGCGGGGTCCCAGTTGGTCGCAGAGGCCCAGGTCACCGGCCGCTGCTGGGGGTCGGCACCGGTAGCCGCGGCGCGCAGCTGCGAAATCCATCGCCGGTAAACGGGCTGGTCACTGGTCTGTGACTCGTTGTGCAGTGACCACAGAACGACGCTTGGGTGGTTGACCTGGTTCCACACCATCGTGGCGACCAGCGCGGACGACAGGCCGTAGCGGCACTGGATCCGCTGCTGGCGGGATTGGACCCAGAAGTTGTCCGGCTCGTCGCAGACCAGCATGCCCCGCTCGTCGGCGGCGTGGTAAAAATCCGGGTGGCGTGTGTAGCCGCAGTTGCGCAAGAAGTTCGCGCCCAGGTCAGCTGCGATGCCGAGCATCTCCGCGTAGTCCTCACGCCGCATCGAGCGCCCGCGTGCTGGGGTTTCCTCGTGCCAGTTGAGACCCTTGAGGAAGATCGGTTCGCCGTTGAGGCGTAGCCGGCCCCCGGCTATGTCCACGCTGCGCATGCCGTACCGCACCGCCAGGCTATCGGCGCTGAGCGTGCTCGCGTGCTGCGTGCTCGCGTCCTGCGTGCCGCCCGCCGCGGCGTCGTCGATCTCGAGGCGCGCGGTGAGCCGGTAAAGCCGGGGGTCCGCGGGTGACCACGGCAGCGCTTCGGGCAGCGCCAGATCCGCGCGGACCACCCGTACCTCGCCGGGGGCAAGCTCGAGGTCCGTGGCGACAGGGACGCCGCCGGTGCCCGGACCCGGATCAAGGATCAGCCGCCCGCGCGCCGGTTCGATTCCGTGCTGATACACGACCGCCGCGGCCGCGAGCCGGCCATCCGCTGCGCTCGTGACCAGCTTGCTGACCGTGGCCTGGGCGGTGGCCTCGAGGAACAGCCCGCGGGTTATCCCCGCGTAGGGCCAGTAGTCGACTGGCTTGTGCGGCAGTTCTGTGTCGCATCCCACCTCCGCCGGCCCGGCCGGGGAGTCGCGGTACCACGGCCTTCGGTACGCCCGCACCGCAAGCACGTTGGCGGCGGCAGGCCGGATCGCGGCGCTGACGTCCATGGCGAACGCGGTGTGCCCGCCCTCGTGCTCGCCCACGAGTTCACCATTGAGGTACACACGCGCCGCGTAGTTCACCGCCAGGAAACAGATCTTGACGAACCGGCCCGACCAAGTGCCCGGAATCCAGAGCCGGGTGCGGTACCACCCGTGCCCGTCGCGAAACGCAGTGCCGCTGCCGTAGGCGCCGCCCGCGTATGCACCGAAACCCGGCGTGTCGTACAGATCCCACGGCAGCGGGACCGCTACGACCGGCCAGCCGCCGTCGTCGAAACCTGGTGACATCCAGCCACCGCGAGTACCGGCGTCGTCAGGGTCGAACGCGAACCGCCAGCACTCATCCAGATCGAGGTACTCGCGTCCGTCCGGGCGGTCGGTGCAAACGTCGAACGAGGGGACCGGCTGACCGTACTGGAAGACCACGGGGAAACCGTCGACCGTGCGCACCGCGGTGCCCATTGGCTCGCGTCGGCGCCGCGGGAGTTTCACCGGTTCGCGTGGGCCGTTGTGCCGCTGACCCGGATCTGATGCAGCTGACTCAGCCTGGCTTGGGTCTCGTCGTCCGCGGGTGTGTAGGTCGTCATGCGAGTGCCGAGGCGCTGGCCTAGCCAGAGGTGGGTGTAATCGAGGCTGAGCAGCCCGGCACGTGGATGCAGGAAGCGCTTTGTGCGGTTCTCCGGGGCGGCGACTTCGCGGCGGTCCCACAGTTCCGTGAATTCCTTCGATGCCCTGGTGAGCCTGGTGACCAGGCACTTCCACGTCGGCTCTGCCACATGCTCGGCCATGGCGGCACGGTATTCCGCAACCATCCGTCGTGCGGTGTCGTCCCAGTCCACGATCGCCGTCCGCCGGGCCGGGTCGGTGAACATCAGCCAGAGCGAGTTCCGCTCTCCGAGGGGCAGTTCGTCGAGGTCACCGAACAGGTGACCGCAGGTGTAGTTGTACGCGAGGATGTCGTACCTGGGATTGCGGACGCATGCCGGGTACGGGTCGAGCCGGTCGAGCAGCACCTGCACGGTCGGGGGCAGCGACTGACATTCGGCGGCGGCGCTGTCGTCGGCCGTGCCTGCCAGGGTGAACAGGTGCGCCCGCTCGTGCGGGTCGAGCAGCAGCGTGCGGGCCACCGCGTCGAGAACCTGCTGCGAGACGTTGATGTCGCGGCCCTGTTCGAGCCACGTGTACCAGGTGACGCCGACTCCCGCGAGCGTGGCCACTTCCTCCCGCCGCAAGCCGGGGGTGCGGCGCCGGTTTCCGAGCGGCAGGCCGACCTGCTGCGGCGCAATGCGTTCACGACGGCTGCGCAGGAATGCCGCAAGCTCCTGCCTGCGCAGGTGCCCATCCGCGGCGCGCGCAGGGGCAGGCGCGGTAGCCGTGGGTGCCGCCGCGCCGCGCGTACGCGCGGCGTCCCGCTCGTCGAGCGCCGTCTGACGGAACGCAGTGCTCATGGTCCCATAATGCACTACCTAAGATGCGATTGCCAGGCAGTGGCACTACTAGGATAACCACACACTGGTACCACCTTAATGGCTGCCGCACGATGGTTGCATGTCTGCAGAACTCGACACTGCTTATCGTGCCCCCGTGGCCGGCGCTCCGGTGGCCGGCGCTCCCATCGTCGGGGACGCCATGGCCACCCCCGAGCGTGCTCTTCGCCCAGCCACGGCAGGGGCCTCGCTTTCCGCCGTCGGCCTTGCGTGCGTGCTCATCGGCGTGCTGCTGCCGATGGTCGATTTTTTCATCGTCAACGTGGCGCTGGCCAGCATCGACCAGGACCTGCACGCCAGCGCGCCGCTGCTTGAGCTGGTTGTGTCCGCCTACGCGACGGCGTACGCCCTGCTGCTCGTCGTCGGCGGGCGGCTCGGCGACAGCTTCGGCCGGCGCCGCCTCTTTCTCGCCGGGATGGCGGCGTTCGCGATCACCTCGGCCGCGTGTGGCCTTGCTCCCTCTGCGATCACGCTTGTCGCGGCCCGCGCCGCGCAAGGCGCATCCGCGACGCTGATGGTGCCGCAGGTGCTTGCCACGATCCAGTCGGCGACAGCCGGCCAGCAGCGCGCCCGCGCACTTGCCCGTTACGGGGCGACGGGCGGGATCGCGGCCGTCATCGGTCAGCTGCTCGGTGGGCTGCTGGTATCGGCCAATCTGGATGGCACCGGCTGGCGGCCGATCTTTCTCGTCAACGTCCCGATCGGCATCGCAGGGTTCGTGCTCGCCCGCCGCTACATGCCGGTCACCAGGGCGGCCGTCGCTGCCCGGGTGGACGGGCCAGGCACGCTGCTGCTCGGCGTGCTCGTCCTCACCCTGCTGATTCCGCTGACCGAGGGGCGTTCGCTGCACTGGCCGGCGTGGGCGATTGTGTTGCTCGCCGCCTCCCCGGCCGTCGCCGCGGCCCTCACGGTTGTGGAGGCCCGCGCCGAGCGCGCGGGTCGGATTCCGTTCGTGCCGCCGTCACTGATCCGCCTGCCGACCATGCGGCAGGGACTCACGCTGGCATTGCCGTTCTTCGCGGGTTTCGGTGCCTTCATGTTCTGCTACCCGCTCGCTGTCCAGCAGGGCCTCGGCGCCAGCCCGCTCGCGGCGGGGCAGGACTCGTGCCGATGGCGGCGGCGTTCCTGCTGGCGTCGCTGTGGACCTCCAGGCTCGTCGCACGTTTCGGCCCGCGGGTGCTCACCGCGGGTGCCGCTGTCCAGGCCGCCGGGCTGCTCATCCTCGGTGGCACCGTGCTTGCCTGGTGGCCGGGCCTGCCGATCGCCGCGCTCGGGCCTGGGCTCGCGCTGGCAGGCCTCGGACAGGGGCTGGTGATGAGCCCGTTGTTCGGCGTCGTGCTGTCCGACGTGCCACCGTCATCGGCAGGGGTGGGCGGCGGCGTCCTCGCCACGACCCAGCAAACCGCGCTCGCTCTCGGCGTCGCCACGCTCGGGAGCCTGTTCCTGGCCCTGGCCGGTGACGGCGCCGGGGCAGGCAACGCGTTCCTGACAGTGCTCGCGATCCAGGCCTGCGTGGCGGTGTTCGTCGCGGCAGGCGCATTGCGGCTACCGGACCGCAGGACCCGCTAGGTGGTGGCTACTTGATGGTGTAGGTGTACGGGAGCGCGGCCAGTTCGTCATCGGTGATCTGGCCGTACGGGGGCACCCCGCCGACGAAATCGTCGACGTACAATGTGCCGCTGACCACCGTGCCCGAGGCGCCGGACGGCGTGATCGTCACGTTGATCGTGCCGGTCTGACCAGGATTGAGAAGGAGCGGCAAGAACGTGGCCGCCGGGTTGGTCGCGGCCAGCCAGGCGTCGCTCGTGCCGGAGGTCACCGCGGGGTCGAACGCCTTGGTCGTCGCGACCATGGCCATCTTAACGGTGCCCGCGGGCGCTGGGCCGGAGAAAGGCCCGCACTCGTCGGGCGTCGCGAACCACGCCCCCGCCGTCACGGTGCCGCCCGGCGGGTGATAGGACCCCGCCGGTGTGGTGGTGCACAGCGGCGATGTGCCTGAGCTGCTGCTTGCCAGGTCCGGGTCGCCAACGTTGGGGCCGAAGTCGAACATGACCGGCAGGCTCGCCTTGGCCGAGACCGAGACGCTGGTGGTCTGGGTCGGCACCAGCCAGATCGGCGGGTTGCCGGTCAGCGGTGATGTGAGCCCGGTGCCGGACGTGAATGTTGCGAGCGGCAGGCGCGTCGTCGCGTTGAGCCGTGGGTCGGCGAAGAAGTCCTCGGGCGCTGCGCCGTTGTTCGTGACGGTCACGGGAACCGTCACCGGCGAGCCCGCCGCCAGCAGCTTGCTCCTCGTGTCCGGCAGCCCGGACGCGCTCGCCCCGACCTTGTTGAACTGGATGTTGCCGGTGAAGGGTTGGGATACCTCGTCGCCCACGATGGGCTCGGCAAAGTCCACGATGAGCGTCCAGGTGCCCGCCGCCGGGTCGAGCGTATAGACCGCGAGCGAGGTCCCCTGGGTGCCGTTCAGCGAGTTCTGCCCATAGCCAAGCGTGTCACCGTCCGGGCTGATCAGGTAAGCGGCGACCGGGTCGCCCGCGTCATTGGTGAGCGACACGTTCGCGGTGACGTTCTTGGTGCCGCCTGCGACCTGGAATTCGTAGTAGGCGACCAGGCCCTCACCGTTCGGCCGTCCGTTGCCGCCGGTCAGGACGCCGCGCAGCACCCCGCCGCGCGCCACGTCGACCAGGCTGCGCAGGGTCACGGGGATCGAGGTGACACCGCCCGGGCCGAGGTCTGAGGTCAGCACGATCGATCCGGCAGCGTCGCCTGGCGTGCCGGGCGTGGTGGCCGAGACGTTGACGGTCGCGCCCTGGCCCGGGGGCAGCAGCAGCGTGCTCGGGCTGACCGAGCCGAAGGGCACGAGCTGCTGGGTCGCGACGCGCCACGGCACGTTCCCGTTGGTGCCCCCGAGCGACTTGACGTCTCCGAAGATGACGCCCTTCCAGGTGCCCGGCGCGGGGAACCTGACATCCAGATTGCCGAAGTTGCCCAGGCCCTGCGGCAGGGAGTGCGCGGCGAACCGGCCAAGCGGGTCGATCAGGATCAGCCGCACCCGGGCATTGAGGCCATAGTTCGGGTCCCCTGGGTAGGCGAGCGAGGCATCGAGCCTGTCCTGACCGGGCGCGACATGGAAGGTGAACGTGCCGTAGTTATTCTGCAGGCCCTGGTAGTTCGCGAACCGCGGGCTGGTCGCATCGTTGAGCGTGACGCTTCCCGTCTGCACGCCGTGGTCAGCGCCGAAGGTCTGGCCGCGCAGGTGCACCAACTGTTCCTGCGCGCCGGTGTTGGTAACCCGGACGTGCCAGTTCTCGGTTTGGCCGGTGGCTGCGGCCGCGTTGAGCTGGGTGGCCGAGGTCAGCAGCGTGTTGCCGACAGCCTTCGGCGAACCATCGCTCGTGCGGATGGACTCGGCGAGCTGTACCGCCTTGCAGGCGTTCAGCAGGCCGGCGCCCTGCTCGGTCGCGGGCGTGCTCAGGTTGGTCGCGGTACTGTCCAGAATCTGCTTGACCAGCGCCGGTGTCGGGTTGGCCCCGCCATGGGTGGTCCGGTACGCCTCGATGACTAGTGCCGCGGCGCCCGCGGTCAACGGCGCGGACTGGCTGGTGCCGCCCACCTCCTCGATCGGGGACGGCTTGCCGGCGAAGTTGGTGCACTCCGTGTAGATCGCGACATCTGTGCTGCACGAGGCGAAGCTCAGGTCGCCGGGTGCCACCAGGTTCACGGTGCCGCCGGTCTCGTTGAATCCGCCGGAACTCAGCGAGCTGATGTTGTCGTTGAGCCAGCCGGTGGTCGCGAAGTAGCGCGCGGAAGCGTAGTTGGTCTGGGCGTAGAAGCGGAAGTCCGTCGACGCGCCGACCGAGATGACATTCGGGTCCGTCGAAGGGGAGCCGATCGTGTTGGTGGAGCCCGCGTCGCCGCTCGAGACGGTGACCGTGACACCTGCCGCGACCGCCGCGTCGTCGAACTGCTTGGTCACATCGAGCGCGGTGACGTCGGGGAATGGGTTGGATCCGAACGATTCGTTGAGCACGTTCACCTGGTCCGTCTGCACGGCGTAGTTGATGGCCTGCAGGAAGCCGGACTCGGTGGTGTCCTCGGCGGAGCCGAACACGTCCAGGCCGATCAGGCTCGCGCCGGGAGCTACGCCCTCGATGCGGATGTTGCACGCGGCAGGGTCCGGCTGGGCGCTGAAGTTGTTCGCGTTGTAGACGTGAATGCCCTGGCCGGCGATCGAATTGGCATCGAGGAATGCCTCGTCGCCACCGGTGACTTTGCCGGGACCGTCGCCGCTGAAGTCCTGGTAGTCACCACCGGTGGCCGGGTCGAAGACCGACGTGTTGTCCGGCCTGATGAAGTTCACGTTGCTCGGGTCGAGGCCGTCGGCGATCCAGGCGACCTTCACGCCCTTACCCGTGATGCCGAGCGAATGGGCGGTCTTGGCATTCGGGTTGTCGGAGTCCGTGTTGGTCAGCTGCAGGGCCTCGGGCTCAAGCTGCACCTTGCCGTTCGGGCCGCAGGCACCGGGGATCACGTTGGGCGTCAGCGAGGTCGCGCGGGCCGCGGCGCTGGCCGCGGCGGTACCGGGCGGGGCCGCCTGCTGCTCGGGCGAGGCACCATGAATGGTGACGTCGGGGATGACTTCCGCCACTGCCGGGTTGGCCGTGAGCCGGGTCCTTTCGCCCGCCGACACCGTGGCCGCGAAGGAGTTGACCAGTCGGTAGGAGCTGACGTGGGTGGCATGCACCTGGCGGAGTTCATTCATCACCGGTGCCTGATTGCTTGCGATCGCCGCGGCGCGCATCGCCGCGGCGTGGCTGCCCACGTGCGCGGCGGCGAGCTGGCCCTTCATGATGACGATCACGTGCTGGCTCACGTTCTTCGATAGCTGGGCGGCCAGCCCGGGCGACATCGGCTGCTGCGCTAGGCGGGTGGCCGCCATCGCGGCGGGAGCCGCGGCGGCTTTCGCCGCGAATTGACCCGCCACGAGGGCAGCAGCGGACGCCCCCGCCACCAGCACGGAAATGTTCCTGGCGGTGGCGCGCGCCATTAATCTGCTGCCTGCGTTGCGTACTCGCACACGTGATCTCATCCCTGGAGGGCGGCCCGCGGGTACCCGCGGGTATGGCCGCGCTGTGAACCGGTCCGCTGCGCCGCCACGCGCATGAGGCGGGCGGACCAGAAGGCATACGAATGGGTCGGTAGCAAGGTCGCGGAAGCCCAGATATTTGGCGCTATCTAGCACTTATATAACAGAGACCATTGAATGGCAAGCAGCAGCCCTGGCCTGCAGCGCTTTCACCACGGGCAACTACTGCGGACAACTAAATATGACTACTTCAAGATATTGACACCGCGGGCGACGGCTGGCAACCACGAGCGATATCGCCGCTTCCGCCATCATCGGCTTCGCTATGGCGTAATTGCCGAGAAATCGGCCCGACTGAACGCCGTCGCAATCGCGAACGAAAAGGGTAAAAGCGGACATGCCGCGTGCCCGTTAGGCCGTGGCCGAGGTGCCCGGGCCCGAGACCAGGATGTCGATGCTCAGTGCCAGGATCCACGCGGGAAACAGCAACTCCACCCAGGCTGAGACGCCGTTCCCGACCAGCAGCACGACAGCGGTCGCGAGCCCGGCCGCCAGGAGCCATCTGGAGGCGATCTGCGTGCGGCGCGCAATGGTCACCGTGGTGAGGGTGAATACCGCGGCCATCCGCATGGAGTAGACGTTCAGCAGGATCGAGGTGACGTTGCGGCCAAGCACCAGCGTGTCAGGGCCGGGCGGGTGGGACACCCGGGACGCCGTCTCCGCGATAAGCCCTCCGGCCACAGCCGCGGCCACGAACAGCATGCCGACGAACAGCAGGCCGCTGCCCAGGAAGACGGTCGCGAAGAAGCGATCCTCGCGGACGCCGACCCGGTCCCTCAGCACACCGATCAACCAAAGGAACGCGATGCCGGAGAACGGGACGAGGTTCAGCGCGACCACCACAGCGGTCCTTCGCCCTGACTCGGTCAGCCACGCGCCCGCGACGGCGGGTTTGGCCGGCACGGAGACTTTGAGCAGCGCGAGTGCCGTGATGAGGAGCACGGAAAAGACGATCCCGGCGACGGCGGCCGCGCGGGGCGTTCGCAGTGGGCTGCCGGCCTGCAGTCCGCCATGGTGCATTGGTTCCTCGGTCACGACCGCCCCCTCTGGGTGCCACCCCTTCGTTCGTGGTGCCCTCTCGACCGGCCAGTCACAATGAGTGGGCAACGGGCGGTGGACGCTCCAGTGGGTGAGCGTGGCGGCGCCGTGATCCGACGGCGGTCCAGCCGGTATCAGTCCGCCCGGGGCTGGCTTGCGGCGCTGAGCGATCTTGCCGCAGCCGCGTCATCGCCGGTGCCGGTGCCGGGGCCGGTGCCGGTGCCACGGTGAGACGCGGTCTGCGTCGGATCGATGAACACGTGCGGAACCTGTGCGAGCCGCCCGGCGAGCCGGCGATCGATGTCGTCGGCGACGTCCTCTGCGCGGTCGGCGCTGATCTCGTCGTTGAAGGCCACGCGCGCCGCGACGATGAGATGGTCGGGCCCCATGTGCATGGTGAGCAGTTCAAGCAGGGCGTCTATGCCGGGCGTGCGCTCGATCTCGGCTCGTATCGCCTCCTGCTCCCTCGGATCGGCCGCCCTGCCGATGAGCAGTTCCTTACTGTCCATGCCGAGCTTGAACGCCACGACGACGAGCAGGCCGCCGATCGCGATCGACGCAGCGCCATCCCAGACCGGTGATCCGGTCACCTGGCGCAAGACCAGGCCGGTGGCGGCGAGGACGAGGCCGACCAGCGCCGCGCTGTCCTCGAACAACGCCGCCTTGACCGTGGTGTCAGGACTGGTCTTCACATGATCAAATAGGTCAAGGTCGCGACCCCGCGCCTCGCCGCGGACCTGCTTGACGGCCCGCACGAGCGAGGTGCCCTCCGCGATGAAGGCGGCGGCCAGCACCACGTAGGCGATGGTGGGGTCGTGGTCGCCGCCGCGCTTGAGGGCGAGCAGTCCTTCGAAGACGGAGAATCCGGCACCGGCGATGAAGATGCCGAACGCCGCGAGCAGCGACCAGAAGTACCGTTCCTGGCCGTAGCCGAACGGGTGACCTTGATCGGCCGGCTGGTCACCCCGCTGCACAGACTTCAGCAGGAAGGCCTGGTTGAGCGTGTCCGCACCCGAGTGGGCGGCTTCTGCGAGCATGGCGCTCGAGCCGGTGAGGATACCGGCCGCCAGCTTGATCGCTCCCACGAAGAGGTTCGCCGCGCCCGCGATGAGCACGGTACGGCGGGTGGACCTACTATTCGAATTCGAATCCGACCCCACCAGGCGTTATCACCCCCATCCCTGCTTGCCGCCACTGACCCTTTGCCCACGTATGGCGGCCCAAACCCGAGTGGTTCCGCGCCGCGTTCCGCGACCAGGATGATCCCATCACCATGATCGGCGGGGGCGGCTCGTTTTAGGAAAATGACCCGCACGACGCGCACCGTGCGCCGGCGTACCGCCCCCTCGCACGGTGTCACCTCAGCTACACGGTGACGATGGCAGGCTCGGGCTGCTCGTCGTCGGGTGCGTGGTAGCAGGGGATCTTTCCGTTGATGACACCGCCCGGAGGGACGATAGCGGGGCGCATAGCGGGGCTCGCCTTCGCCGCGCATTTCTCGCACACCCGCCACGCCATGACCAGCTCGCCGCCCGGCACGCGGCCGTCATGAGGGGTCCCGAGGTGGTTGCACAGCAGCCACACCGCCTGATCCTCGGGGATGCCCCACAGTCCAAGTACGGCGATGTGCCACTCAGCCTCGCCGATCAGCCCGAGTGCGGTGTCTGCCGGCCGCATGCATGCGATGCACGTGTCTCGCCAGTCGCCCTGGAGACCGGGGGAGGTCATGCTCGAACTCCCCGGGCCCGCCTCGTTGACCAGGGCACCCCGGTTCCGGTTGCTGCTGCTGGCCTTCTTCGGCTTTCGCTTGTTGCTCATGATCTTTCCTTCTTTTTAACCGGCCGGGTGCGCGGATGCCGCGTTTGGCCAGGCGAGGCGCGTATCGCGAAGTCCTCGTAGGTGACCGCTTGTTCGAGGTTCCTCGCAGGCCACAGCCCGAACCTTCCGACGCACGGGACCCGGTCGCCATCGCGCCGCCGAATCCGCACGAGGGCGCACCCCTCCTCGAGATCATCGACCTGGACTTTGCTATCCGCGCCGGGCGGATGCTTGCTGTCCATTTTGCTATCCCCGCCTCGACGCTATCGAGCTGGTGCAACGGCCGGGCTGGTCCTAGCCGATTCCGTCGCGCCGATCGCTGGCGCGAAGCACTGTGAGGTCGCCCACGCCGGGGTGTGCATCCGTGGCCATGTGCAGGTGGTCACGGGCGATGCCATCGCCCGCCGGGGTGGCACGAGAAGGATCGCCAAAGGAAAAGCCGGTGGCGGTGCATGACCACGACCATAAGTTGGGATGAGAAGGGTTAGGACTGTTTTGCCCCGACGGGAGGCGTCATGGCAGCAGGCGACCGTCAGGCGAGCAGATGGCACTTGTCGCCAGCCCTGCTCGGCATCTACCTCAACGATCATCTGGCGGGCGCCACCGCGGGAGTGCAGCTTGCACAGCGCGCCGCCGCATCCAACCGGAACACGCGGATCGGCGAGCCGCTTGAACATTTGGCGGCAGAAATGGCCGAGGAGAAGGCCGCGATGATCGAGATGATGAGGGCACTCGGCGTCCCGGTCAGGCACTACAAGGTCTACGCGGCGTGGCTGGGGGAGAAGGCGGGCCGGGTGAAGCTCAACGGTCATCTTGTCCGGCGATCTCCGTTGAGCGCGCTGGAGGAGATCGAAGCGCTGCAGATAGGTGTGGCGGGCAAGACGGCCGCTTGGCGGACGCTGCGCGCGCTCGCCGAGCACGACAGCCGCCTCGACCGGTGGCGGCTTGATCATTTGATCGCCGCGGCTGATCGTCAGTCACATGTTCTGGAGGAAATCAGGCTGCGCGCCGTCGCCGAGGTCCTAGCCTCCAGCTGAGGCCGGGTCCTGTCCTGCGCGCTGCTCACCGGCTCACCGGCTCACCGGCGAATGAGGCTGGTCATGGCGGCCGGTGAGCAGATCCTGGGCACGGATTTTCGCCCGGATCACGGGTTGGCGCAATCGTTCTTCTCGCGCCATGGACCTGCAGTACTTGCGCGGGCGTTCGTGGTATCTCCAGCGGGCCCATGGCGAACCGGGGCGGGCGAGCCGGATCGCGCCCACGACGAAGAGCAGCGGGATGAACAGGCCGAACAGGCTCGTCCAGATCTTGCCTTTGAGCAGGGTGATCACGGCGAGCACGAAGAGCACGCCGACCGTTGTGGTGAGCGTCGCGGTGGCGCCCGCCGTGCGCGGCAGCAGATGGTAGCCGCTCACCCGCCCGACGCCGCCTGGACTTGCGCCAAGCAGCAATAGCGCCGTTACCCCGGCGGCGACGAAGACGGCATCGATCGACAGCCGTCCCTCGTTCGCCCAGTACACGTCGCGCAGATGCAGGATGAGCGCGAATTCGTCGAGCACAAGGGCGGTGCCGAGGCCGAAGAGGGCGGCAGGTCCTGATCGCCAGGCCAGCGAATGGATGGGCGCGGCGAGTTCAGCGACCCCGCCGACAGCCATGAATACGACGCCGAAGACCATGTGGTGAACGTGCACGACGCCGGCCGTGACGTTCCCCGGCCACCATCGGACCTTGGCGCGGATGAGCCGCACGGACAGCCGGATGCAGCCGAAGCCGAATACGAACGCGACAAAGAAACAGAACAAAGGCAACCGCCCGGTATGCACGATCTGCCCGAAGAACCAGCTCGACATGGGCGCCCCCCTTTGCGCGCCGCGGCGGCACGAATGACTAAGCCGATAATAGATTCCCCGCTAACTCCCCGCGGAGAACACGTGCGGGCCCAGGTGCCTCGCGCCGCGCAGCCGTGAAGCATGCGGGGTGTCTCCGCTAACGGGCGCGCGGCAGATCGGCCGCGTCGAGCGCGCACACAAGCTGGATAGCCTGGTGACAAGCGTGCACCACGGTTCCACCACCCCGCCCAGAGGATGAGCGTTGGGCAGCACCGTGAACGTGGCAGGACCGGTTG
>DATIYI010000230.1:0-10073 GCA_035517695.1 Streptosporangiaceae bacterium
TGGTGCTACCAGCAGCATCAGCCTGGCGCCCATGCCGGCAAGATCGTCTCTGCCCGACGTGCCGCTGCAGCACTGAAGGGCCGACGCCCAGAGAGGTCGAGTAGGGGGGCCGCTTTGCAGCGGCCCCCCTCTCTCAGAACCCGTTATGTGGAGTTCCACATAACCGGTGGTATGTCCCGTAGCTGGTTATGTTGAGCAGCACCGTTTGGCAGCGGGATTTTCCTGCTCAGCGCGATGCCCGGCCGCTGGCCGCTCAACATAATCACTGCTCTGATCGATGCTGTGCCCATCGTGTTCAGCGAGCCTGCAGGAGGCAGCGATGGGCAGCAGGATGGTGTGGGTGCCGGTGGTCTCGGGACCGCTGGCACCGTATGCGGCGGGGTTCGAGTCGTGGCTGGCGTCTCGGGCGTATTCGGCGTCCGCGGCAGCCGGCCGGCTGTATCAGTTTGATCAGCTGAGCCGCTGGCTGGGGCGTGAAGGGCTCAGCGCGAGCGAGCTGACCGGCGAGCACGCCGTACGGTTCGCTGCCGGGCGCCGTGCCGCGGGGCTGAAGTCGTGGACGTCACCGCACAGCGTGGCGTTACCGCTGCAGTATCTGCGTCAGCTGGGTGCGGCGCCGGCGCCGGCACCGGTAATCCCGCAGGGCCCGCTGGAGGAGCTGCTCGCTGATTACTGCCGCTATCTGTCGGTCGAGCGCAGGCTGTCAGATCACACAGTGTTCGATGGCTGCTTCCCGGCCGCGCGGTTGTTCCTTTCCGGGCTGGAGACTCCGGACGGGCTGGGACTGGACCGCCTGCCGGCAGCGGAGGTGAGCTCGTTCCTGGCCCGCGAGTACCCAGGGCGCAGCATGTCCGGTGCGCGGGACCTGGTCTGCGCGCTGCGGTCGCTGCTGCGCTACCTGCACCTGGCGGGGCTGACCGCGGTGCCGCTGGTATGGGCGGTGCCGTCCGTCGCCAGCCTGCGTGATCGCACGCTGCCGCGCGGTCCGGAGCCTGCCGCGGTGCACAGGCTGCTGGCCAGCTGTGACCGGCGCACGCTGACCGGCCTGCGTGACTTCGCGATCTTGCTGCTGCTGTCGCGGCTGGGGTTACGGGCCGCTGAGGTCGCCGCGAGCACGCTCGACGACCTCGACTGGCGCGCCGGGCTGCTGCTGGTTCACGGCAAAGGCAGCCGCGAGGATGCGCTGCCGCTGCCGGTCGATATCGGCGAGGCGATCGTGGCCTATCTTCGCCGTCGCCCGCGATGCGAGTGCCGGGCGCTGTTCCTGCGGGTGACCGCGCCGCGGCAGGAGCTGGACCGGTGCACGGTCGCGTGGGTGGTGCGCGCGGCTTGTGACCGGGCCGGGCTGCTTGGAGCCCGGTTCCAGCGCCCGCTGCGCCACCAGCGCGAAGATCACCCGCTCGGCAGCCTCCCCGTCCAGCCGCCGGCCCGCCGCCACCTTCCGGATCGCACGGCCGATCTCCAGCCGCTCCCACAGCTGGCCGAGCACCCACGCCCCGCCCAGCCGCCGCGAATCGATCACTTCGACCTGGCCCGCCGCCGCCGCGGCCACCGCCTGCTCCGGGTCGAGGAACCGGGAGATCGAGGCGACCAACCGGGCCAGCCCCTCCCGGTCGACCTTGTCGGCCCGACCGAAGTTGTGGATCACCTTGGCGACCGGGCTGCCGGTGCGCGGGTGCCGCTCGTTGCGCGCCAGCTGCAAGTAGGACACCACGGTGCCGTCCTTGTTGACCCGCCGGGTCTCACGCAGGTACACGCCTACAAGTCAAGCCATCGCAGCAGCCCAGCGCTAGCGACACGCCGGATAGCGTGTGCCTACAGCAATTCGCGGTCAGCGCAGGCCCACAGGCCTATGACCAGGGCAGACGTTCTCGATCAAGCCCTCATGTGCCTGTGATCTTCGGAAGTCCGGACAGGGTGTGATCGCCTAAGTACTGTGCTCAAATATGTGACTGGTCGAGGTCGATGTCTAGGCAATCTCCGGAGTGCCCCGCTAGGGGTACACGCTACCAATCGCGGCCATCAATAAGGTGATCCTCTGCACTGTCCCACATTCTGGCCAGTCTATCTTCCCAGTCCGAAAGTGAATGATAGAAATTTTGCTCTACGGATCCGGACGGTAGACCGGCTGCGATCGTTGTGGCCGTGTCGTGATCTCCGGTTTGTCCAGTGATCAGTCCGCCAGACCGACCCGGCCTGCTGCTGGTTATTATGGTTGCCTGGAGGCCAGCACCGATTGCCTGAACGCATTCGTCGCCATGTCGCGCCGCGGCTCTGAGTGCACGACTGACGAAGTCGACCTCCCATACGAGGGTAGGAGGGGCGTGCCGCAAGAGCGCCCCAGCCACCTTGACCTGCTGCTTATCGCTGGATTCAGCGGACTCCAGCACGATTGCGGTGACTTGCTTGTCGAAGTTTCCGGCGATTGCCGCGAAGATTTCCGCGCCAAAGCCATAACGTGCACGCGAGTCCGGGCGTGCGGCCATCCAGTCTCGCACGGTCCGCAGGAACTGCGCATACCGCGAATCTGCCTTGAAGCCCAGCGGGGCATGCCAGGAGTGCGGTAGAGGGTCATAGTCTGCTTGCGAGCGCTCGCCGCTCTCGAGCAACTCGGCCCGGTCCATGAGCAGCTTAAGAAGGTCCTCAGGCCGCTTCATCGAAATCTCCGCCAGAAGCACTGTGATCTGGTGGCCGTCGATTGACCGGCACTCGCGTAGTTGTCGTAGGACATGTTGTGCCTGCGCGTCGGACAAATCGTCCCATGACAGGAACCCATGCGGTCCGAATGCCGCAGCGACCTCTTCTGCGGTGTCGGGGGAATCCGCGAATCGTGCTGAAGTGACGAGTTCCGTAGCAAGGGCTCGGTGCCGTCGGCCAAGTCTTTGCGCCGCGATCACCGTGGCCTGGCGGACTCGCGGGTCCTCGTCGACCAGCAGTGAGCGCAGCAGGTCGGACTCTCCGTCGGAGAGTGTGTCCCGGGCGCCGAGGCCAAGCCCGAATGCCTCTGCGACATAGCAGGTGATGACCGTTTCGTGGGCCGCGAGAAGATCCCGTGCCCGCCGGAGGGCGATTTCACCACATATCTCTGCCAGCTGGCTCAACGCGGTGGGGATAAGGTCGCGGAGGACGGAATCCGGTCTTTCAACCGTGCGGCCGCAGATCTCCTCTGCGATCGACGGGCGGCCGTGAGTCAGAGTCCAGACGAAAGGCCTAGCGCTACCGCCCCGGCCGAACACGAGCCGTTCGCGGGTAAGCCGTTCCTCCAGCTGATCGGCTAGCTGTGGGGCCGTCCATGTGGCGACTGCTTCGGCGGTGACCGACTGGAGTTTTTCCTCCCGGAGGCGTTCTGATTCCATGGCATGGGTACCGCGAGGCAGGAAGTGTCCCCAGCCATCGTGCAGGACTTGGGCGAGCCTGTGCTGGGCGGAATCGGGAAGGCGTTCCCACACGGCCTGGGCAGCTTGCCTTGTAGGGGTGGTCGAGTACAGGGCATGCCACCACAGCGCTTCCCGTACAGCGACGATGACTACCGGATCGAGATCTTGGTCGGTCGCGAGCTCGCCGAGCCGGGCGATTGTGCCCACGAACAACGGAGTCCATGGCTGAAGCTCCTCGGGGCTAACGACGCGGTTGAACATGCCGAGCGGATATCGCAGCGACTCCCCGATGGCCTGGACCGCCTCCACGCCCCGCTTCGGATCTGGGTGCTTAGCCTCGGCAAAGGCCAGGTCGAGGACCCGATCCCGTAGTCCGCAGACCGCTTTAGCGTTTACCGTGTAAGGCCGGAGCCTCAGGGCGAGTTTGTCTGGGATAGGTTCCATTCCCTCTGTGGCGAGCAGTGGCTTGAGTACTTCGAACGGCGAGTAGGACCATTTGGTGACATCAGGGTCGTGTAGCCATTTCTCGGCGGCGGGGAGGAGTAGCTTGTGAAACTCAGTCGGCTTTTCTGCACTGTATTCGACCAGGTTCTGCAAGACCCTGATGGGGTGTCCCGGGTTACTGTTCAGAGGGCGGCTGTCATGGCGCGCTAGTTCCCACAGCAGATCGGCGGCTTCCTGCAAGTGGTCGGCATGGTAAGCCACATTTCCCAGCACACCTGGAAGTTCTTCTACTACCATACGCTGATAGCGAGGATGGGCCACACTTTCATGGTCTTCAGACTCTTGGTCCAGATTATCTATTGCCCACCGGATCAGCATGATCGTGTGCACTGGCTGAAAGAATGCGACCTTCCGCAGCACCTTTAGCAAGCCAAAGCGGGCAGCTAGGTCGCCGGCCTTGAACTCCTTCTCGATGATTGGCCACATGGATGTGACCAGGCTCCCGCTGACATCGCTGAATTGCCAGTCAATCCGGCTGGCGTTCACGAACACGTTCAGGAGGCACTCGCCATCGGCGCTTGCCAGGACGCGCTCCAGGTAGCCGGTAGGGGTACCCGATGGCAGATCGAAGCAGGCCTCGGCCAGGACGGCGTCCCCGAGAAGATCTGGAAGTATCCGAAGTGAAGTCCCGCGACGGACCAGGACCCCTGCGGCTTCGAGGCGGTTTATGTGCGGCATGAGCTGGTCGAGTGCTCTGCCGACCAGTGCTGCCAGTGCCGACTGGAACGCGGGCTCGTGGAGGCGGAACGGCTGCAGGACCGAGATTCCTTTGAGGACCTCCTGCCGGATTTCCGGGCTTCCTTCTGCCGGATCTGCGGTCACCGCCTTGCGGAAGGCTGTCATGATCTCTGAGCGGATCGGGGCGCCGGACTCCAGCCGCGTGGGATTGAGAAGCCCCCGGTTGACGAGTGCGGCGCCGACGACGATCAGCAGGGGACAGTCCGGTGCTATGCGAGCCAGCCGGGCCGCGAGGGCAGGATGGGCGTCCCCGCCTAGAACTTCCTGTGCAAGAGCCTCGGCATCGACATAGCTGAGATCATCCAGTTCCCAGCGTGGAAGTGCTGCCGGGTGGATCCCGGCTTCCCGAAGGTCAGCCGCTAGCTGTGCCAGCCCTTGCGGGCGCAGCGACAGTATGATCTTCGCGTCTGGTCTGGCGCGCCTTACTCCGTCGATCACGCCGGTGATTTCAGAACGGTCGGAAGCGTCGTCGATGACGATCACAAGCCCGTCATCCGGCGGCAGACGCTCAAAATCCAGCGGCTGGACATCGACGCTCCTGGCGACGAAGCGGAAACGGGCTGCCTGTTCCCGCTCACACCTGAGGGCAAGCTCCCGCAGCAGCCGACTCTTGCCGATGCCGCCTCGGCCCACGACTGCGGCGACCGGCGCGTCGGAACTCGCAACGAACGCCGTGAGTTCCGTGAGCTGCTCAGAACGCCCGACTAGTGCCCAGCGGTGGCTGTATATCCTGTCGCCACTTTCGGGGCGGAAGAACTCATCGCACGTCAGCCAGGGGCCAGGCGCCCGGACTCCCAAGAACGGGTCACGGTACCCGGGAAAATAGGTATCGACTAGGCGGATCGCTGCGTCACGGTCAGCCAGATTCCGCACAGCGCCAGACAGGTCGTTGGCGTCCCGCAACTCCCAACCACGATGCTTCCGGATCTCCTTCCGGGCATCCGCCGTTGCGACCCTGGACAGATAGATAAGGCACTCGCGTACCTCCATTACAAGTTCGCCGACGGCCTTCCTCACCTTGGCGGGGCCGAACTGCTTCTCCCTTTTGCACTGGATGCCCGTCGGCTTCCCGGCCGAGTGCCGGACGATGACATCGACACCGTCTTGGCGGGAACCCTGGGCGCCATTCCGAGATACGGACGCCTCGAGGTACAGCAGGGCCGCCATATCGGCGCTGAATTGCTCGAAGTCATCCGGCGAAAGAAGGTCGAGGGGCAACGTCGCCAGGAGCGGCCGGACCGGAAGCTGAACCTCTTCCGGTTTGTCGGCCGTCGCAGCCGGATAGCCGGCCGCAGTCAGCAGGTGGTTCACATCAAGGTCGAGGAGGTTTGCGATCTGGGCGACCACGGTCCGGCGGGGCCGTGACGTCCCGCTCTCCCAGCGACTGACGGCCTGCTGTCCAACTGATCCAAGCCGTTGCGCCAGCTCGGCCTGATCCCAACCGTGCTGCGCCCGCTCCTGCCGAACGATTTCGCCGAAGCTCTGCGACATAACCGCCAGGATATCATACGCATTCTGTGCGTATAGATCTTGATCACAGGTCAGATGCTTTCGGATGTGACGGCCTTGTCCTAATGCCACCTACGGACCCGCTCCCGATCCCCTGCGGCCAGGTGTTTGTCGAAGCCGTTGAGCAGCAGGGTGGCGCCGCGGAATAGGAGCGCTCTGCTTCGCGGCGCTCACTGCCCAGATGAAGGATGCAGACGGGGTCCATGCCTGGCGCCTCGACCGGTCCTTGCAACACGGCAGTCACTCTCCGTGGCGTCGGTAGCACCCGTTGGGCCGCCACCAGCGCTCAAGCGCCGCGAACAAGATCACATCAAGCTGCTCAGGGATGCCGTGATTATCCGGGACAGCCAGTCGTGACCTGACGCTCACCGCGCCGCCGATACGTGCGGTCATACAGGGCTACTGATCCTGGGCCTGGCGGGCACCGAATGGTTATTCGGCTTGGGTCTCAAGTGACGTTGTCGCCCGCCGGTCGCAGGTGAGGGAATCGGCTCGGGCCGAATGTGCGCTTTCCAGCCCGCCGCTGTTTTGCGTCATGAACAAGGCTCCCCGGGTGAGACAGCATGAGCGCTGCTGGGGTCATTGGTTCATCGTGTGCTGTACGCCCAGTCCAGGAGTGCCTGCGCTCGCGGCGTGACGTGACCGAACTGTACGAACGGCTGCAGGAGGCTTGCCGCCTCTCCTGCTGCGGCGGCAGGGTCGGCACCGATCATCATCGAGAGGTACAGGACGTACGCCAGTTCCTCGGCCAAGTCGAGGCGGTGCGGCTCGGTGTGGACGAGTTCTCGTCTGATGTCGAGCGCCTTGAAGACCCAAATTTGGGCCTGGTCGCCCTGCCCGGCCGCGCGGGCCAGGTCGGCCAGGCGCTCGAAGGAGACCGACAGGTCGCGGGCGTAGGTGGTGTTGCCCGGCTCGGCGTCCGCCAGCCGCTGCGCGATCGCCAGGGACCGCTCGTACAGCTCGCGGGCCCGCTCGCCCTGCCCGGCCGCGACGGCCAGGTCGGCCAGGCGCTCGAAGGAGACCGACAGGTCGCGGGCGTAGGTGGTGTTGCCCGGCTCGGCGTCCGCCAGCCGCTGCACGACCAAGTTGCAGAATGTTGGCGTGAGCAGCCGCTGGTATGCGCTCGCGAGGGCCATCCTGCCTGGCCGGCCAGCAGCGCCATGGGATTGCTGTTCGGCCCGGAGAGTCAGGCCGATGTGCGTCCGGGAGACCGCAGCGGCCGCCGTGGACGCTGTCGGGGCGTGGTAGGCGCTGAGCCTGGCCAGCACGTCCAGGCACCGTTCCAACTGGTCCGCGGATTCCAGGCCGAGCACCGCGCCGAGCATGGCGTGGCCGTCATCGTCTTGGCCGGACAGGACCCGGCGCACCAGTTCCTCGCCGAGCCGGTCGGGGCGGACCGGGTTCAGCACAGCGGCGCCGTCGTACATCGACGACAACCAGGCCGTCAGGGTCCGCCGCACCGCCGCCGCGTCCGGGCCGGCCAGCCGGGCCGGTATCGACAGCAGCGCGTCGGCTTGCTGCTGGCTGCCCGCGCCCGCGAGGGTGGCCAGGCCCGCGCACTCGCGCAGCAAGCCAGCATCTCCCCGGAACTCCGCCGGCGCAGTCAACCGCCAGTACTTCTCCTCATGCGCCAGCACCCGCTCAGCCGGCGGCCCGCCACCGCCGGAGAGCTGATCATCTGCGAAGCCCTCACCGCACTGGTCAAGAGCAGCGGCCAGGGCCTCGAACAGCACCTCCAGCGTCACCTCATACCGGGGGTGACTCAGGTCGGGGACACCGGGCAAGCCGATCTCGGTGGCGCCAACGGCGGGGCACCATGCCGCGGCGAACCGGGCAACCGCCGCGTGGTACAGCGCTTCCCGCTGCCCGGAAGTCAATGGCAGGGACGCGACCGGGTTGTCTTCGGCGTGATCCAGGACGCGCCGCAGCGTCGCCGGCGTGCCCGGGTCGTTCTCGATCTCGGTCAGGGCGTCGGCGGCCTGGCCGGTCCGGGCACGGGTGAGCAACAGCACACGCACCGGGGCAAGGCCGGTCGCGTGCCGGGCCAGCGCGTCCAGCCTGTCACGCAGGCTCGCCGCCTGGGCCTCCTCGGCGTAGTCGATGACCACCAGCCTCGGCCACGGCAGCCGCCCCGCCCCATTGCCATTCCCATTGCCGGGCCAGAGCCCGGCCGCCCAGGCCGAGCCGAGCCGTTTGCACAGCTCGATCGCGAACCGGGTCTTACCGGTCCCGCCACGCGCCATCACCCGCATGACCGCCATCGGCCGGGCCCAGTCGGCCTGCTCGCACCACGCCACGGCACCGTCGAGTTCGGCGTCGCGGAACAGGTAGGGCACCACCCCGTAATCGGCGCGCAGCAGGCTTGATGGCACCGACCGCGGCCCGCGGGTGAACTGCGCCCACGGCTGATCCAGGGCATCGCCGGCCTCCACGGGAAGGACCGCGTTCCATTCCCGGCGGTACCGGATCACCGCAGCGCGGTTCGCCTTCCGGATTTCCTCGCCAGCCCCAGTCAGATCCTCAGGCACACCTTCCCCGCCAGCCAGCAGCGCGCTCAGCGGCGATGCCCAGCCGCCCAGAGCAGAGCCGATGTCCCGGCTGACGGCGACCACCCCGACCACGGCACGCAACGAAGGGCATACCAGGGGAGCGCCACTTATCCCGGGCGCAGTCTGCCCGGCCTTGAGCTGCAGGAAGTCCCCGCCGGTGACGCCCTCAAAATCGAACGAGGCCGGTCCGCCGCCCGGCTCGATCCCTTGTTCCACCTGCGGGAAACCCCACGAATAGCACTCGCCTGCCGGGTCACGGGCCTCCAGCAGCGGGCACGGATGCTCAACCTCCCCATCGGCTCTGAGCACCGCCAAGTCGGGATAAGGCCAGAACGCCGACCGCCAGCCCGCCGGCGGCAGGTCAGAACGCGCCACCACCGGCCAGGCCGCAGATTCAAGCGACACCCGCGGGCTGGCGGGCGTAACCATCGCCTCCCGCAAATCACCCACCACGTGGGCGCAGGTCACCACCCAGCCCGGGGCGGCGAAGAACCCGGTCCCCAGCGTGCTGCCCGCCGGGCCGCTAATCCGGACCACGAACCGGCGCAGTTCGCGTGAGTCCACCCGCCCGTTCATCACATACCCGCCGTAGGGTGCTATTCGTTCTTCCAGGTAAGCGTGACCTTCAGGGCGGCCTCGCCACCACCTTCGACCAGCAGCCCGGTCAGCTTGCCAGACTTGACAACTAGCTTCAGCGCCAGCTCTACGCTCGCCTCGGCAGGCTTGACCACCTCCCACGCCTTGGCCAGTTCCTGGCAGATCGCGGTGACCGTATCCCGCACGCCCTCAAACGACAGCACCTGATCCAAACCCACCGCCTGCGGGCCAGCCGCGTCGGACAGCTGAACATAGAACTCCGCGCCTTCAGCGCGCACCAAAACCGGCTGACCCATCGTCCCCCCTCGCATCAATGACGCACCTACACCTAAACAGGCATTAACACACGCCGCACCAGAACGGCTCGCACAGTGAGTGACCAGCCGTACGCAATGAAACCAGAACTCCAGGCCGGTTTAGCAACGAAGCCGCCGAAAGGCCGGCTGGCGCCGGGGTACCAGGCGGAGCCGAGCGGGGCCACAGCATGCAGGTGCCGCAGATACCGGTCGTTAGATGAACAGCCGACAGGGTCTCGACCGGCAATTGCAGCCATAGTCAGCCAGCAGGCGCGAGCGCAGCCGCTATGACATCACCCACCGCACAGAAACGGACAATCTGCGCTGCCAGGTCCCAGCTCCTGCGCAGTCCGGCGGACGCGCAGAGTCGGCAGGGAGTATGTGGAGAGGCCGACCGGCGCTGACTGCGGGAGTGGCGGAGAGAGGGTGATCGGTGACAATCCGCCACCTTGTGGTGGATTGTGGAGTACTGTCGGCCTCACCTGGGTTCCGGTTTGGCTCGA
>DATIYI010000231.1:0-3423 GCA_035517695.1 Streptosporangiaceae bacterium
CGGCCAGCCCGATCACGCCTTGCGCTGAGCGCAGCCGGTACAGGGCGTTCTCGGCCAGCAGCTCGCCGATGACCCGCTGGCAGGCGGGCCCGGTCTGGGCGGCCTGCGTGCGGCACCACACCGGGGTGCGCATATGGAACGCGATCTTCTCCGGCGGGTAGTCGCCGAGATCGGCCTGCTTGCCCCAGCTCTTGCGCGGGTGGGTCTTGACCAGCTCGCCGCCGATGAAGAACTGCACCATCATCGCTGTCACCCGCACATCGGCGGTCTTGCCGATATGCCGCCAGGGCAGTGAGTACAGCACCTTGTCCACCCGGGCATGCAGGTCTGGGCCGATCTTCGCCTTCGCCCAGGCGGCCACCACGAACGGCGCCCTGGGCAGCGGGCCCAGCGTGTCCTTCTCGGCGGCTTCGAACACCACCGCGGGAGCCGCCCCGTCCAGCGGGCGGCAGGAACGCTGCCCGGCGACCTCGGCGCACCAGCGCTGCGCCTCGGCCTGCATCTGCGCCAGCGACGACCATTCCCGGCCCCGCCAGAAGCTGTCCCGGATATACGGCATCGGCCGCTCGATCCTGGCCTTGTCCCTCGGTTTTCTCGATCTTGCCGGATCGACCAGCACGCCGTAATGCCCGGCCATCTCGGCATACGAGCGGTTGATCTTCGGGTCGTACAGGTCCGGCTTGTCCACCCCCGTCTTCAGGTTGTCCGGAACCAGCCTCGCGGGCACGCCGCCGAAGAACGCGAACGCCGTCACATGGCACTCGGTCCAGGCATGCTGGTCCAGCTTGATCACCGGCCGCACGAACATGTGCCGCGAGCAGGCAAGCACCATCGCGAACGCCCAGATCACATGCTTCTTGCCCGTCGCCGGGTCCACCCACCTGCCGAGCTGCCCATAATCGATCTGCGCTTCGGCGCCGGGCTCAGCCGGGTTCGGGCGCAGCACCCGCACCTGCGAGCGGCGCGCCTCCTCCGGCAGGTTGGCCGCCACATACCGGCGGAAGCTGGCCACCGACACCGCCAGCCCCCGCTCATCACGCAGCCGCTGATGAACCGTGGCCATGGTCACCCCGGCCTCCAGTTGGCCGGTGACGAACTCGTGGTGCGCAGCAATCGCCGGCCAGGTCACCTGCCGCAGCCGGGTATCGGCCAGCTCCGGGAACCACCCGCGGGCCAGCTCCGCCCACCGCTCATCGCTAACCGCCGGCCCACCCGGGCGCATCCCCGCCGCGATCGCCGCGGCCGTGTACTTGCGGACCGTCCTGCGGTCCACACCGAGACTGGCCGCGATCTGGTTCTGCGACCGCCCAGCATGCCAGTGGATCAAAATCTCCGAAATGTCGATCACGTCGAAACTTCTCCTTGCCATCGGCCCCCCGTCCTCAAGACGGGCAGAACGTTGCTCGCTTCCCGATGGCCAGGTCCACCCCGACACGCACGCCATACCCATGGGCAATTACGTGATCGGGGTGGGGAATTACGTGATCGCTATCCGCTCAACCCTGGGGAATTCCGTGATCGTCCACACCCGGATCGGTGATCCTTCCCCCGGGGCGAGCGGCGGATGTGGTAGCCGCGGTCGCGCACCGCGATATCAAGCCGTCGAACGTCCTCGTGCGCAGCGGGCGGGGTGCTGACACGTGAACGCAATAACTGACCCGGAGGAGTGGAGCGCCGTCAAAGGCTTCCGGGGCATTACGAAGCGTCCGATCATGGGGCGCCCGGTCTTTGGCACGGGCCACGCGGACGGAACGGCGGTGCGGGCGGCTGCTGGCCGCCTCCGTACTGGACAGCGCGCCAACATTAGCTTGCCGGGGGTAGTGCTGCGAGACGATCCGCGGCCTGCCGCCGACCCGGGCGGACTCCACCAGGTAGTAGTACGTCTTCCCGCTGACCTTTTTCCCGGCGATGGACGCCAACTTTTAGGTAATACACTGTCGGCCGGACCATGTCGATCACCGACACGCCATAATCACTGATCACCCAGTGAACCTGACCGCGGCTCGGGCCCCAGCCAAGTCCAAGATCAAACTAAGGGGGAAGCTCGCGCTAGTTGAAAGGTTCTGACGCCCGCTGACAAGCATATGGCCGATCAACTCAGGACCCGGATTGTGCATTGAGGGCCCGGTGCCTTAGCGAGCCGCTGGTCCGCCGTCCACAGCTCGCAGCCAAGGACCTCAGCGAGCGCCACGTAGGCCGCGTCATAAGGAGTCACATTCGCGCGCAACTCCCAGGCCCGCCGCATAAACCGCAACGCCGGATAACGATCCAGGTCCAGGTCCTCCAGATCCCTGACGGCCGCTGCGAACCTGTCGTCAGGAATCGTCCCGGCCAGCCAGCGCTTACGCAGCACCGCGACCGTCTCCGGATCGACCAGATCCGGCGCGGCCAGATCAACTGCCGCCCTCACCTCCCGGCGCGCCCGCTGGCCATCGGGCCCGTCGTCGCCTATCACGTTGGCCAGTACCGACGCGTCGACGACAATCACTACCGGGTCCGATCTTCTGCCAGGTCCTCGGCCGCCTGCGCCAGCCCGACCCGGCCGCCCTGCCGCCGGTCGATGCGGTCCAGCACCTCATCCAGGCTCGGCCGGTCTGCCAGCCGCCGCAGCTCCCCCGACAGGTACTGCTGCAGCGACTGCCCGCGCCGCTCTGCTCGACGCTGCAATGCTGCGTGGACGTCCTCGGGAATGTCCCGCACCAGCACATTCGACATGCTTACATTATGCTATCAACTAGGGCGGGGGGCAAGCCAGGTCCGGCCCGCTCCCGGATTTGCGCCTGGACACTAGTCAGGAGCCACGCCAGATCCGACGCCGCCCGCGAGCTCGTCGGCGGTGCGCCCCGGGTGGGTAAGTCCGCACTGGCGCAGCAACTCCCGGGGGCTGACGCGATCCCCTGGCTGCCGGCCGACGTGGTGCGGACAGTGCTGCGCCGCGTCCTGCCGGGACTCGACGCGGTCGACCAGGATCCGGCCGACGCCGCGGCTTGCTGAATTGATGTATCCCCATATCGAACAAGCCGCCGAGGTATGCGCTGAAAAGTGGAACAGTTCCTCATCGAGGGCTTCGAATTGTCGCCGTATTACCCCGCGCGGCTGCGGGCTGCGCTGGCGGGAATCAGAGTCCGGGCATGCTTCCTCGGGCACCGCAGCGCCGCCAGATCAGCCGGGTCCCCGACCAGCCAGCCGACCGGCTGTGGCTCGCGGCACTTCCGCCTGATCCCCCGGCGCCGATGGGGCGAGGTCTTCGCGGTGACCCCGGCGACGCTGCTCGCCTGGCACCGGCGACTCGTCACACGCAGATGGGACTACCCCCAATAGCCGACAGCGTCCCGGTCGGCCGTCCACGGCATCCGCGATCAGCAGGCTCGTCATCCCCATCGCGACGGACGACGGCGTCCATCAGGCCGGTGATGCCGCTGC
>DATIYI010000232.1:0-23963 GCA_035517695.1 Streptosporangiaceae bacterium
TTTGAGGAACGTGCTGGTGAGCCGGTCGCTGATCTCGCGGGCCACCTCATGCAGGTTCAGCTGCCGGCCGGAGCCGGTCGGGCACTCGACCCTGAATTGTTCGCCGAAGAAGACGTGGAGCACTCCTTCACGTCTTCGCCGTGGTTGCCCTCAGCATTCGTGAGCCCGAACAACCGCTCCTTCAGAATCGGGTCGCGCCCATTCCACAGGGCCAGCGCCAGGCACAGCCGCTGCCTGTCGTCGCTGATACCGGCCAGCCCGTCCTCCCCCCAGCGGTAGGGCCTGGTCGTGCGTGAACGCCGACCACGCGTCGCCGCCGCCGGTATGGTCCTCGCGTACCGTGCCCCACTGCCGCTCACTGAGGTACGGGCCCCAGCGCCGCCAGCCAGCGCCGGGCGGGCCGGCCTCGTCCAGTCGCTGCCGCTCCGCGTTGGCCATGGTGTACCGCCCCTTCGCGGCCGTCCCGACGGCGCCGGCTCATCCGCCCGCCGTTCCCGGGGGACCGGCCATGCAGGCAGCCTCGTTCGGCCGGCGCTGCGGTTCATCACCCCCCGCGGATGAGTCTCGCCCTGCGACCCGCACACTCGTCCGGGTTCGGCAAACCCTCACGTGCGACTCCGAGCCGCCCGGCGCCCAGACCTCCCGGGCCTGGCGGATGGTCGCTTACGGATTGGCGGCAGGCAATTATCCGAACGGCTGCGCCAGGTGACACTGAAGTGCCAGAGATGGCTGCCGTTCCCCATCGCATTTTCTGAGGTAGCTCCCGAACGCGCGGGTGGGCAAATACCTGGGCGTTCCGGCGCCTGCGGCACGGCAACTGTGGCGTCCTAGCACCTAACAAGGAGGACGGTTCCAATCGACGTGAGCCGCGCCGCTGGGCGGGCCGGGACGCGAGCCTCACTGCGGACCGGTCACTCCCGCAGGGTGAGGCGGGGGGCACGCGGTGGGCGAAGGATGCTAGTTGTCGTGGCCCCGAAGGCCAGTGTGTGGACCGTCAGGCGGTCTTCCGCGAGGTCCGTCGTCGGCTCACGGCCCGGAGGAGACCATTGTGGCGCATTATCCCAACATTAGTGATCATGGGTTGATCGGAGATCTGCAGACGGCCGCGCTCGTGACGACGGACGGCACTGTGGACTGGTTCTGCTGCCCCCGGTTCGACTCGCCCAGTGTGTGCGCGTCCCTGCTCGATGCGGACCGCGGCGGCTATTTCCGGGTCGGGCCCGACCGGGACGATTACGTCAGCAGGCAGCTGTACTTCCCGGAGACGGCGATACTGATCACCAGGTTCATGACCCCGGACGGAGTCGGTGAGGTCCACGACTTCATGCCCGTCGAACCGGGGGCGGCGACGGGCCGGCACCGGCTGGTGCGGCAGCTGCGGGTGGTACGCGGCACCATGCGGTTCGTGATGGACATCCAGCCGCGGTTCGACTACGCGCGCAAGCCGCACCGGCTGGAGGTGTCCGAGGACGGGGCCGTGTTCTCGGCGGATGGCATGGAGCTGACGCTGCACACTGTCGGCACGCCGGGCACCGCGCTGGCCGATCAGGGCGTCACTGTGGAGCGCCACGGTGACGGGCTGCGGGCGGCACGGACGCTGCGGGCCGGTCAGACCGGCGGCGTCGTGCTGGAGACAATGGGTGGCCCGCCGCGGCGGCTGCCACCAGAGGAGGTCCAGCGCCTGGCCGACGAGACCGTTCGTTTCTGGCGCGGCTGGCTGCACGGTTCGTCTTACACCGGCCGCTGGCGGGAGATGGTGGCGCGGTCGGCGATGACGCTCAAGCTGATGACCTACGCGCCGACCGGCGCGGTCGTCGCCGCTCCCACCGCCGGGCTGCCCGAGCAGGCCGGTGGTGAGCGCAACTGGGACTACAGGTACACCTGGATCAGGGACGGCTCGTTCTCGATTTACGCGCTGCTGGGGCTTGGCTTCGTGGAGGAGGCAGCCGCTTTCGGCGGCTGGCTGCGCGACCGTGCCGAGGAATGGGCGGGCGACGGCGGCCGCCCCCTGAAGATCATGTACCGCGTCGACGGCAGTTCCGATCTTGCCGAGGAGACCCTCGGCCATTTCGAGGGCTGGCGCGGTTCGCGGCCGGTGCGCATCGGCAACGGCGCCGCCGACCAGCTGCAGCTCGACATCTACGGTGAGGCGCTTGACGCCATGTACCTCGCCGACACCCAGGGCATCCAGGCCGCCCACCGGGGCTGGCTGGACATCGCCCGCATGGTCGACTGGCTGTGCGAGAACTGGGACCAGCCGGACGAGGGCATCTGGGAAACGCGCGGGGGCCGCAAGGATTTCACCTACGGGCGGTTCCAGACCTGGGTGGCGCTCGACCGGGCCACCCGGATGGCGGCCCGCCGGGGCCGCCCGGCGAACGTGGCCCGGTGGACCACCGAGCGCGACCGCGTCTACAACCAGATCATGGAACGCGGCTGGAACCCCGGGACGCGCGCGTTCACCCAGCATTACACGACCGAGGTGCTCGACTCCTCGCTGCTGATGATGCCCCTGCAGGGCTTTGTGGCGCCCCGCGACCCGATGTGGATCTCGACCCTGGAGGCGATGGACCGTGAGCTGGTGTCCGACAGCCTCGTCTACCGCTACAACCCGGCCGCCTCACCCGACGGGCTGGCCGGCGACGAGGGCACCTTCTCCCTGTGCACCTTCTGGTACGTGGACGCGCTGGCCCGCGCCGGGCGGCTCGACCAGGCGAGGCTGACGTTCGAGAAGATGCACACCTACGCCAACCATCTCGGTCTGTACTCCGAGGAGATCGGCAGCACCGGCGAGCAGCTCGGCAACTTCCCGCAGGCGTTCAGCCATCTGGCGCTCATCAGCGCCGCGATCAACCTGGACTACCAGCTCGACCACGGCGCCGGGACGGCCGCTGTGCTGTCACGGGCGCGCTGACGGGCAGGCGCGGCCGCGACCGGCGCGACGTCACCCGGGGCGGGGGCTGCTGCCCGGAGGATGATCCTGCGGGCCAGGTACTTCGGCGTGGTCAGCGGCGCGGGCGGGCTGGGCGCCGCCGCTGGGACCGCTGATCGGCGGCCTGGTTACCAGCGCGATCGGCCGCGCGTCGTTCGGATTGCAGGTGCTGGTGGTGGTATGGATCACCGTCCTCGCGCGCCGGATCACTGACCCGGCACCGGCCGGCCCGAGACCAAGCTTCGACCTGACCGGAGCGGTCCTGTCGGCCCGCGGGGTTGTTCTTCATGGTACTCGGGCTCCTGCAGTCCAGGACTTACGGCTTGTTCGCCTCCCGCGAGGACTCCGGCACCACGGTGGTGATACCGAAGGGCACCATCTCCCCGGTATGGCTGTTCGCCGGCATCGGCGCGCTGTTCTGCTCTGGTTCTTCCTGCACGTCCGGTCCAGGGGAAAACAATGGCAAGGAGGCCCTGCTTCCGCTGCGGATGTTCCGCCACCGGATAGCCAATCTCGGGATAGGCACCCAGACCATCCGGTGACTCATCCTGCGAGGGTCATTCCTTGTGGTGTCGGTCTACCCTCAGGAGGTCCGGCACTACTTGCTTGACGTCCGAAGGTCCTGATGCGGTGTGACCAACGGCCCGTATCTCCCACCAGCACGGGGGCGGAAGCTGTTTATGCGGGAAAGGCTTCCTGCAACGGCACATGGTTCCCGAGACTTTGACCTGGAGGCTGCAAATGACGTCGGCATCAACAATCAGGCCCGCCGACTCGGGCGGGAAATATGCTGGAGGCCGCGGTTATGGCCTGATCCTATTCGCGGCGGCCGTGCTGGCCGTGGTCGGCTTCTTCAACCTGATCTACGGAATCGCGGCAGTCGCCAACTCGCACGTGTTCGTCGCTAATGCTCATTACGTGTGGGGCAGTTTGCGCACGTGGGGCTGGTTCACGCTGATCATCGGGGCGCTGCAGCTCATCGCAGCGGGCGGGGTCTTGACGGGAAACCAGCTCGCACGCTGGTACGGCGTGGTCGTGGTCGGGCTGAGCGCCATCGACATGATGTTCTTTGTGCCCGCTTACCCGTTCTGGGCCCTGGCGATCATCGCCGTGGATGTGGTCGCGCTGTACGGGCTCTGCATGTACGGCAGCCGCGAGAATCTAGCCTAATCTTAGTGGACCCGTAATGTCGTCGGGGGCTCAGGGTCGGGTTCCTGGCCGATGCCGGCGAGGTGGACGGTGCGGCCTGTGATGAATACCTCAGCCAGCGCGACAGCTTCAACGTGCCGACGTGGTTGGCGATCTGCCCGCGCACGCTGGCCTGCCGGTCGTAGTGGTCCGGGCCGAGGTCCTGGTAGCGCATGCCCGGGCTGGGCACGGCTGAGCGCGGCGGGGCTCGTCTATTCCTGTCCTGTTCTTGCGGACGGCGGCCTGCCACCGCGACGCGGGCACGACACCGTGATCAAGGCTGGGCTGCTGCTCCCGGCCGTGCCCGGGCGGGTCCACTACCTAGTCCGGCAGAGGTAGCAAGAGGTTGAGCAATCAAGAGGTTGAGCGATACGTGCCGTTGCCTGGACGGCCCTGATGGAGTTATCACCAGCCGATCACAACGAGGCGATCGCCAGCCAGGGCGACACCGGGGGGCCAGGCGTGGCCGAACAGATGCTTGCCACCGCTGAGGCCTGGCCTGGAGTTCACCCCCCCCGGGGGGCACGGCCGAGGTCATCGACGAACTGCCCGACCTCGATCTGGCTGTCCGGGCAGTCGGCGCGGCGGGACCGTCCTGGCCAGCCCTGCAGCACGTCGGCTACGACCGGTTCGCCCAGGCAGTGCGAGAAGCGCTGCGCCCGCTGCAAGCCGAGGGCCAGGGCCTTGATCGTCAATGTGCGTGACCAGGCGTCGTTCGGGTGCGCGCCAGGCACGGTTTCGTCGAGGTGGCGCGGGGGCTGCGCTTGCCCGGCGTGGTGCTCGAGGGCCGCGCCGGGCTGCTGTGCCGCGCGCGTGCTGGCCGTGCCCGGCCGGCACGTTGGACGTGGCGAGCCCGAGTCAGCTTGACAGCGGCGGCCACAGTGCGCAGCCCTTCAGGATCTATCACCACGCCTACAGTCCGGGCGCGTAAGCGGGCGCGGCCGCGATATAGGCGCGGGCGCCGCGGCGAGCGGCTACGGCGTGCCGTTCGGGAGCCTGATGATTATCTAGTAACGACTGACAAAGGGAAGGGAACCTCGCCATGACCAGCCCTGCACGCTCGGAGGTGGTGCTCATCACCGGCTGCTCGTCCGGGATCGGCCGCGCGGCCGCGATCAGCCTGAACGCCGCCGGGTTTGCCGTATACGCGACTGCCAGGCATCCCGGCGATCTCGCCGACCTCGCCGGGCGCGGCATCCATACCCTCTCCCTCGATGTGACTGATGAGACCTCCATGGCGCAGGCGGTCTCGGCCGTCGAAGCTGACGCAGGCGCCATCGGTGTTTTGATCAACAACGCTGGATACGGGCTGTACGGACCCGTCGAGCAGCAGCCCATGGCGGAGATACGCCGCCAGTTCGAGACCAACTTTTTCGGCCTGGTCCGGCTTACCCAGCTCGTGCTGCCCGGCATGCGCCGCCGTCGTCGCGGCCGCATCCTCAACGTCTCCTCGATGGGCGGCCGCGTCACCCTGCCGGGCGGGGCGTTCTACCACGCATCCAAGTACGCCGTGGAGGCGCTGAGCGACGCGCTGCGGATGGAGGTCTCGCAGTTCGGCATCGACGTCGTGCTGATCGAACCTGGGCCGGTGCGGACGCCATGGAACGATGTCGCCGCCGCGTCCCTGACCACTGCGGTGCCCAGCGCCGCCGAAGCTGGCCGCGACTCCGCCGGCGCCCGCCCGGCCGATGCCGTTGCTGATGGCGGCGCCGGCGGCCGCGACCCGTACGCGGCCTACAAGGCCGCGGTCGGAGCCTCCTTCGCTACCGCCCAGACCGGCTTCTTTGCGCGCCTTGGCTCCAACGCCGAGGACATCGCGAAGGTCATCACCCAGGCTGTCACGGCCCAGCGGCCGCGTACCCGCTACCTGATCAACCCGGTGGCCAAGGGCGTGGTCGCAATGAACAGGTTGCTGCCCGGCCGCGCCTACGACGCAGTCGTGCGCCGTCAATACGGGCTGCCACGATGACTGCTGAGGTCTCCCATGCCGGTCGAGCTCACCATTGACTGCCCGGGCGGGCCGGATGGGGTACTTCGTCGAGCGCAGCTATCCAGCCGGCCGTCGGCAGCACCCAGCCCTGAAACGGCGCCGGTAGGGGCATGATCGCAAGAAACGCGCACCGGACGGCGGCTCCGGAGCTCTCGCTACGCTCGGTGTGTGCGTATGCCGCAGCTGCCGGATCGGCTCTGCTGGAGCCACAACCATCACTACCACGAGTGGATGCTGAGGCAGATACCCGCCCGAGCGGGCCGGGTGCTCGACGCTGGGTGCGGGTCGGGCGCGCTGGCTCGGCGGCTGGCGGCCAGGTCGGCGCAGGTCGACGCCCTAGACAGATCCGAGGCGATGATCCAGCAAGCACGGCGAAGTGGCGCGCCCGGCAACGTTCACTGGCTGCACGGAGATCTGCTCGACCCTGGGCTGACGCTAGCCCCAGGCGGATACGAGGCGGTGACAGCCCTAGCCAGCCTGCACCAAATGCCGCTGCAGGCCGGGCTCGCCCGGCTGGCGGGCCTGGTGCGCGGCGGAGGTGTCCTTGTCGTCGTCGGCCTGTATCGTCCCGCGACGGCTGGCGATCGGCTTACCGAGATGCTCGCGACACCCGCGAATTGGTCCGCAGGCGCCTGGCTTGCGCTGCGCGGGCGCGCAGGAAAGCTGGAAGAGGACATGCCGGTCAGGGCCGCCGAGACAACGCTCGGCGATATCCGGGCGGTGACTGCCGTACTGCTGCCCGGGTTGAAGCTGCGCCGCCGGCTCTTCTGGCGCTATTCCCTCGTCTGGCAAAGGCCAGCTGGGCGCTGACCAATTAGACCGGCCGCATGCCCTGTCCTTCGGGGCGGGGTTAGGCTGGTCGCTGCTCTTGCTCGATGTACTGCCGGATAATCGATAGCGGTGCTCCGCCGCGTGAGGCGGCGAGATACGGGGGCGGCCAAAGGTGCCCGTGCGTGGTGGCCTGGTTCACCCGGCCGGTGAGGTCCCGGCGCGACTGGGAAATCTCCGCCCTTCAGGGCGGAGAGGATGTCAAGTCGCCCGGGGCCCAATCACCACCACCAGCACAGTCACCAGCGCAACCGGCACTGCGGCCGACGGCACCGACGAGCCCGCCAGCGGCGGCGCAGTTTGACCGCTCGGCTGGCACCCGAGCGGGCCACGGGCGATAGCCGTAACGTGGCCCTTGTGGCAGAAAGTGATGCTCCGATCTCGGGAGAGCCCGCAGCCGACCTGCCGGCGATCCCGGCCTCGTCCGGAGCGCTAATCTTCGACCGGGCCGGCAGGTTGCTCATCCTCAAGCCGACCTACAAGTCCGGCTGGACGATCCCCGGCGGGGTGATGGAAGCGGACGGCGAGACGCCATGGGACGCGTGCAGGCGTGAGGTGCGCGAGGAGTGCGGCCTAGACGTGCGAACAGGCCGGCTCGCCTGTGTCGACTTCCACCCGCAGCGCCCGGGAAGGCCGGGCGGGATGCGGTTCGTTTTTGACTGCGGCGCCTTCGACGATGCGAGCCTGGCCGGAGTGGTCCTGCAGCACGAGGAGATTTCCGAGCACCGGCTTGCCGCGTTGCCCACGGCACTGGCGTTGCTCAGGCCGCCGATCCGGCGGCGGGTGGCGGCCGCATGCGCCGCTGCGGTGCCTGTCTACCTCGAGGATGGCCGCCCGGTACCGGGCGTTGGCCCCTGATCCAGGGCTGATATGTGCATCGGCGGATTCTCATCCAGCAGTGAGCCGGCCGCTACAGCCCGCGGGGGGATCCCGGGGGGTCGGTCCCCAGGGGATCACCCGGCAAGCGGTTCGGTCACCCGCAGGCGCTGCTGCATTCACCCTTGAGGGGTGACGACTCCGCCATCGATCGCGTCCAAGGTCGAAGTATCGGCGGGTCAGCTAACTCTGCGCCCGCGACCATACGCATGACCGCGCAAGAAGGTGGAGCGAATGCAACCCTCAGAGCCTGGCGCGCAACAGTCGCAAGTCGGCATGGTAGCGGCCTCCTGGCAGGCGACGCTGCTCCTCGGCGTGGTGACGTTGATACTGGGGCTGATCGTCAGCTTCCATCCGAGCGGCTCGCTCAACGTGATCGCCGTCCTGCTCGGCATCCTCATGATCATCTCGGGGATCTTCCATCTGATCAGGGTGTTTGACAGCAGCGAGCCGCACCGGGTCTGGCTGGGCATCGCCGGCCTGCTTTTCATCGTGATCGGCGTCGTCCTGATCCGTCACCTGCATCTCACCCTTGGGATCATCGGCCTGGTCATCGGTATCACCTGGATCGTCCAGGGGCTGGTGTCGCTCGTCGCGGGCCTGTCCGGCGGCTCCCGGCAGGGTAACGGCTGGTGGATTTTCTTCGGGATCATCAGCCTGATAGCGGGTATCGTGGTCGCCTCCGCCCCGGTTTCCTCTGTCACGGTGCTCGCGGTTCTGATCGGAATCTGGTTCATCGTGATGGGCGTTTTCGAGATCATCGCCGCCTTCATGCTCCGGCACGTCGCCAAGACAGTGAAGGAGGATCTCGTCCATACGTGAGGCGGCGCCCTCGGGTGTCCCGGCGGCGTCTGCATGACGCACGATGGGCCAGCGTGTGTCAGATCTGGCACCCGGCGGGGCATCGTGTGTCCGCACGGGACCGGCGCCGCGGCGGGCGGGCGACGCACGGAATCCTGCCGCTCCGGGCGTCCGCCGCGAAGGGATGCGACGAAGGTCCATAGGATATGCCCCTGCGAGCGGTGAGTTTCAGCGCTGCGCGCTGCCCGGCCACCAGATCGTGACGAGGTGGCGGCCCGACGAGCCGAGGTCGAGCGGCTGATCGGGATCGGACCCGAGTTCGCGCATAACGTCCGCCAGATCACCTGCGCGCTCAGGTGGCAGGCACAGCCGGCGGCGGGTGACCTCGACCAGGTCGGCGAAACTGGCGTAGTCGCTGGTGGCTGGCCGGGTCCAGGCCTCCGCAGCGACACGCAGGCCGAGGGCGGTCAGGATCGCGAGCACATCCTCGGCGGTGGGGCCCTCGGGGCGGGGCAGGCCATGGATGCGCTGCCATAGCGGGTTCAGCGAGACGAGCGGATGGCGGCTCGTCACCTCGACCACGACCCGCCGCCGTGCCCTTCGCGTCAGCGCCGCGACAAACGGTTCAAGATCTGCGACGTTATAGAGAACGTGGTGGCAGGTGACCACGTCCGCCGTGCCCGCCTGGCGGGCTGCCTCCGGCCAGCTCGCCGTGACGGTGCGCACCCGGGTCCCGTTCCTTGCGGCGGTTTCCGCCAGGACCCTCAGCATCTCCTCGTCGCGGTCCACAGCGGTGATATCGGTGGCAAGCTGCGCAAGCGGCAGACACGCCGCGCCTGCGCCCGCGCCGACGTCGAGAACCTCGCCGGGCGGTTGCAGTGCCTCACGCGCACGTTCAAACGAGCACCCGAACGGCTGCCGCAGTTGACGCTCGGCTCGCCGTGCGAACACCTGTCTGGGCAGCACCCAGGGTGTCTCGCTGACCTGCGATCTGATCTCGCCAGGGATCGCCCAGGCGGCCAGGTCGCTGCGCCACCTCTCGAGCAGAACCTCAGCCGGATGACGCGTCAAGGTGGGATCCGTGGACGGCATGGCCACCGCATGTAGCGGGCACGGTGTCCTTCGGTGCGGCGCCGCCCATCATCCTCAGCATCGGTACGCCGCCCGTGCGGACGAACCGTATCGCCAGGATCGCGGCTGCGGCGAGGAACAGTATGTTGAGCCATGTCGTGTAGTTCCACGACACGCCGGCCTCGGCGATCCGCGCGGAGTCGCGGGCAGGGATCAGGCCAAGCCCGCCGAACACGAACTCGATCACGTAGCCGGCCACGACCATGGACACGTAGAACGTCCAGAGGAGGAAGACCGCTACGCGGGTGCCATAGTACTTACGGTAGATGGCGAGGATCGGCAGAATGATCAAGTCGGCGAAGATAAACGAGATCACGCCGCCGAAGCTGATGCCGCCTTTCCACAGCACAGCCGCCAGCGGGACATTCCCGATCGAGCACACGAAGCTGAGCATGCTCACGAGCGGCCCGATCAGCGGTCCCCAGATCTTGGCCACGGTCTCGTGGCCGGTCAGGAAGAACCGCTGCCAGAAGGTTGCGGGTACCCAGGCAGCGATGGCTCCCGCGATAAGAAGGCCGCCGACCACGTCACGCCAGATCGCGGCGATCTCCATGACGAAGATGTGCGAGACGGCGGTGAAGCCGCGAGCCGACGCGAGCCGCCGCCAGAATGAACCCGATCCGCTCACCGACATGTCCATGCCCGCGTGGCCCTCCATCGATCCTGCCACGCCGCGGTCCGCCTGCTCGCGTGCCTGCCGCAGCAGCCGGTCGCGCAGAAACAGCCGGAACAGGACGGCGAGCAATACGATCATGATGGGGCCGCCGGTGAACTCCGCCACGGTGAACTGCCAGCCCATGAGTAGGGCGAGGATCACGCCCAGTTCGACGACCAGATTGGTGGAGGCGATCTCGAACGCCATCGCCGCGGTGAAGTTCGCGCCCTGGCGGAACAGGGACCGGGCGAGCGCGACCGCGGCGTAGGAGCAGGACGATGACGCGGCACCGAGCCCGGTCGCGCTAGCAAGCGACCTGGCGGAGTCGTCACCGAGCAGGCGCACGACCGTCGACCGCCGCACGGCGGCCTGCACGACCGCAGACAAGCCGAAGCCAAGGATCAGCGCCCAGGTGATCTCCCAGGTCATCGATCCCGTGATCGCGAGCGCGTGACCGATCGCTTCGAGCAGCCGCATCTAACCCCCTCAGCCGACCGGGACTGTACCCGAACATATACCCGCATGGGGTATCTGGCCAAGGCGGTCAGGCCGGCGCGCTCCGCATGGCACGGATCCGCACCAGTTCCCGCGTTTATCCGAGCGCCCGCTCGAACCACGGCAAGGCCCCGACCGCAGCTGCCGGGCCATCTGACCGAGTTTCGCGGCGGCGCTACAGCATGACTCGGCGGCTGCTTGAGCCTGCCCAGGGTGCCGCCACACCCGCGGTTACCGGGCGGGGGTGACCCGCCGCGGGCCGGCCGCGGACGGGCACCCGCTACAGGCGCTCGCCCACCAACACCGCGAGGTCGACGAGCCGGCTGCTGTAGCCCCATTCGTTGTCGTACCAGCCGAAGATCTTGACTAGTTCGCCGTTGGCCTCCGTCAGGGCGGAGTCGAACACGCACGACGCCGGATCGCCGACGATGTCGCGCGAGACGAGGGGGTCGGTGCTGTACCTGAGTATGCCGCGAAGATCCGTGTCGGCCGCAGCGCGGAACGCATCGTTCACCTCCTCGACGGTCACCGAGCGGGAAAGCACGGCGGCGAGGTCGGTCAGCGAACCGTCCTCGACCGGCACCCGGACGGCAATTCCGTCGAGGCGGCCCGCAAGGTCCGGAATGACGACGCCCGCGGTGCGTGCGGCGCCAGTGCTCGACGGAATGATGCTGCACGCCGCCGACCGCGCCCTGCGCAGGTCCTTGTGCGGTCCATCGAGCAGCATCTGGTCACCGGTGTAGGCATGAATCGTCGTCATAAAGCCCTTCACGAGGCCGAACGAGTCGTGCAGCACCTTGGCCATGGGTACGACGCAGTTCGTCGTGCAGGACGCGTTGGAGATGATGTCGTGCCGCTGCGGGTCGTACTCCCCGTCGTTTACTCCCATCACCACGGTGAGATCCAGGCCCTTTCCTGGCGCGGAGATGAGGACCTTGCGCGCGCCTGCCTTCAGGTGGGCCGCCGCGTCCTCACGGGTGCGGAAGTGGCCCGTGGACTCGATGACGATGTCCGCGCCGTACGTGCCCCAGTCAAGTTTGGCCGGGTCCCGGTGGGACGTCGCGGCGATCGGCTTGCCGTCAACCAGGATCGCGTCCTGCGACGATGTGACGTCGCGGCCGAGCCTGCCGAAGGTCGAGTCGAACGCAAGCAAGTGCGCGAGAGTGTGCGCGTCGGTCACGTCGTTCACCGCTACGACCTCGATGTCGTCGCGTTCCAGGGTGCCGCGGGTGAACATGCGGCCAACGCGGCCGAAGCCGTTGATTCCGACCCGGATAGTCATAAGTTTCCCTCCACGCAGTCGTCAGGCCCAGCCTCGCGGAGCGCCGACGGGCGTCGGCGCTCCGCGAGCGCCAGCTCGCCGTTGAGCTCCCTATGCAGCCTGCGCCGACAATGGTCACCGGGGGAGAGCCATGGGTAACGCGTGACAGGGCCATTGGTCCTACGCGTCTGGCCAGCCCTCATCCGGCCCCAGGCAGCGCGCGGACGGCGCCCGGCCGGGGCATACGTCACTTCTGCGGCGCGATCCTCCGGCCCGTGACGCCCGCGATGCTGATCCGCACAAGGTGGCTCTTACCGTCGGGCGCCCACCGTCTGGGCACAAGATTCGACAAGCGCTCCCGCTGGCCTGGATCCTCAATTTCCGAACATTCCCCGACGATAGTGACCGACCATCCGCTGCCCGCCGCTGGCTCGTAGTCGTCGGCCTCGAACGCTACGACAGCCCGCTCCACCGCTCTCGCGAGCCTTGATCCATGCTCGGTGCGGACAATGACCGTCTCGTCGTCCACTACGAAGTCGACCGGCTGTACGGCCGGCAGGGCCTGGTCAGAGTAGACGATCCGGCCGACCTCCGCACTCGCGAGCAGGCGCAGGCATTCGTGCCACGAAAGGGCATCCGGCCCCGGAGGATGGTACTGCACGGCGGTAGCTTGCTGTGGGAACGGCTACTACCGGTAGGGCTGAACGTCCCGTGACCAGCGCGGGGCTGGTACCCAGCCGTCTGCCCGTAACTTTGTTTCCTCGGCTCAGAGCCGGGTTACCTGCGCTAGGAGCGCGGCGGTGTTTCCTCTGCTCAGAGCCGGGTTACCTGCGCTACCAGCGCGGCGGGTGATCAGTCATGCACATGCCCGCGCAGCACGACCACCGGGCAGTGTGCGTGATGGACGCAGTGCAGGCTCACCGAGCCAAGCAATGCTCCGGTAAAGCCGCCATGCCCACGGCTGCCCACGACGAGCAGATCAGCGTCCCGCGCCGCGTCCAGCAGCACCTGCGCAGGGTTGCCCTGCACGACCAGCTGATGCACCTGGACGCCGGTACCGGGATCAACGATCTTGCTGATCGCGTCGGTCAACGTCTTCTCCGCGAGCTCGCCGAAGTCGGCGCCATCCTCCTCCATTGAGACCGGAGCCCATCCATAGGTGCCGAAGTTCACGGGGTACTGCCACGCGATCACGGCGTCCAAGGTCGCCCCCGTGCACTCGGCCTGCCGGACAGCCCAGCGCAGTGCCGTCAGCGAGGACGGCGATCCATCCACTCCGACCACGATGCGCGGGGACCGACCATCTTTCCGCCCGGTCATCGTCTCGCTCCTTGGTTTGCGCGTTCTGTGTTTTCTGTTTTTCTTTATGTGTTCAGCGTGTTCGACCCGCCATGTTGATCATCACACGCGGTGGCCCTGCGGCTTAGAGGCGTTCTGCCTGGCCCGCTGGGACCTTCGCCTCAGCGGTGGCTCGTCCTGCTCATATCGCCGACCTACCGCGCCCGGTTATGGTTGACCTGCTGCGCAGCGTGAAGCTGCTGTCCAGTGGACACCGGGGACAGGAGGACGGGTGCAGTATCGCGTCTCGAGGGTCGTCGCTGGGCCGTTCCTGCACGTGCTGTGGCGGCCGTCGATCACCGGCGCGCATAACGTGCCGGACCGTGGCGGCGCCATCATCGCGTCGAACCACCTGTCGATCGTTGACTCGCTCTTCCTCCCCCTCATGCTGGACAGGCCCGTGACCTTTGCCGCGAAGTCCGAATACTTCACCGGCACCCGCCTTATGGACCGGGTGACCGCCATCTACTTGCGGCGGACCAAGCAGTTGGCGGTAGACCGGGCAACTACGCGGGCTGCCCGCGGCATGTTGGAGGCGGCCCTCGAGCTGCTGCGCAAGGGCGAGCTTTTCGGCATCTACCCGGAGGGGACTCGCTCGCCGGACGGAAGGCTCTACCGCGGCAGGACCGGAGTCGGCTGGCTCGCCCTTGCGTCGGGGCTGCCCGTGGTTCCGGTTGCGATGATTGGGACAGACCGTGTACTCCCGCCTGGCCGGACAATCCCGCGCTTTATCCCCATCGAGGTGCGCGTCGGAAAGCCCCTGACATTCGAACAGCACGCCGGCACCGGTGCACCGGCCAAGGCCCGCCGGACGATCACCGACGATGTGATGCGCGCGATCAAGGAACTATCCGGCCAGCAGTACGCGCCCGTTTACGCGTCCACCAGGAAAGAGCAGCTGGCCGGCGTGAGAAAGGTAGTGGACGGCGGCGCGGGGTCCTGATCGTCAGAGATGACGATCGTCCTCGTCATCGTCCGGATAGCGGCCGCGGTCGAGCGGCGGTATGCCGGGAAACGCGAGGGTATCCGCGCCAAGCGCCATCTCATCGTGGTCTGCGGGCGAGGCGTTCTGCCGTGACTGCCTACCGTCGCCGGCCCGCGGGTTTCCGCTCGATACGGCGCGGAAGTCTTCCGTCTTGGCACCCAGGTTCCAGACGTAGATCGGGCCGGCGGGTTGCTCGCGTTCTGCCGTATCGCCGCCATCCGTCCGCTGAGAAGACGAAAGGCCGCGCACGGTGCCCGCCGGTCGGCCATGCTCCGGCCATGAGCGCCCGCCGCTTGCCGGCGTTCCCGCGGTCGGCTGCGTTCCTGCGGTCGGCTGCGTTCCTGCGGTCGGCTGCGCTCCCGCCCGCCCCGGTAGTTGAACCGTGGGCCCCGCTTCCGGCGGTTCAGGAGCCGCAGGCCCGGCAGCGGGCTGAACCGGTGCGGGCTGAACTGCTGCGGGCCGCACTGCCGGCGCGGCGCCGAAGACGGCATCGTCGCCGCTCAGTTCGGGCGGTGCGCTGAAATGAGTCCCGTCGCCGCGCAGCGTGGGAGGCACCCTCAAGACCTCCTCGCCAGGTCCGGCGGATGGGCCGTTGCCCGCACTGGCGGCGGGGTCGTGAGCCGGTGGCAGGTCAGGTTCCGCTGCCAGCCGCCAGGCCGCCTCACCGCGGCCATTCAGGTCCCCGGCCGAGCAGGGAAGTCGGGGGGAACCGTTAGGGGCGAAGTCGGGCGGTCCCCATGGCGTTTCGCCCGCTGGTTTGGGCGCGGGCTCCCAGGGTGGCCCGTCCGCGTGCTTGCCCCGCTTGGCAGTGTCGAGCTTGGGAACCGGTGCCAGCTGCGGGCGCATCTGCGGCGCTTCTGCCACGCTGCTTGGCCGCGGGTCCTTGGGTGCGTCCTGGCTAGGTTCGGTGATCCGGGTCGTGAGCGGCCGCGCTGGCTGCGGGCCGCCAGCAGGCCCGCTTGGCGCTTGCCTGCGGAGCCGGCTCGCCCATACGGCGAGGGTGAGCAGGAAAAGCAGCAGCAGCAGCCCGCCGCCGATGATCGCATCACGCAGCATCGCGGCGCGACGGTGTGACGCGCTGCCCGCCGGAGCCGCCGGTGGCGGCGCGGTGGCAGATGGTGCGGCGCTGGCGGGCTGGCTGGCGGACTCGATCTTGGCGGCGGCGCTCAGTGCTAGTTGCGCGTCAGCGGTGCCGTAGCCGGTGCCGTTGTTATGGCCCGCCGGGTGGTCGAATCGGGTACCTTCGATCAGGGCCTGGCTCACCTGCTGCGGTGTCAGGCCCGGATAGCGCGCCCGGATCAGTGCGGCCATGCCTGCCACTTGGGCACTCGCCGCACCGGTGCTGCTCACCGTTGTATAGCCGGTCGGGGAACTTGCCGTGATCACGTCTTCGCCAGGTGCCGTCAGGGTCACGTAGGAGCGCAGGCTCGAGAACCGCGCCTTGGCGAATCCCTTGTTGACCGCGCCGACCGCGATGACGCCCGGATATGCCGCTGGGTAGTTGACCTGGCCTAGCCCTGGGCCGTCGTCTCCTGCAGGCGCGACGAGAACAACGCCCCTGGTGAGCGCGTACCCGACGGCGTTCCGCTCCGCTGCGCTGCCGCCCGCGGCACCGGCCGCGCCCTGGATGCCGTCCGTGCCGGCCGCACCGGGGTCCAGTGGCAGATCGATCACTTGCGCGCCATGGCGCACCGCGTACCTGATGCCCGCGGCGATCGCCGCGGGCAACCTGGACGCGGCGGCGGCGTCCGTGCGCAGCGGGTCGTCTCGCTCGAGATTCACCCGGAGCGACAGGATCTTCGCCTTGGGCGCGATGCCCATGATCCCGTCCGCGTGTCCTGGGCCGTGCCCGTGCCCGGCGATGAATACCGCCATGGCGGTGCCGTGCACGCCCCAGTAAGTGTTACCTTGCTGGCGCCCAGAACGGGTGTAGTCAGGCCCGGTGATGATCGACCGGGACAGGTCGGGCTCGGATGTGACGACGCCCGTGTCGAGCAGCGCGACTGTCACGCCCGCCCCGCGGCTGACCTCCCACGCCTGGGTGGCATGAATCGCGCCAAGCCACCACTCATGGTCCCGCACCTGGTCAGCGAGGCCCGGAGCTGCCGTGAGCCCGACCGTCACAGCGGCAGCGGCCACCGCGGCGGCGAGCGCGGCCGACGGGCGGCGCGTTAACATCAGTGACACGACAGCGATGCCTTCCATTACGTGGGCACTCGGAATTCTGCCATGCTTAGGCCGTCCAGTCCGGCGCTGCGAATTCTGCCGCGGTTGCGCAGTGGTGATTACCGCATAGCCGCTCCGCGGCGACAGGTGTCGGCCACGCTGCTCCCCCCGCTTAGGGCGTTCCCGGTCTTGCTCCGGCGCGGCCTTTCTCATGGCCCTTTCTCGCGGCCTTTTTGTGCGCCTGCCCTGGAATCTTTCTCGCGGCTGCCCTGCCCGCTGTCCCTGCCCGCTCCCTGCCCGCCGCTGCTCAGGCCGCTACGGCGCCGCCGCGAGCCGGACGTGGGCACCAGGCGGCAGGCCCAGCCGCTCAGCCGCGTCGCCTGCGTTGACCGCGAGCGATACCAGCCCGGCCGAGTCGGTGAAGGCGACAAGCTCACCTGGCGCGACGGCGGCGAAGGTCTTGAGGTACGGCACGGTCAGCACCCGCCGGCCGCAGCGGACCACGAGGTTCCCGCCAACGCCGGTGCCAAGCCGGCTGACCTCTGACGCGGCGATAGAAAGCTGCACGTTGCCGAACCTGTCGACGGACATCACCTCACCTTCGACCTCACCGTTTTGCACGCGGCTCGTCGGCGCGGGCAGCGTCACCAGATCGTCGATGGCAGACTCGGCGCCGACCGCGGCTAGATCGGCGCCATTCACCAGGTGCGCGGCGACGGGAGTGAAGATGTCGCGGCCATGGAAGGTCGAGGACACCGGGTGCAGCCACAGGTCACTGTTGCTGAGCTGCACGGCGCGGTCCGCGCCGCCCGTGGCCGCGACTGCCCAGGAAAGCACGCCATTGTCCGGGCCCACGAAGATCCGCTCGCCAGCCTGGACCGCCACCCCAAGGCGGGCTGTGCCCACACCAGGATCGACGACCGCGACATGTACGGCTGGCGGCATATAGGGCACGGTCTGCGCGAGCACCGCCGCTCCACGCCGCACATCTCCTGGCGGCACAAGATGGGTCACGTCGATAATCCGGGCTTCAGGGGCGATTCTGGCCGCCACGCCATGGCACGCGGCGACGAATCCGTCCTCCAGGCCGTAATCGGTCAAGAACGTCAAGCACTTATAAGGGGCCACGAGTGGTGAGCGTACGTCGGACCTAGCCCATCGGGGTAGGCCTTGCCCACGGCATACGATGATTCCATCCGGTGGCACCGCGGGTTCGTGTCGACGGCGAGCCTACGGCGCTGCCGGGTACCGCGAAACAGTCGCAGCAGCGTGGACGCGGCAGCTGCAGCCGAGCAGTCGGGTCGGGAGATGCCAGCAGAACCGCTGTCCGAGCACGACATGCGGATCCTCGCGTTCGAGCGGCGCTGGTGGCGGTATCCGGGCGCCAAGGAGCAGGCAATACGCGAGATTTTCCGCATCCCCGCCGCCCGCTATTATCAGCTGCTCAACGAGCTGATCGACCGGCCGGAGGCGCTCGCGTTCGACCCCATCCTGGTGAAGCGCCTGCGCCGGCAGCGCACCGAGCGGCGTCGGCTGCGTTCCGCTCGCCGCCAGCCCTGAGCTGCGACGATCAGGGCCAGTCCGACCGTCAGAAGTGAGGGATGCTATGCAGAGCGAGCCGGCCGGTGGCGGCATTCGCGAGCCCTCCACGCCGGAAGGACAAGCCGGCCTTACCGTGCTGCTCCGCGATCCGGGCGGCGCGCTTGTCGCACTTGACTTCGATGGCACGCTCGCGCCCATCGTGCCCGATCCGATGGACGCCAGGGCTCACCCCGGCGCACCGGCGGCACTGCGCAGGCTGAGCGGACGTATCGGCACCCTGGCAGTGATCACCGGCCGCCCCGCGGCCGTCGCCGTGGAGCTCGGCGGCCTGGGCGACGTGCCAGGGATTGTGGTACTCGGCCACTATGGGGTCGAGCGCTGGGAATCGGGAGTGCTCAGCGCTCCAGCAACACCGCCCGGCCTGGCGAAGGCGCGAGCGGAACTGCCCACGGTGCTCACGGCCGCTGGCGCGCACCCCGGCACCTGGATCGAGGACAAAGGGCGCTCCCTTGCCGTGCACACACGCCGCGCCGACGACCCTGATGGCGCCTTGGCGCTGATCCGCGCGCCGCTGACCGCGCTGGCCGAGCGCACCGGCCTGGTGGAGGAACCGGGCAGGATGGTGATCGAACTCCGGCCGCCTGGCATGGACAAAGGGGCGGCGCTTACCAACCTTGTCGCCGAACGGCGCTCGCGTGCGGTCCTGTTCTGCGGGGACGATCTCGGTGACCTGGCGGCCTTCCGCACTGTGCGCGAGCTTCGCTCGGCCGGTATCGCCGGAGTGACGGTGTGCAGTGGCTCGGCGGAGGTCACGGCGCTCGCCGAGGCAGCCGACCTGGTGGTGGACGGCCCGGACGGCGTGGTCGCCCTGCTCGGCGCCATTGCGGTCGCGCTCGGCGGCTGATTCGCAGCGTCAGCCCAGGGCCCTGAGCTGGTCGGCGAACCATTTCCGCGGCGGCAGGGCGGTCGCAGCTTTCTTGAGGCGAGCACACCGCGCGAGCCGTTCGGAAGAAGACATGGTCAGGGCCCGGTGCAGCGCGTCCGCGGTTGCTGAGATGTCGAAGGGATTCACCAGGAGCGCGTCGTCGCCAAGCTCAGCGGCGGCACCGGCGGTACGGGACAGCACCAGGGCGCAGCCGCGTTCCGCCAACACCGGACCCTCCTTGGCCACCAGGTTCATGCCGTCCCTGATCGGGTTGACGAGCAGCACGTCGGCAAGCCGGTACGCCGCCAGCGACCTCGGATAGTCGTCGTTGACGTCGAGTAGCAGCGGATTCCAATCGTCCGTGCCGAACTCGTCCTCGATCTCGCTGGCGATCCGCAGCACGGAGGCCGTGTATTCGCGGTACTCGGGCAGGTCGTGCCGGGACGGGTAGGCGAACGCCAGATGCACAACCCGGCCGTGCCACTGCGGGCGGGTGGCAAGGAGCTCGCGGTAGGCGGCGAGGCCGCGGACGATGTTCTTGGACAGTTCGGTGCGGTCGATCCGGACGATGAGCTTGCGGTCACCGACCACTTCGCGGAGTGGCTGCATTCGTGACCCGACGTCGGTGGCGCTCGCCCGCGCGCGCAACTCGGCGCCGTCCACGCCGAGTGCGTGCACTTCGACGCGGGTGACACGGCCGCGGTACGCCACCGTGCGGTGCGCCATGTCCACATCCGCATCAAGGAACTCCGCGCAGCAGGCAAGAAATGCCCGGGCCCAGCGGTCGCAGAGAAACCCGGCATGGTCCGCGCCGAGGATGCCATCGAGCACCTGGCGGGCGACGCGGTCAGGCAGAACCTGGTAGTAGTCAGGCGGTGCCCACGGCGTATGCGAGAAGTGCGCGATGCGCAGCGCGGGATGGGCATCTCGGAGCATCCGAGGTACGAGCGTGAGGTGGTAGTCCTGCACGAGCGCCCTGGCGTTGCCGCGGCCTGTCCCGCTTACGGTGCCATCCGCCCGTTCGTCGGTCGCCGCGCTCGCACCCGATGCGAGCGCGGTCGCGAATGCCGCGTTGTAGGACCGGTAGGACTCCCACTCGCGCTGCCAGGCGAGCCCGAAATGCGGCCTGTTGGGCATGTCGTATAGCAGGTGGTGGACAAACCACAGGGTGGAGTTGGCCACCCCGTTGTAGGCGCGGTGGAACATCACCGGCGGGATGTCAAGCATCTGCACCGCCGCGCCAATGTCGTGGCCGTCCAAGTCGAGCCTGCCACCCGGAGCGTGGCGGGCCGCCGCGCGGTCCGCATCAGTCAGCGCGGCGCAGATCCACAGCGCATCCGGATCCGAGCCGACAACCGAGGAGAGCCCCGACACCAAGCCACCGCCCCCCCGCCGCGCGGTAAGGCGGCCGTCGTCGCCCAGCGCGAACGACACCGGCCCCCGGTTGGATGCGACGAGAATCTGGTGCTTGCCCATGTACGGCCAGGCTAGCCGAGCAATGATCGCGAATCGCGTGCATCGTGACCGCGTTGGGCTGGTGGCGCATAGCTGCTGGCCAGGCGCGTCAGCCTCGGGGCGGCCGGAGCCGGCGGCATGGTCGAGGCAACACGTCGCGCAGCTGTCGCGCAGCTATCGAGCCTGACCTGTCGAGGTCACGACTTAAGCCGACAAGGTCGATGGCATGGGCGTGCCACCACCAGGGCACAGCCCGGGTGGTCCGAACGTCGGTTAGAGTGCTCAATACGGCCTCATGACGCCCGTCGGCGGCCGCGCCACGGCGCGGTCGCGACATAACTAAATGCAGCTCATCCAGAGGGGTGGAGGGATTCGGCCCGGTGAAGCCCCGGCAACCACCACGGTGGCAGTTGCTCGCCCGCTGATGGCGAGCCCCGTGACAGGTGCCAATTCCGGCCCACGGCCAAGGTGGCCGCAGGGAAAGATGAGGAGAAAGGGCCTCGTTACGTGAGCAGCGCCGCACCCCACAGGGATACTTCCAGCGTTCAAGCCTTCGGTTTCGCGACCGCTTTGTCGTGCCGCGAGTGCGGGCACACCCGCGACCTTGGACCGTGGTACGCGTGCGAGGAGTGTTTCGGGCCGCTCGAGGTCGCCTACGACCTGCCGCCACTGAACCGGGCAGCTATCGAATCGGGGCCGCACAACATTTGGCGCTACGCAAGCCTGCTTCCGGTGCCTGCCGACGTCGCCGTGGCACCGAATACCGAGCCGGGCTGCACCAGGCTGGTACGCGCGGACAATCTTGCCAAAGAGCTCGGCATGCGGCGGCTCTGGGTGAAGGACGACAGCGGCAACCCGACCCATTCCTTCAAGGACCGTGTCGTGGCGGTCGCGCTCGCGGCGGCGACGACGATGGGCTTCAAGGTGCTTGCCTGCCCATCCACGGGAAATCTCGCCAACGCCGTCGCGGCGGCGGCAGCACGCGCGGGCATCAGGTCCGTGGTGCTCGTGCCCGCCGACCTCGAGTATCAGAAAATCATCACGACCGCCGTTTACGGCGGCACGTTCGTGACCGTCGACGGCAGTTACGACGACATCAACAGGCTCGCCTCCGAGCTCGCCGGTGAGCATGAGGGCTGGGCGTTCGTCAACGTCAACGTCCGGCCCTACTACTCGGAGGGGTCCAAGACGCTCGGCTACGAGATCGCCGAGCAACTGGGATGGCGGCTGCCGGAGCAGATAGTGATCCCTGTCGCCTCCGGGTCGCAGCTGACCAAGATCGACAAAGCGTTCACGGAGCTTTCTGCCGCCGGCCTGGTCGATGGGGCGCCGTGCCGGGTATTCGGAGCCCAGGCGACGGGGTGCGCACCGGTCGCGGCGGCGTTCAAGGCGGGCCATGACGCGGTGCGTCCGGTCAAGGCGGACACGATCGCCAAGTCATTGGCCATCGGCAATCCGGCGGATGGCCCCTACGTTCTCGACGTGACGCGCAGGACGGGTGGCGCGGTGGAGGACGTCAGCGACGAGGAGATCGTGTCGGGGATCCGCCTGCTGGCCGCTACCGAGGGGGTCTTCGGCGAGACCGCGGGCGGTGTGACCGTTGCCACGCTGCGGAAACTGCTGGCGGCGGGCCGGCTCGATCCGGCCGCGGAGACCGTGGTCATCAACTCGGGCGACGGTCTCAAGACACTCGACGCGGTGGCGGACGCGGCCCGGCCGACCGCGTCGATCCGGCCCTCGATCGAAGCGTTCAGAGAGGCAGGCCTGGTATGAGTATTTCCGTCCGCGTTCCTACGATCCTGCGAAGTTACACGGGCGGCGCCGCGGAGGTAAGCGCGGAGGCTGGCAGCTTGCGTGAGGTGCTCGCGGCCCTGGACGCTGCTTACCCCGGCATCGCGGGCCGGATTCTGGATGACAACGGCCAGATCAGGCGATTTGTCAACGTGTATGTCGGCGACGAGGACGTGCGCTTCGCGGCCGGGCTCGACACACCCGTCCCCACGGGCACTCAGGTCTCAGTAATCCCAGCGGTGGCCGGAGGTTGAGCGGCCGCGCGCCCCCACTCCTGCTGATAACGTTGTCGGAAACTTGCTGAGTCATTCGTGTAATTCCATGGGTAACGGATGCGCAACGCTTCCCATAGGGGGTATGGTCATCTGCGGTCGCCGACCGCTTCAGTCGGCCGCGATCGACGAGCTCCGCGGTTGCCTGGGCGGGGCTCGAGGCCCGAGCGCAGTTAGGGAGTTGTTTGTAATGCCGCAGGGCACCGTCAAGTGGTTCAACGCGGACAAAGGCTACGGCTTTATCGCGGTCGACGGTGGCAGGGACGTGTTCGTGCATTTCTCGGCGATCCAGTCAGATGGCTACCGCACCCTCGAAGAGGGACAGCGGGTCGAGTTCGAGATCACGCAGAGCGACCGGGGACCGCAGGCTGAGGCTGTCCGCGCTCTCTAAACGTTCTGTCACGTTCGCCGGATGACCCGGCCTCCCAACTGGGAGGCCGGGTCATCTTATTCCGGCATCGCGGAGGGCGCCTGGCGTGAGGATGGGCGCCCGTGCGCGAGCGAAGTCCCCGGCTGGCCGTCCTCTCGCAGGCGGCAGGATCGGGCCCGGCCGAGGCGGGCTTGCACTCTAGACCCGAGAGTGCTAAACAGGTCGTTGGCACTCTCACCTTGAGAGTGATAACACGCTACGGCGGGATCGGGGCGATGAGGCCCGGCGCGCGGCTGGGAAGGGACCGGCCGCAGACCGAGCCGTCCGTCGCGGGCATTGACCCGGTCTGCGCACGCCAGAATGAGTTCCGGAGGACTGGAGCCTATGGCAGCCAAGATGATCGCGTTCGATGAGGAGGCGCGACGCGGCCTCGAACGCGGCATGAACCAACTCGCTGACGCCGTCAAGGTGACGCTCGGCCCCAAGGGGCGCAATGTCGTCCTTGAGAAGAAGTGGGGCGCTCCGACGATCACCAACGACGGTGTGTCGATCGCCAAGGAGATCGAGCTCGAGGACCCGTGGGAGAAGATCGGGGCCGAGCTCGTCAAGGAAGTCGCGAAGAAGACAGACGATGTCGCCGGTGACGGCACCACGACGGCGACCGTGCTGGCCCAGGCGCTGGTGCGCGAGGGCCTGCGCAACGTGGCCGCCGGGGCCAACCCGATGTCACTGAAGCGTGGCATCGAGGCCGCGGTGGAGCGGGTGAGCGAAGAGCTTTCCAAGATCTCCAAGGACGTGGAGACCAAGGAGCAGATCGCGTCCACCGCGTCCATCTCCGCGGGTGACCCCGCGATCGGCGAGATGATCGCCGAGGCGATGGACAAGGTCGGCAAGGAAGGCGTCATCACCGTCGAGGAGAGTCAGACCTTCGGCCTCGAGCTCGAGCTCACCGAAGGAATGCG
>DATIYI010000233.1:0-19058 GCA_035517695.1 Streptosporangiaceae bacterium
AGGTCAGGCGAGCTGGCTGGGGCGTGAGACGATCACGACATCGCTAACGGACTCCAATCGGCGAAGTGCGGCTGCCGCAGTGGAATGCTCCTGAACGGATGCGGACGCGTCGTAGATGAAGACGACGATCTCCTTGTAGGCGGTCGTGCCGGACAGGTAGGCGACGGAGTCCACCATCACCTGCTGCTCGATCTCCTTGAAGTCGCTGCTCTTGCGGACGTACTTGACCTCGATGAGCACCCCGAGGCTGGGGATGCCGAAGTCGGCCCTGTAGCTGGCATGGCCCATCTTGGCAAGGGTCTCCTCGTCCACGAGGTCGTCGAAGACAGGGCGGAGCATTAGCCAGAGGATGTCCTGGACCTCGCGTTCGGAAGATATTTCCCACCTGATCGGATGCTGCAGCTTGCTGTCGTCCCAGCGCCAACGGTGCATCGCAGGCTCGAATCTCGTAAGGATCGTGACGAGGTGGGACTGGCTGAGGACCGCCTGGCTGATGCTCGCGTCAAGGATCGTGGTGACCGCCTGGTAAGTCAGTGCCGCTCGCGGGACGGACAGCTGGCCTGGATTGGTGCGCAGGGCCTCACTGACGACGCGCTGCTGGAGTTCGTGGCGTTCATCGGCGTCGGGCGGACGGGCGGTTCCGGCCAGCGACATCCAGTAGCGCAAGGCAAGGACGGTCACGTCATCACCTTGCCGGATCTCGACGGACGCCATCCGGCCGGTGAGCAGGGCGCGTACATGCTCATAGAGGAGAGCCTGGAACCTGCCTGACGGCTGGAGTCGCTCGTCCCCGAGGGTTTCGGCAAGCCAGTCGCTGAACCTGGGAAGGTCGGCGGCCATAGCGTGAGCTGCCAGGCCAATGCCGACGACTTGCGCGGGGTTGCGGACGAAGGTGAGACGGTCAGCGAACGGGTTGCGGGCCATCAGGCGCTGAAGACCGGTGGCGAGCATGCTCCGGGCTGTCGCCTGTACGCCAGGAGGTGCGTCCCCTAGCTCGTAGCCGATCGTGGCGATGACGGGTGCCTGGCCGAGCCGGTCGCGGTTCTCCTCTAGCCATTTTGCGGACAGTCCGCTCCCGTCTTGGGCTAGTCCAGGCACGCTGGTGCCGCCGAGAAAGTAGCCGGCCAGCAGGGCGTCGAGGCCGCCCGGCGCGCTGGCCGTCGCGATCCGGTCTGCTGTTGCCGCCAGCCAGGAGCCTGCATAGGCCATGGCCAGACCGCCATCGTCAGGGGACGCGGTCACAAGAACCACCTGCTGTCGCGGAGCTCGGGAGAGGAGACGATGTCAGCGTTCCAGTTCCTGACGTGCCGCAGGTGACCGAGCAGGTCGGCGATGAGCTCGGAGTACAGGATCGTAACCGGCGTCCTCGACGGGTACGGCCGTCGCCACGACATGTACGTGAACCGGAAGACCTGCCCGGCCAGGTACTCCAGGTCGCTAAAGGTCGACTCACGGTGCAGCTTCAGCAGCAGGGGCCTGGGCACGCCCTGCAGCGGGAGCTTCATATCGTGTGGGCCGGTCACAGACACCAGCATCTCGCTGCGGCTGACCCGCACGGCGTGGCCACGCCCGGGGACACCCCGGCCGCGTCCCCGGTAGCCCTCGCTGTTCTGGTCGAAGAGCGCCCAGTCATGCTCGTCGCTCAAGTAGAGGAACGCGAACTCCACCTTCGCGAACTCGCCGGCAAGCTTCGTGACGAGGCGCTTCACCGCCTGGGCCTCGGTGTCCTTCAGTGGCTTGAAGACGTGGAAGATGAGCCGGAGGGCGTCCTCCGGCTGCCAGCCGTTGCGCTCCCTGACGTGCCCGATGCACGACTCCAGCGACCGAAGCAGCTCACGCGGGTAGTCGGCGTAGTCAACCTCCCTGGACTTGTTGGACAGCAGGTAGTTGCCATCCGCGCTGAACACGGTGGTGATCCCGACCACCCGCTCCGGTGCGGTGAGCCGCGTCTGCTTGACGTGGGCGCTGCCGATGCCGATGACCAGCTCCTGCGTCATCGCGCGCGGGGCGGCGATAACGTATGGTGTCCCGCCGAGCTTGGCGTAGCAGGCGAGCGCGATGCTGTCCAACGGGTATGCGAGATCACCCCTGCGGATTGTCTCGATCTGGACATCCTGGACGGGGACGCCTTGGCCCATGAAGGTCGACTTGCAGACCAGGTACGGGCTGTCGTCCCCGCCGAGTGACTCTTGCTCCTCACTGGTGATAACGAATGCCAGGTCCGGCTTCCTCGGTCTTTCCAGCGCCGCGAGGCAGGCGCTCTTGTACGCGGCCACGTCACTAGTCGCGGAGTCGAACGGCTCGAACGTCACGTCACAGGCACTCAGGTGATACTTCCGGACGAACCCCGTGGCGAAGACGTCCGTGCGCGGGACGCCGTTTAGGAGGTCACGCATGAACGTCTCAACGGTCCCCTTGAACGCTGCTGGGGTCACCACCGTGATCGACGGGCGCTTGGGGGTGAAGACCTCGGAGTCGAACGGCCCGTATTCAGCCAGGCCCCGTGTTGCGTTCCGGTTGGTCTTATCGCCGCCAGGGTCGAACACGAACGTTGGCTGGGCAAGCCGACGGCTCCTCACCGCGGCATGACCCGGTCCGCCCGTTCCCGCGGGGACATCCACCGTCGCCGCCAGGCCGACTGCCAGTTCAAGCGGATTGCGGCCGAACCATCCGGCGAGCTCCCGGGTCTTCGCGAGGCGTCCTTCCGCGCCAACCACGTCGAACGCGGCCTTCTCCAGGCGGTTCAGGACGCTGTCGGCAGCCGGACCGACGAGGGCATGGATGACATCGTGCACCACTTCCTTTCGGCCCTCTAGCCAGGCATCCGCAGCAGGCACCTGTCGGTCCCGTGGCGCGTCCCTAAGCAGCAGCTGGCCTTCCGTGACGGCCTCCACGGCGCCCGCAGCGCGGCGGGCGGCTACCGGATCGAGGAGCGGATCGAGGTCATCGGAGGCGACGAGCACGTAACGTCCCACGACAGGAACCCCGCGGCACAGCAGCTCGGTCACGGGAAGGCTGATCTCATAGCGTGTCTTGATGCCGAGGACGATGCCCGGTCCCTCGGACGGGCCAGTGGCGCGTGAGTCCAGGCGGTACTGGGGATACGCGTGAATCCCGGCCAGCTCGATTCCGAGATCCTGCGCAGCCTCCTGCATGAGATCACGAGCCCGATTCACGAACGTCGGCGGCGTGAGCCTGCGCAGCTTGTACCGGGGAGCCAACACGCTGCGGACCAGCGCTGCCTCTACTAGGCGGGCGGCGACCCGGCGATGCTCCCGGATCTCCAGCTCGGTCGCTTCGCCTACCGCAGGCGCATCCGCCGAGATCGGCACGCAGGCGACTTTGTCGCCGGTGCGGATGACGACGTGCGTCCCAGCCAGCTCTGCCCTCAAGGCGGCGAGCTGCTCGGGGGACTCGTAGCGGACCAAGCCCGCCGGGAACTTGTCCGCCGTGTACGTGACGGGGAGGAAGTTGACGGCCAGCAGGGGCGGTCCGCTGCTGTGTCGCGGCGCTGCTGGCCGGGGCTGCTGCCATGTGCTCATTACGGGTTTCCTCTGCGTGCGCCCTATGCGGGCGGGGAGGTGGGAGAGAGCATCCACAGCAAGAGAACCACTCGATGAAAGCATTGTCAAACGCCATGCGATCGATGGTAGAGTTTTCACTCGCAGGACCATCCCGTCCGTGATGGTTTTGCCGGAGGAGGAACATGCCTGAGCTGGCAAGCCTGACCGCCGCGGACATCGCCCGCCTCGCGGGCGTCACCCGCGCGACCGTCAGCAACTGGCGCCGCCGTCACGCCGACTTCCCTGAGCCGACCGGGGGAACGGACGCCAGCCCCGCTTATGACCGGGCGGAGGTCGAGGCCTGGCTGGCCGCGCGAGGGGCGCTGCCAGAGCTTCCTCCCGGCGAGCGGCTCTGGCGCGCCGTCCTTGACGAAGCGGTCGGAGCTGAGCTTGGCGAGGTCGTCACCTCGGCGGCGCTTGCCCTGTCCGGGCAGGCGAAGGGAACTCGCCCAGCTGTCGCCTCGGCAGCGGCTGATGCGGCAGCGGCGAGTGGCCGTGAAGAAACCCTGGCCCTGCTCATCGAGAGGTACGCCGAGGCAGCCGGGGTGTCCGTCACCCCAGCCCCGGTCGCCCGGCTCATGGCCGCTCTAGCCGATCCGGGCGAGGGTGTTGTCCTAGACCCCGCCAGCGGTACCGGCGAGATCTTGGCCGCCGTGCTGGACCGCGGCGCAGCCCGGGCCTGCGCGCAGGAACTCGATGTCGCCATGGCCCGCTTGGCGGAGATCCGGCTCCGGTCGGGACGGTGGCGGGCTAAAGCGGACGTGCGCGACGGCGACTCTCTGCGTGCTGACGCCTATCGCGGGCTGGAGGCCGACGCGGTGCTATGCCACCCGCCGTTCGCCAGCCGTGACTGGCCCCAGGAGGAACTGGCCGCGGACCCGCGCTGGGACTACGGCATTCCGCCCAAGGCCGAGCCTGAGCTGGCCTGGGTCCAGCACGCGCTTGCCCATCTGCGGCCCGGCGGGCGGGCCGTGCTGCTGCTGCCGCCCGCCGTGGCCTCCAGGCCCTCCGGCCGGCGGATCAGGACAGAACTGCTGCGCCGCGGCGCACTCCGGGCGGTGGCCTCCCTTCCGGCGGGGGCCGCGCGGCCTAGCCACATCCCGTTGCAGGTGTGGGTCCTGGAACGCCCTGCGAGCACGGGACCGTCAGACCCCCTCATCCTCCTCGCCGACCTGGCCGAGCTACTCCCCGCCGCGGGCAAGGGCGCACGGGCGCAGACCGGGTGGCAGCAGGTGCAGGACATCATCCTGGAAGCCTGGCGCTCGTTCAGCGGTGGCGCCGCGGAGGCCGCGTCCAGCGAGGCTGGGGAGGACTGCACTGGTACCTGGCGGATCATGCGAGTCATTGACCTGCTAGACGAGGCAGTGGACCTGTCGCCGACCCGGCATGTCGGAGCAGGAGGTTCAAGGAAGTCGCCGTCGCAGACTTCCGAGACCGTCAAGCTGCTCCGCACTCGGATGCGCACGGCGCTTGCTGCGCTTGAGGAGCGTGTGCCCGGCGTCGGCTGGCTGCCCCGCGAGGACGCAGCCAACTGGCGGACGGCGACCATAGCGGAACTGGCGCGCAGCGGCCTCGTCCTGCTTCACCGGGCGCAAGGCCCGGCCGCCCCGAATGCGGGCTTGCCTGCGGGTCCGCACCCGGCAGACGTGTGCCCGGTCCTGACCCTTGGTGACGTCAAGGCAGGATCTGCACCGTCAGGGGCAGTTCCCCAGGATGCCGTGCAGGAAGGATGGGTGAAGATCTCTGCGGGGGACGTGGTCATCCCGGCGGGCCTGGACGAGCTGACCAGGGCGCTTGTGGCCACCGGGGAGCACGACGGGGCCATCCTGGGGGAAGGCCTTCACCTGATCCGCCCCGACCTGGCCCGGATGGACCCATGGTTCCTGGGGGGCGTGCTGTCTGCCCGGCACAATGCTCGGCAGGCCAGCTACGGGACGACCAGCATCAGGATCGATGCCCGTCGCCTGGCGGTGCCGCGCCTGCCGGTCTCCGAACAGCGCCTGTACGGAGAAGCGTTCCGCGACGTCAGTGGCTTCGGCACGGCCATCCGAGACCTCGCCCGCGTCAGCGACGAGCTAGCCGAACTGCTTGGCACGAGCCTTGCCAACGGCACGCTCATGCCAACAAAACGGGACTAGACACCGACAATTCGCAAAGCACTCACTAAACTACGCTGAGCTAGCGTCGCCGGGGAAGGCGAGAAATGGGCGGGCAATGGACAGCTCGGAAGTAATTGCGGGCCGGTTCGAGCTCCTCGGAGTGGTCGGGCGCGGGGCCATGGGCGAGGTGCGCAAGGCGCGGGACCTGGACAACGGCGACACCGTCGCCGTGAAGAGGCTGCTGCACCGGAGGGACGGGACCCCCGTATCGCTGACGGAGGCCGATGCGAATGCCGCGCGGTTCATGCGCGAGGTCCGGATCATGGCGCGCTTGTCCAGTCCTAACCTGCCCCGGACGATCGCCGGCGGCCTGGACGGGGACCAGCCTTACCTGGCGATGGAGTACATCGACGGAGCGCCGCTGTCGTCGCTGCTCGCCGAGGCGGACGCGGACCGGCTGCCGGTGGCCTGGGCTGCGGCGATCGCCGCTCAGATCGCGACCGGGCTCGATGCGGCGCACCGGGCGGGCGTGGTCCACCGGGACCTCAAGCCGTCCAACGTGATGCTCGCGTCAGGCGGGCTGGCGAAGGTGCTCGACTTCGGCGTGGGCCTAATCCTCGATGACGTGGACGGCGGGCGGCTCACGAACTCCAACGAGACGGTCGGCACGGCCAGGTACATGGCACCCGAGCAGGCAACGCAGCGCAATGTCACCGCGGCTGTCGACCTGTACGCCCTGGGGTGCGTGCTGTACGAGATGCTCATCGGCGCGCCCCCCTTCGATGGTGATCTGCCGTACGAGGTGCTGAACAAGCACATCGGCCAGCAGCCGACCCCGGTCAGCATGCTGCGTGGAGAGGTGCCCGCCGGACTGGAGGCGGTGGTCGCGCGACTGCTGGAGAAGGACCCGGCGAACCGCCCTGGCACTGCCGCCGAGGTGGCCGAGTTGCTGTTGCCGTTCGCGCTGCAGGCAGGGCCTGGTGTCATCGGGGCACCCGGAGACCCGGTGCTGGCGCTTGGCGAGCAGGTGCGTCGTGACCGTGGCCGTGCCGTGGAAGACGCTGGTACCGGGACCGAGGCACCGCACCGGTCCGTGGCAGAACCGCAGGCAGTTACCACCGATGGCTTCGATATCTTCGCCGTCCACCAGCGGCTGATCGGCGAGTACCGCGACTACACCGAGGGCGCCGCAGTCATCCGTGACGACCGGATCGCGAAGTTCTTCGACGCTGACCTGGACGCCAAGTCCCAGTGGCCGGACCCGTGGCTGTCGCTCAACCCGTTCTTCGCCGACGGCGGCTCGGTCACCGACCTGGTCAGCGAGGGCCTGCTGCACCCGGAGTGCGCGAGCATCTTCCAGACCAGCAAGACGGAGACCTCGACTGACTGCGACGGGCGGCCGATCCGCTTCTACCGGCACCAGCGGGACGCCATCCTGGCCGCGCGCGGCGGCGACAGCTACGTGCTCACCACCGGCACAGGCTCAGGCAAGTCGCTGTCCTACATCGTCCCGATCGTCGACCGGGTGCTGCGCGCCCGCCAGGCAGGCGACCGGCAGGCCAGGGTCAGGGCGATTATCGTCTACCCGATGAACGCCCTGGCCAACAGCCAGCTGTGGGAGCTGGAGAAGTACCTGCGCAACGGGTACGGCGACGGCCGTGAGCCGGTCACGTTCGCCCGCTACACCGGCCAGGAGTCCCAGGCCGACCGGGACAGGATCCGCGCCAACCCGCCGGACATCCTCCTGACCAACTACGTGATGCTGGAGCTGATGCTCACCCGGCCCGACGACCGCAGGTCACTGATCAGGATGGCCCGCGGCCTGGAGTTCCTCGTCTTCGATGAGCTGCACACCTACCGGGGGCGGCAGGGCGCAGACGTGGCGCTGCTCATCCGGAGGGTCAAGGACGCCTGCGAGGCCGAGAACGTGCAGTGCGTCGGCACCTCGGCCACCATGGCGACCGAGGGGACGAGCCAGCGGCGGCGCAGGGCCGTCGCCGACGTCGCCTTCCAGGTCTTCGGCACCACCGTCGCCGAGGAGAACATCATCGGCGAGACCCTGGTCCGGGCGACCGCCGAGGACCCGGGCCCGGTCATGCTCGCGCGGATCGCCGCCCCCGCCGCGCCAGCCGGCTACGGCGACCTGGTCCGTGACCCCCTCGCCAGCTGGATCGAGACCGCGTTCGGCCTCGACCGCGACGACGAGGGGAAGCTCGCCCGCCGCGCGCCCACCACGGTCCAGCGGGCGGCGCGCGACCTGACGGCCCAGACGGGCGCGGATGAGGACCAGTGCGAGAAGGCGATCCAGCGCACCCTCCAGGCAGGCGCGCGGGCCAGGGACCCGAACAGCGGCCGACCGCTGTTCGCGTTCCGGCTGCACCAGTTCCTGTCCAAGGGCGACACCGTGTACGTGACGCTTGAAGACCAGAACACGCGGCACATCACCCGCGACTACCAGGTCGAGCAGCCCGGATCCGGCGGCAAGGTGCTGCTGCCGCTGGCGTTCTGCCGCGAGTGCGGCCAGGAGTACCTGGTCACCTGGCGGCTGGACCGCTCTGGCACGGTCACCTACCTGGCGCGGCGCGACGCCTCCGTCGCCGACGACGGAGGGGGCCGCGCCGCCTACTCCGACGGGTACCTGTACGTGTCCGCCGACCTCCCGTGGCCGCGCGACGTGGAGACGGTGGTCGCCGACCGGCGCGTCCCCGAGTCATGGCTGGAGGTCAGCGACCGCACCGGCCAGGACCAGGTCCGGCCGCCCTCCCGCGAGTACCTCCCGGTACCGGTGACCGTGGACGCGTTCGGCCATGAGGGGCCGGCAGAGGGCGGCATCGAGGCGGCGTTCATCCCGGGCGCGTTCCGGTTCTGCTTGCGCTGCGGCGTCTCCTACGAGCAGCAGCGCGGAAACGACTTCGCCAAGCTGGCCACCCTCGACCAGGAGGGCCGGTCGTCGGCCACGACGCTGATCTCCATGTCGATCGTCCGCTCGCTGCGCGCCATCCCCGAAGGCGCGCTCGACGCCAACGCGCGCAAGCTCCTCACCTTCGTCGACAACCGGCAGGACGCGGCGCTGCAGGCCGGGCACTTCAACGACTTCACCGAGGTCACCATGGTGCGCGGGGCGCTGTACCGGGCTGCCGTCAAGGCGGTGGAAGACGGCGAGGAAGGATTGTTCTACGACGACGTCCCGGTGAAGGTCACCCGCGCGCTCGGCCTCGCCCCCGGGGATTACGCCACGCACCCTGGGGAGGACCCGGCGCTGCGCAGGCGCACCGAGGCCGCGCTGCGTGACGTGATCAACCTGCGGGTGTTCCTCGACCTGGAGCGGGGCTGGCGGGTCACGATGCCGAACCTGGAGCAGGTCGGCCTGATCGAGGTCGGCTACCTGGGGCTGGACGGCGTGGCGGCCAGGGACGAGCTGTGGCGGGACTGCTTCCCCGCGCTCCGGGACGCCGCGCCGGAGGTCCGCGAGCGGGTCTGCCGGGTGCTGCTGGATGAGATGCGCAGGTCCCTGGCGGTCGACGCGGAGTGCTTTGACTCCGACGAGTTCGACCGCATGAAGCGGCGCAGCCAGGAGGCGCTGCGCCCGGAATGGGCCGTCGCCGACGGCGACCAGCGGGACGCCTCGATCGTCTACCCCGGTGCAGGCCGCCCAGGCACCGCCCGTGAGCTGGTGTTCATGTCCGGCCGGGGCAAGTTCGGCCGGTACCTCAAGCGGGCCGGACGGTTCCCCGGCTACCTGCGGGTGATCAGCAGCGACGACGCGCAGCAGATCATCAGCGACCTGCTGCGGGTGCTGTCCGGCGACGGCGCAGGCCTGCTCACCGAGGCCCAGCACCTGCGGCGGCGCGGTGCCCGCGGCTACCGGATCCGCGCGGCCACGCTCGTGTGGCGGCCCGGCGACGGCATCCGCGGCGGCGATGACCCGCTCGCCCGCACCTTCAGCGGCGCGGCTGCCCCCCGGGTCAACCCTTACTTCGTCCGCCTGTACCGGGACGTGGCGCAGGCGCTGTCCGGCCTGGTCGCCCGTGAGCACACCGCCCAGGTCCACCCCGACCTGCGCCGCCAGCGCGAGGACGAGTTCCGTGACGGCGAGCTGAAGCTGCTGTACTGCTCGCCGACGATGGAGCTCGGCGTAGACATCGCCGGCCTTAACGCCGTCGCCATGCGGAACGTCCCGCCGACCCCCGCCAACTACGCGCAGCGCTCCGGCCGCGCCGGCCGGTCCGGGCAGCCCGCCCTCGTCACCACCTACTGCGCCACCGGCAACAGCCACGACCAGTACTACTTCCGCAACTCCGGCAAGATGGTCTCCGGCGTCGTCACCCCGCCGCGCCTTGACCTGCTCAACGAGGACCTTCTCCGCTCCCACGTCCACGCGATCTGGCTTGCCGAGACCGGCGTCCGCCTGGGACGGGCGATCCCCGAGTCCATTGACATGGACGGCACCGAGCCGGAAGGCAGGCGGCGGCCCGACCCGCGCCTCGCTCTCATCGACGAGGTAGCCCGCGACGTCCGCGACAACACCGCGATCGACCGTGCCGTCACCCGGGCGACCGCCGTGCTGGAAGAGCTCACCGACGGCCTCGCCACCCGGACCTCCTGGTGGGACCCGGGCTGGGTCGAGCGCGTGGTGCGGGCCGCCCCCGTGACGTTCGACCGGGCCTTCGACCGGTGGCGCGACCTGTTCCGCAGCGCGCTCGTCGACCAGTGGGAGCAGAACCGCCGCCGCCTCGACTACTCGCTGTCCCAGCGGGACCGCGACATCGCCGGTCGCCGCCGCCACGAGGCCGAGACCCAGCTGCGCCTGCTGCGCAACGAGGACAGCGACGACCGCAACCTCACCGCCGACTTCAACCCCTACCGCTACCTCGCCTCGGAGGGGTTCCTGCCCGGCTACTCGTTCCCTCGCCTGCCGATCGCCGCCTACATCCCGCCCGACCGGCGGCTGCGCGCCGACGCCGACTTCGTGCAGCGCGCCCGGTTCCTGGCGATCAGGGAGTTCGGCCCGCGCGCGCTGATCTACCACGAGGGCAACCGGTACGAGGTCAACCGCGTCCAGCTCCCCCCGGACGCGACCGGCGAGCTCGTCACCCACCAGGCACACCGCTGTCCCGGCTGCGGCTACTACTACGACGTCGCCCCCGGCAACGACCGCTGCGACTCGTGCCAGACCGCGCTCACCCAGTCGATCTCCGGCCTGTTCCCGCTGCACACCGTCTTCACCAGACCGCTGCAGCGGATCACCTCCGACGAGGAGGAACGCCGCCGCGCCGGCTTCCGGATCGTCACGTCCTACCGCTTCCAGGACCACGGCGACCGGCCGGGCCGCCTCGACGCGAACGTCAATGACGCGGCCGGGACGCGGGTCGCGCGGCTGGCCTACGGCGACTCCGCGGAAGTACACCGGATCAACCTTGGCCCGGCCCGCCGCCCTGAAGGGGAGGCCGACGGCTTCTGGCTGGATCCAGTCACCGGCGCCTGGCTGAGCGCCCGGCAGGCCGCCCAGCAAGACGGCCAGCAGGGCAATGACAGCGGCGACGGCGACGACACGTCGGCCCGGCAGCGCAGGCGGGTCATCCCGTATGTGCGCGATCGCCGCAACGTCCTTGTCTTCCAGCTCGCCGATCCCGTGGTGATCGATACCGCGCTGTCCGTCATGTATGCGCTTGAGCGGGGCATCGAGGCGGCCTTCCAGCTGGAGGACTCCGAGTTTGACGGCGAGCTGCTGCCGCCTGACGAGGGGCCGCGCGACCGCATCCTGTTCACCGAGTCCGCCGAGGGCGGCGCGGGCGTGCTCCGTCGTATGCAGGCCGAGCCAGACGCGCTCGGGAGAGCAGCCAGGGAAGCGCTGCGCATCGCCCACTTCGACCCGGACACCGGCGACGACCTCGGCGGTGTCACAGACGATGAGGGCCACGTCACCCAGCCGTGCGGCAAGGGCTGCTACAACTGCCTGCTCAGTTACGGCAACCAGTCGTTCCACGAGCAGCTCGACCGGCACCGCGCGCGCGACCTGCTGCTCGCCATCGCCGACGGCGCCACGCTCACCACGGGCCGAGGCGAGTCCCGTACCGAGCAGACCATCCGGCTGCTCGCCCAGGCGGACTCCACCCTTGAGGAGGAGTTCGTGCAGTGGCTCAAGGACCACGGTCACCGGCTTCCCGACGCCGCGCAGGTGACGGTCCGGGAGGCGTACGCTAGGCCGGACTTCACCTACCGGCTGCCCGGCGGCCCGGTAGCGGTCTTCGTCGACGGCCCGGTCCACGACGGCGCGGCCGCCGCCGAACGCGACGCCACCGCCACCGAACGGCTCGAAGACCTCGGCTGGTACGTAATCAGGCTCCGCTACGACGACGACTTGCGGGCGATCGTCGACGCGAACTGGTCGGTCTTCGGCGAAGGCAGGTAGCGAAGGGATCGCGCGAGCTGAGGCAGTGGGCAAGGCGCGCGTTGACAGGTGGGATAGCGGAAGATACCGAACGGAAGGTGGATTCACCCGTGACCGAGACTGCGCACGCGGTTGCCACGCAACGGTTTGCGCCCGGGTCGCTCGTCGCCGCGCGAGGCCGGGAGTGGGTCGTGCTCCCGGACAGCGAGCCGGACATGCTAGTCCTTCGCCCGCTCGGCGGTGCCGACGATGATGTCGCCGCAGTCTTCCCCGACCTGGAACCAGTTGCCCAGGCTTCCTTCCCGCCGCCAGACCCCGGCGACCTCGGTGACGCCCTGGCCGCCGGCCTGCTCCGCACCGCGTTGCGCATCGGCTTCCGCAGCAGCGCAGGCCCTTTCCGGTCCCTGGCCTCCATCGCCGTGGAACCCCGCCCCTACCAGCTCGTGCCACTGCTGATGGCGATGCGCCAGGACACTGTCCGGATGGCGATCTGCGACGACGTCGGTATCGGCAAGACCATCGAGTCCGGGCTCATCGCCGCCGAGCTGCGCGCCCAGGGGGAGGCAAAGGGACTCGCCGTGCTCTGCTCGCCTGCCCTCGCCGAGCAATGGCAGGGCGAGCTCCGGACCAAGTTCGGCATCAACGCCGAGCTCATCCTGGCCTCCACCGCCCCGCGCCTGGAGCGCGCCCTGGCCTACGGCGAGTCGCTGTTCAGCAGGCACCAGACCGTGGTCATCTCCACCGACTTCATCAAGTCCCCCCGGCACCGCGACGACTTCATCGACCACTGCCCCGACCTGGTCATCGTCGACGAGGCGCACACCTGCGTCCCCGCCGACGCAGGCGCCTCCGCAAAGTCGGCGCAGCTCCGTTACGAGCTGCTCACCAGGCTCGCCCGGAACGAGCGCCGGCACCTCCTGCTCGTCACCGCCACCCCGCACTCCGGTAAGGACGAGTCGTTCCGCGCCCTGATCGGCCTTCTCAACCCGCAACTGGCCGCCGCTGACCTCACCTCCGACGCAGGCCGCACCCGGCTCGCCCGGCACTACGTGCAGCGCCGCCGCCTCGACATCCGCCGCCAGTACCCCGACGAGGCCGGCGCGTTCCCCGGCGACCGGATCTTCGGCGACGCCCCCTACACGCTCTCACCCGGATACCGCGCGCTGCTCGACGACGCGATTGCGTACGCCAGCGAGCGGGTCACGGCAGCCGGCACGGTAGGCCGCCGCGAGCAGCGAGTCGCCTGGTGGTCGGCGATCGCGCTGCTCCGCTCCCTGGTCTCCTCCCCGCGTGCCGCGGCGCAGACCCTGCTCACCCGATCCCAGGCCGCAGCCGCCGCCACGGCCGACGAGGCGGACATCCTCGGCCGCCCGGTCACCGCCGACATGGCCGACGACAGCTTCGACGGCATCGACGCATCGCCAGGCGCGGACGACGGCGGCACCGCCGCGGCACCCCGTGACGCCCGCCTGGCCGAACTCGCCGGACGCGCCGCCGCCCTGGAAGGCCCTGAGCACGACAAGAAGCTCGCCCTGCTCATCAAGACCGTCAAGCAGCTCCTCGCCGACGGCTACCATCCGATCGTCTTCTGCCGCTACATCCCCACCAGCGAGTACCTCGCCGAGCAGCTGGACGGCAAGCTCGGCAGGAAGACCATCGTCACCAGCGTCAACGGCACGCTCTCCCCGGCCCAGCGGCTCGACCGCATCGACCGGCTCGCCGAGGCAGCCGAGCAGGAAGACGGCGCCCGCCGCGTCCTGGTTGCCACCGACTGCCTGTCGGAGGGCGTGAACCTCCAGCATCACTTCAACGCCGTCATCCACTACGACCTCGCCTGGAACCCAACCCGGCACGAGCAGCGCGAAGGGCGCGTCGACCGCTTCGGCCAGCGATCAGAAGACGTCCGGGTCGTCACCATCTACGGCGGCGACAACGGAATCGACGGCAAAGTCCTCGAAGTGCTCATCCGCAAGCATCGCGAGATCCGCAAGCTCACCGGCATCTCCGTGCCCATCCCCGACGAGACCTCCAGCCAGGTCACCGACGCGATCATGGAATGGCTGCTCATGCGCGGCCAGGCCAGCACCGACCAGCAGGCGCTCTTCGAGCTCGACGAGGTCATCGGCAAGACAGGCGGGGAACTCGACGTCCAGTGGCGATCCATGGCCGACCGCGAGGACCGCTCCCGCTCCCGGTTCGCCCAGGGAACCATCCACCCCTACGAAGTCGCCGCCGAGGCCGCCGCGATCCGCGCCGCCCTAGGCCCTGACGACGAGGTCCGCGCGTTCGCGAAGAGCGCGCTGAAGGCCCTGAACGCCGACCTCGCCACCGCGCCAGACGGCGACGGGTTCACCGTCACCACCAGCACCCTCCCTCCCGGGCTGTGGGATGCGATCGGCGCGCTAATCGGCGAGCGCCGCCGCCTGCCCTTCTCGGTCACCCCCGCCGTGCCGCGCGGCGAGGCATCCCTCACCCGCACCGACCCCGCCGTCGGCGCGATCGCCGGCTACATCCTGGCGAACGCCCTCGACCGCCACGCCCCGGCCGCCCTCAAGCCAGCCCGCCGCTGCGGCGTCATCCGCACCACCGCCGTCTCCACCCGGACCACGCTGCTGCTCGTCCGCTACCGCTACCAGCTCACCCTCCCCGGTCGCTACGGCAACGCAGCGCTGATCGCCGAGGACGCCCGCGTGCTCGGCTTCGAGGGCGCGCCCGCTAGCGCCCGCTGGCTCCCGGACGACGCGGCGACCGCGCTGCTCGCCGCCGTCCCCGATCAGAGCACCATCCCCGAGTTCGCCCGCAACGCCATCACCACCATCCTCGGCGGTCTCGACGCCGTCCGGCCCGAGGTCAACCACCGCGCCCAGGAGTTCGCCGCCGAGCTCCGCGACGCGCACCGCCGCGTCCGCCGCACCGCCGACCAGGCAGTCCGCGGCCTGACCGTGACCCCAGCAGGCGACGCCGACATCCTCGGCGTCTACGTCTACCTGCCCGCCACCCCCCAGATCCAGGGAGCTGGCCAGTAATGTCCGCCGTGACCACGACCCAGGTCACCGCGTCCATCCGCGTCGTCGGCGGCCTGCTCCCCGCCGACATGATCACCCGGATCATGACTGGCAAGGACGTCTCCGCCTCCACGCCTGCCGACTACCACGTCGTCGGCGTCCGTTCCGTCAAGGACGCCGCCGAACGCCACTGGGAGCCTCTTAAGGGTGCCTGGCGCATGCTGCGTGAGGCGATCGGCCAGGGCAGCGACCCGCGCGGTCTTGCCATCGAGAACTGGCTGCTCCCGCTCTTCGACGAGCACAGCTACGGCCGCCTGATCCGGCTGCACGCAGGAATCACCGCCGACGACGGCACCAAGGTCTTCCCGGTCAGCCATGCCTGGCAGCATTTGCCCATCCACCTCGTCGCGTGGGACCAGGACCTCGACGAGCGACCTGCTGGCGGCGGGCTGCCCCCGCAGTCGATGGTGCAGGAATGCCTGAACCGGACCGCAGGCCACCTGTGGGGGATCGTCTCTAATGGCTCCGTGCTCCGCCTCCTGCGGGACACCACATCCCTTACCGGGGCGGCCTACCTAGAGGTCGACCTCGCGGCGATGTTCGACGGGGAGCTGTTCGAGGACTTCGTCCTGCTCTACCGCCTCCTGCACGTCTCCCGCTTCGAGGTCGCCGACGGCGCTCCCGTCTCCTCCTGCCCGATGGAACGCTGGCGCGCCGAGGCGATCGTGACCGGGACCCGCTTCCTTGAGGACATTCGCGACGGGGTGAGGGACGCCATCGTCGCGCTCGGCACCGGCTTCCTCAAGCACCCGGCCAACGCCGCCTTCCGCGAGGACTTCGACAAGGACCAGGCCAAGCGCGCCCTGCTCCGCCTCGTGTACCGCCTGCTCTTCTGGTTCGTCGCCGAAGACCGCGACGCCCTGCATGTGCCAGGCACCGACGAGAAGACCCGGCACCGGTACGCGGCATACTTCTCCGCCCGCCGCCTCCGCGACGCCTCTCTGCGCGGGGTCGGCACCGCCCACGGTGACCAGTGGAAGGCAGTCCGCCTTGTCCTCGACAAGCTCGGCGACGAAGAAGGCCTGCAGCACCTCGGCCTGCCGGGACTCGGCGGCATCTACGACGACACCCCCACCGACGCGGTGCTCGCCGACCTTGAGCTGTCCAACGAGCAGCTCCTCACCGCCGTGAAGTCGCTATCCCGGGTCCGCGACAAGTCCACTAACCGCTGGCGGCGTATCGACTACCGCAACCTCGGCGCGGAAGAACTCGGCGCGATCTACGAATCCCTCCTTGAACTCGTCCCCGACCGGGACGGACCGTACACATTCGTCCTGCGTGACGCCGTCGGCAACGACCGCAAGTCGACGGGGTCGTACTACACACCGACATCTCTCATCGACTGTCTGCTTGACTCCACCTTGGATCCGGTGCTCGACGACGCCACCAAGCAAGCCGAGATCGCCGCGACCGCGGCGGGGCCGGATACGTCGGCGGCGATCGCCGAGGCACTATTGTCGGTGACGGTTTGCGACCCGGCCTGCGGATCCGGCCACTTCCTCGTCGCGGCCGCGAGGCGCATCGCCAAGCGCGTCGCCTCCGTCCGCGAGCACAACCCGGAACCGACCCTGGACGCGCTTCGCCATGCCCTGCGCGACGTCATCGCCCGCTGCGTCTACGGCGTCGACCTCAACCCGATGGCCGTGGAACTCGCAAAGGTCTCCCTCTGGCTAGAAGCCCTCGACCCAGGCAAGCCCCTATCCTTCCTGGACGCCCACATCAAGCACGGCAACGCGCTCATCGGGGCGACACCGAAGATGATTGAAGGCGGCATCCCCCCAGGCGCGTTCAAACCCGTCGAGGGGGATGACTCGAAGTTCGCGAAGTCCCTTGAGCGGGCAAACGCCGCGCAACCGGTATTGACCGCCGGGCAACGGCGAGTCGCCAGATTTTCGGCCCCACGGACCCTGCCCGGCTTGGAGCCGCAGTCGCACCAAGAGGAACTGTTCAGCGACGAGATCATCTTCTCCCAGTCCAACGCCACCCTTGCCGTCGGCTTGGCCAGAATCGCCCACCTGCCGGACGGCTCGCTGCGCGAGGTCCGCCGACAGGCCGCCGCCTACCAGGACTGGGAAGAGTCGGCCGAATACCAAGCCAAGCGCCTAGTCGCCGACGCCTGGTGCGCCGCCTTCGTCTGGATCAAGCGCGAGGACACGCCCCCCGCGATCGTCAACCGCGTCTTCACTGCTCTCAAGGAGAAGGGCCGCAGCGCGCTCCCGCCGCCCACTTCGACCGAGATCGAGCGGCTGCGAGAGGAGTACGGCTTCTTCCACTGGCACTTGGAGTTCCCAGGGATCTTTAGCGTCGAAAACGACAATCCAACCGCAGACATGGGCACGGGGTGGTCCAGCGGGTTCACTTGCGTCTTGGGTAACCCGCCGTGGGATAGGTTTGAATTTGAGGACAAGAAGTATTTCGCTTCGGTCGAGCCGACTATCGCCGGCCTATCAGGGAAGGCGCTGCACACCCAGGTTGCGGCATGGTTGGCAAACGATCACGAGGGAGCTGAGCGGTATCGAGCCAAGCGGCGCGAACTCAAGGCTACGTCCATCTTCGCGGGAAGCTCCGGGATTTTCCCGCTTTGCGCCAGAGGGCTGACTGCAGGTGGCGTAACCAAGCTCCAAGCAGACCAGCTCTTCGCCGAGCAATTCACCGCGATTACCGCACCGACAGGACGTGCCGGGTGCATCGTCCCGACCGCTATCGCAACTGGGGCGGCAGGGCAGTTCCTGTTCGGTGACTTCACCCGGCGCGGCGCAATCGCCTTGCTGTACGACTTCGAGAATCGTCGGCAGCTCTTTCCTGCCGTTGACTCGCGGCAGAAGTTCTGTCGTACGTATTCGGAAATCGTGTGGTTACTGATGGGTAGGATCGCGTCTACCAGGGCAAACGTGAGACGGCTCACAGGACTTCCGAATACTTACGTTCTGTCTGCTCGCTTTGACTGGTAAGGCGCTGCGCGAGCCAGTTTCCAAGTTCGCGTTCTTCCTTCTGGATACAGCCGAACTCGACGACGCCGATCGAGTGCTCATGCTTAGCCCTCAGGACCTAGCGCTCATGAGTCCGAATACCGGTGCTCCGCCCATTTTCCGGACACGACGCGACGCTGAACTGACCGCCGCCATCTACCGACGCATGCCAGTGCTGAGCGATGACACCAGGCATGACCCTAACCCGTGGGATATCTCCTTCAAGTACGTGTTCCGGAGCCAGAACGACGAAGACATCCTCCGTAGGCGCGAGGAGTTGGAACGCGAGGGCTGGCGACTGGAAGGCAGCATCTTCACCCGTGACGGCAAGCGCATGCTTCCGATGTACGAGGCCAAGATGGTCGACTTTTTCAACCACCGTGCTGCCGACGTTGTCAAGAGCGAGACAGCGGTCAACCGGCAGAACCAGCCACGCTATCTCAGCGTCGCAGAGATCCGAGATCCACATCGATTCGCGATGCCCATGCACTGGATCGAGGAGCACGGGCCAATCAAGATCAACAAAAATGGCAAGGAAAGGCTCTTTTCCGGGGTCTCCGAACGCTTGACTGACGAGGCCTGGGAACGTGAATGGTTGTGCGGTTGGTGCGATGTCACAGCATCGACCAATGAACGCACAGCAATCCCGGTCCTGATTCCTCGTACGGCGACGTTGAACACCTTTCCCGTCATGTTCCCGCGCGTGGAGCCTGCACTCGTCGCGGCCCTTGTCGCCACACAGAGTTCGCTAGTTTTCGACTACGTCAGCCGTCAAAAGATCGGCGGCACCCACATGACTCAGCTCGTCTGGAAACAGCTCCCCGTCCCCACGCCGACGGCCCTCGAACCCAACCTCCCCCTCATCGCCCCCCGCGTCCTTGAGCTTGTTTACACCGCCTATGACATGACCCCTCTTGCCCGCGACCTAGGTGACCAGGGCGAACCGTTCCGCTGGGACGAGGATCGCCGCG
>DATIYI010000234.1:0-4442 GCA_035517695.1 Streptosporangiaceae bacterium
ATCGCGATCTTTACCGCGACCCGCGACGCACTCGCCGGAAACCCCTGGATACCGCCAGTCCCTGCCACCACCTGAACTGCATCCGAAACCCATCACACAATGCTACAAAGCGGTAACTCAGGTACCTGAATGTTTACCCCGCCGCCACCGACTTCTGGGATTTTCCCCAGGTCGGCCTCGGTGGCTCGGCCAGCCGGGCAGCCTGCACGGCATACCGGCTGTCGGCCCGGCTTCTCCGGCCTCGCCTTACCGGCAACTGATCCCCAGAGGATAAATTAATAGCGGTCAAAATTTATCACCGCCGATCAGACGCGCACAGGTTCCTGGGTAAGCCATATGCGGGAGGATGCTGGGCATGGCGACGCGCACGGGCATCGAGTGGACCGAGGTGACCTGGAATCCGACGACCGGCTGCGACCGGATCTCGGCCGGCTGCGATAACTGCTACGCGCTTGCGCTCGCCAAGCGCCTGAAGGCGATGGGGTCGGCGAAGTACCAGCACGACGGAGACCCAAGGACCAGCGGCCCTGGCTTCGACCTGACCCCGCACCCAGATGCCCTGCTCCAGCCTTATAAGTGGGGCGCCCCCCGGATCGTTTTCGTCAACTCGATGAGCGACCTGTTTCACGCCAGGGTCCCGGTCGACTTCGTGGCCCAGGTGTTCAGCGTGATCGCCGATACACCCCTGCACACCTATCAGGTGCTGACGAAGCGGTCGTCGCGGCTGCGGAAGATCGCCTCCCGGCTCGGCTGGCCGCCGAACCTCTGGATGGGCGTGTCGGTCGAGGACAGCGACGCGATCTACCGAGTCGATGATCTCCGATCCGTGCCAGCCGCGGTGCGGTTCTTGTCCTGCGAGCCGCTGCTAGGCCCGCTGAATGACCTCCGGCTAGACGGGATCGGCTGGGTAATCGCCGGCGGTGAGTCCGGTCCTGGCCACCGGCCGCTCGACGTCTCGTGGGTCGCCAGCATCCGGGACAGCTGCGTCGACGCCGGGGTCCCGTTCTTCTTTAAGCAGTGGGGAGGAAGGACTCCCAAGGAGGGCGGCCGCGAGCTCGACGGCCGCCGCTGGGATCAGATGCCGACGCTAGCCGTCGTCTGACAGGACTGAGCCGGAGCCCAGCCCTGAGAAGCCTCGTGGCGGGGCCGGTACTGTTCCTGCTCACCGGCGGCTGGGCAAGCCATGTGACTTGGGCTTGCCAGCGCGCCCAGGCTGACTCACCATGACCATCAGATGACATCCCGCCGGCGAAGTGGCGGCGCGCCCACGGCTGTCGTGCTGGAAGAATTGCCTGGCCCAGCGGCGATAGGAGGGGCCGATGCCGCCAAGGTCGTGGGGATGGTGGACTGAGCAGAAGCTCGACATCCTGGGCGACTACCTCACCGCGTTCACCAGGGCGTCCACTAGAGCTGGTATGACGGTCTACCTCGACCTGTTCGCCGGCCGGCCCGAGAACGTCAGCCGGGACCGCGGCGGGCGCCAGATCCGCGGATCTGCCAGGCGTGCCCTGGATACCCAGCCCCCGCTGTCGATGCTGCGCTTCTTCGAGTTAGACGCCACGGCCGCGAGCCTCGAGAGCGCCCTGACTGCTGAGTACCCCGACCGGGTCCAGGACTTCCGTGTCGTGCCGGGCGACTGCAACGCCACCATCGCCTCCGCATTGGCCGAGGTGGCGGAGTTCAACTGGGCCCCCACATTCGCGCTCCTCGACCAGCAGTCCACCGAAGTGCAATGGCCGACAATCGAGCACCTAGCCAGGCACAAGCGAGCCGACAAGCCCAAGACCGAGCTGTGGCTGCTTTGCGCCAGCGGGCTGCTGCCCCGCGGGCTGCGATTCCGTACCGAAACCCTGGACACCTCCGTCGCCGACAGGATGAGCAGCATGTTCGGTACCGACATCTGGCTCGAGGCCCTCCAGGCCGCCCGCGAGAACCTCCTGCCCGGCGCCGAGTTCCGCAGAGAGCTCACCAACCTCATGCGCTGGCGCCTCGAGCAGGAACTCGGCTACCAAACGACGCTCGACTTCCAGGTCACCAACACGAGCGGGAACGGAATCTTCGACATGATCTTCGCCACCGATCACTGGGCCGGCGAGAAAATCATGACCGACCTCTACTCCACGGCACTGCGCCGTCAGCCAGCCCTCCGCCAGAAAGCCCAGCTCCAGCGCCGCCAGGACCGAGAGGAAGCCCAGGGAGTGCACGGACTATTCGACCTAACCGAGTTAGCCCCATCGCCCGCTGCGGACGGCACCGGCTTCCGCATTAAGCACGAGCCCCTGCCACCCCATCCCCCGTATCGCTTTCCAGGCTGAGTTCCCGGTTCGCAGCCGCGATTACCGCGACGAGCACACAGAGTCTGGCCGCTATACTCCTACCGCGCGCCGAAGGCGATCGCATCGACCGCGGGCAGGCGGCCCTGCCGAAGGAATGGGGAGGCCGGGCTGGGCCGCGCGGGCAACGCTGATTGACCGGCTCGTAGCTACGCCGCTGACCTACAGCTCCTGTGCAGCAGGTGGTCCACATCGTGTCGGGGTAGCGGCGGATCTCATCCTCGGGTGGCACGAACGGCAGCGTCTTGGGCACCCCTGGTGATGTCGATGCCGAGCTCGTCGCGCAGGTGCAGGTGGCGGAACACCTCCTTGAGGTAGGCGTAGTCCGGCCGCTCGCCTCACAGGTGCTTGGCGAGCTGGCGGGCTTTGCGCTTGGCTAGGTCCGCTTGATCAGCGCACCTGCGGGATCGCCGTTGCTCATGCGAGCCGGAGGCGGCACATCAGGCAACGGGAAGGGTGACCCCGGCCTGGTGGTTGATGCAGACGGGCAAGTGCCAGTCGAGATCCCTGGTGACGATCTGGGCGGGGGCGGCGCCCAGCTGGACGAGGTCGCTTTGACGGTTTCTGCGCGCTGCCTGGACAGTGTGAGGTCCGGCGGACTCCACGGTGATCTTCGCAGTCGTCCGGAAGGTCACCAGCCAGGTCTTCAGGGAGGAGGTGAGCACGGTTCCCGCGCCGCCGGTCCCCAGCGCGATGGTGACCAGCTCCGTAACCGTGCCGAGCTCGGCGTCGCCGACCGCGCCGCGGACGGGTGCGAACCCGGCCGAGCAGCTCGTCCTCGCCGCCCAGCCATTCGACGAGCGCCACCAGCTCCTCGCCGGTCCCGCCGGTGATCCGGATCTGTGCCCCGTCCCTGCCGGTCGCCGGATCCTGAGCGGATCCTGATCGTGACGCTAAGCTGACATCGTTTCAGGAAACGGCCCTTCCGTGAGCTAAATTGGCCCAATGCCCAGCCCGGAACCCCGCCCACCAGCAGCCGGCGCCGACCACCCGGGCCAGGATCGGCGCAAAATTTCTTCACGAAAGATAGCCGATCTTGATGGATGGCCCGCTGACGCCGGCGACAGCCTTGCCGCGTGGACGCAGCGGTACCTCGACCTCGCGGTCCGGGGCGTACGGTCCGACGAGGTGACCGGGAAGATTGACCGGCACCTCCAGAGATTCACCGGCTGGCTCATTACCGGGCTCGGGCACGACCGGGTCTCCGCCGTCACCGCGCGCGAGGTCGCCGCCTGGCGGGACCACCTGGCCGCCGAAGGCCGCATCGGCCGGGACGGCACCACGGCGGCGATGGCGCCGGCGACGGTCAACAACCACCTCGCCCACTTGTCCGCCCTGTTCTCCTGGATTTCCGTCCACGCCCCGGCCGGGCTGCTGCGCTACGGCGACCCGACCAAGAAGGTCGAGCCGCTGCGGCTGCCCGCCCCGCAGGTCCGGGCGCTGGCCGGAGCGCAGGTGCGGACGGTGAAGAACGTGCTGGACCGGATCGAGGGCTTCCACCAGCTCAACGGCCGTCGCCACCGTGGCGGCGACGAGGCGCCCGCCGTTCACCGGCATGCCCGGCCGCTGCGCGACCGGGCGATCGTGCACCTAATTCTGGGCACCGGGCTGCGCCGTGCCGAGGTTGTCGGCCTCGACCTGGCCCAGCTTGACCCGGCTGATCCGGTCGAGCTGCGGCGGGTGAAAAAGGCGAAGCTGAACGGCGTACGCGGCAAGGGGCGCACCAGCCGCAGCGTCTTCCTAGGCCGCGACGTCCGCAACGCCATCGCCGACTACCTCGAAGCCGAACGGCCCGGTGACACCGACGAGCAGAGCGAGGCGCTGTTCCTGGCGGCGTCCTCAATCGCCGCGCGCCGCCCGGGCGGGCGGCTCTCACCGCGGTCGGTCAACACCATCGTCGGGGGGATAGGCCGTATCCACGACGCGCAGACGGCGGACCGCGAGCGCCAGCTCGGGGGCCTTCGCCCCCACGACCTGAGGCATACCTTCGGCTACCGGCTCTCGGAAACCAGCGGCCACAATCGGGCTGAGCTGGAACGACGCCTCGGTCACGCCAACGACCGGTACCTGCGCCTCTACACCAACCCACCCGACGACGTCGCCGCCGGC
>DATIYI010000235.1:0-12912 GCA_035517695.1 Streptosporangiaceae bacterium
CGCTGCGCGAAAGCCCCAATCGCCCCGCGTGCGCATCCAGCGCGGCGATGACATCATCAGGTACGTCCCGGATCAGCATGTCCGTCATCTCCGCCTCCTTGATATCCCATGATAGCGTGCGGCCTGCTGAGGCTCCACCGCCTGCCATACCGACACGCCACCAACGTCCTCTATGCCGCTGTGGGCGCGCATTGTTCTGGCCTGGTCCTGATCCGCTCGTTGTGGCGCTGCGCTCCGTCCGGTTTCGAAAGGCGGGCGGTGGTTCAGGAACCGGGGTAGACCGGGCCGATTTCCAGGACCTGGTCCGGGGATGATGAGCAGGTATGGGCTTTGATCGGCAGGTAGACGGCGTGACGGAGGTGGGGCGGGCAGACCCTGAGCCAGTGCGCGAGGACCGGGTTGCATCTGGCGCCGGTGAACAGGACGGTTTCGGCGACTGCCAGCAGCGCGAGCGCGTGCTGGCCGGGCGCCAGTGTCGCCGTTTTCACCGTCCCCGGGTTGTGCATGAGTAAGGGCCTGGGTGATCCGATCTGACGGCCGCTGGAGTTCCCGGCCGTGACCAGCGACACGGCGGGGTATCCGGTGAGCTTGCAGCCGGTGCGGGACACATTGGTGAAGCGCAGACCGTAGATGGCGTGCTGGGTCGCGCTTTGGATGTAGGCCACGGTGATCCGCAGGTCCACCGGTGTGCAGGCAGCCGGGGCGGGCCGCGCCGGTGAGGCGCACGCCGCCACCATGAGGGCGGTCAGGGCGGTGACCAGCAGCAGCGCGGGAACGCGCAGCGAAACTGTCCGCATGCACCTCCAGACGCAGAACCGCTGTGACCGGTTGCGTAACCAGACGCTGTCTCGCCGTCCTTACCAACACAAAGACGCATCCGGTCATGGCGCGACCGGGGCGTTTGTCCGCCTGCGTGCCAGCCGGCCAGCCAGGCGTGTCGCCGGGTGTCTTATGGTGGCGGGCACGCCGGGAGGGGGCGGCTGCACCCCTGGCAGGAAGGTCCGCGCCGTGCACCAGCTGCTTCTGGGACTGTCACTGGGCCTCGGGTCCGGCCTGGCCCCCGGTCCGTTGCTCGCGCTGGTCATCCGCTCGTCGCTGGAGCGTGGCTTCGCCGCAGGGGCACGTGTCGCTGTCAGCCCACTGCTGACTGACGCACCAGTCATCGCTGTGGCCGTGGTGCTGGCGGCCCGGCTGCCCATGACTGTGCTCGGTGCACTCGGAATCGGCGGTGGCGCATTCGTGCTGTGGCTGGGTGTCAAGGGGCTGCGCGAGCAGACCCCACCTGCTGAGGCGACCGCTGATGCGGCCTCACCGCACACCGATTTGCGCCGCGGCGCGCTGACCAACCTGCTGAGCCCGCATCCTTGGGTGTTTTGGATGACGGTCGGTGCGCCGATCCTTGCCGGCGGCGGGATCGGCGGCGCGGCGCTGTTCTTGAGCGCGTTCTACGTGTTGCTGATCGGCACCAAGGTCGTGGTGGCGTGGATTATCGCCACCGGGCGGGGCCGGCTCATCGAGGGCAGAGGCTACGCAGCCGCGCTACGCGTTTCGGGCCTGTTGCTGGTCGCGGCGGGTATCTTGCTGATCATCGAGGGCACGAACGCGCTCCGCACCTAAATGAGTGCTTAACCATTCGGTTCATGAGGCCGTTGCCAGGCCTGTATGGGAAGGCTGGGCGGCCGGGTGCAGCGGGCCAAGCGCAGGTCATGAGGGCCGGTCACCGCCCACTTGGCCTGCACAAGCACAAGTAACGCCGGTAAAGGGACGCACAGATCACCCCGGTTCGGTGTGGCACGGGCGGCGTCCGGGCGGGCAGAGGCCGCCGCCGGTAGGCGGGCAGCGCGCGCATTCACCGGGTCGCCCTGCATCTTCTGATTGAGGGTTCCGCCGTCGGGCATGATCCGGCGAGACCGCATACTTATCCACGATCGCTGACGTTGAGAACGTCCGGATCTGCCGCGAAGAGTTGAACACGGTGGGAGCCGCAAGGTATTCAACAGGCAGGACGCCGACTCGCCGCGACGGCGGTAAGCATCGACCGCGCAATGTTGAAGTCGACCGCAGCGGGACTGCGGTACCGCGGATGCGGCCCTAACCGACGTCGAGGCCAGAAAGCTGTCTGCGCCGATGTGGGACGCCTGGACGGCTGTTGAGGCGCCGCGCCGGGCAATCGCGCGGTGAGGTCGCGCTTACAGATGCAACTGCTCGAGGCCCGGAGCGTTGAGCGCCGCGGCGATGAACAGCACCGCCCCGAGAGCAACTGCGACGGCGTGCGGAAGAGCAACGTTCGCCCACCAGAAGCGGCCACGCAAATCCGAGTAGATATCCTGCGGCGACCGCCGCCAAGGTTCGTCGGCGCGCCAGTCTGGCTCATCGGCGTGCCCGTCGTGACCCGGCTCAGGCTTCTCGGCACGCAGGTCGTGATCCGGCGGTGGCTTGTCCTTGTCGACGCGGTAACCCTTGAACCCCCAGGTCATGTCGATGCGCGGCGCGGAGATCTCTTTATCGCCATACTTGCCGCCGAGGGGGACGCGGTTGATCAGGTAGGCGGTGTATTCGATCTCGCGCATTCGGACGTAGTACCGGTATTGGTAGCCCTTCATGAGCCCGTCCAGGAACCAGAACGCAGACCCGGTCACCGCGGCAAGGGCGAACAATGCGAAGTGCTTCTGCTGGAACCCGAGACCCAGCGCGGCGAGCGACAGCGTAACTGACCATCCTTTGACGATGAGTAGCCAGCCGTCGTAGTTGGAGACGACATTGAGGATGGCGTAGTACTCCTTGGACAGGTCCTCGCGCAGCAGCAATGCGCGGTCCTGCGCGGGCTCAGCCATAGGCGCGATCTTGCCGTACCTTAATGCCAGAAGCATTCACCGACACACGCAGCGCCCCTCCCTGCCGCGCTGCTCTGGTCTGGGCTTGGCGGTGTCGAGGCCCACATGCCCTAACGCTCGCTCATGCCGCGATGAGCGAGCGTCGCGTGCTTAGCCCGTGGTCGTGCGCGTAGCGGTGTTATCGGACGTCCACGGCAACGACCTCGCCCTGGATGCGGTCTTCCAGGCAGCCCGGGCCGAGGGGATCGGTACCTTCTGGTGCCTCGGTGACCTCGTAGCGCACGGACCGCGTCCCGTTGAGGTCGTGGCACGGCTTCGCGGGGTCGCCGGGCTTTTGTGTGTTCGCGGGAACACCGATAGGTATGTGCTGACCGGAGACGTCAGCGGCATGATCCCGCCGATCGATCGCCCCACCGGTCCTGAGGGGTGGCGGGTACTTGCCGATGCGCGCGAGTCGTTCGCTTGGACGCGAGGCTGTCTGGCCGGGGGCGACCATGTTAAGTGGCTGGCGGGGCTTCCGCTTGAACAGCGGGTGAGGCTTCCCGGCCGAAGCCGCGTCCTTTTTGGTCCATGCATCGCCGGGGCGTGACGATGGGCCAGGCCTGAGACCCGGGCACAGCGATGCCGACCTTGCGGCTCTGGGCTTCGGCAACCGCGAGGCTGACCTCATCCTGGTGGGTCACACACATGTCCCGGGCCAGCGGCGCCTGGCGGGCTGTCACGTCTTCAACCCAGGGCCGGTGAGCCTGCCGCGCTCATCAGATGATCAAGCTCGGTGGGCCCCTGCTCGAAGCGACAGCAGCCGGGTACACGATCGAGCACCGAGCAGCTCAATACGACCTGACTCGTGTCCTTCAGGACCTCGCGTTCCAGCGACACCCGGCCGCCGAGTGGCTTACAGGCAAGATGACCTCTCAACACTGACGAGCTTGGCCCTGGTCAAGACCGGTCAAGGCCCGGCTCAAGCGGATGCAGTACCGGCTCGGGCTCGTCACCGGCTTCCTCGCCAGCACTGGTCTCAACCTCACACCTTTTTCTGCAACCCTGTAATCAGAAGCCTTTAGGGAGTCACCACAAAGGAGGCTTGCTTCCCCTGAAGCACGGTGCCCAGGCGATTCGCATGGTCTATGCTTGCCCGGAGCGTATAGGTGCCGGCATTGAGTGGACCGAACTCCAGCATCAAGAAGGCCGGCAAGTCAGGGTTCGCCAATACCGGGCCAAGGGTAAGCGATCGCTGCATTATCAGCTTGCCAAGATTCTTGTCGCTACCAGGATAGACGAACCACGTTATTTTGGCATCAGGAGGAGAGTCGAACTTTCCAGAATTCTTGACCGTGAAAAGGATGGAGAAGGGAGTATTGGCCATCACAGACCTATCGCGAGTCTCAAAGATAACGGAATCCACGGACAGCAACCACCCGGATTTTATGATGGCCTCGTATGCGCTGCCAACCAGATCCACGCAGGGAGGATTGGGTGGCGTGAAAGAGCCACACCAGGTCTGCGCCTGTTCGACGGTTCCCAGGAACTCACGACCGTCGTAGGGAACAATCCTGAAGTCGGGCGGGCCGATATACCTCCAGTGCCGACTAAGTTTTGTCACCAGCCCGGCGGAATTTTTGGCCGAAACGGATGCGTCTACCGAGAATTGCTTCAGGGAATCCTGACTTCTGCAGCTTAGTCCCGCGGCGTCCGCTGAGATGCCCAGGTTGACGATCAGTGAGCTGCTTACCTGCCCATTGGAATTCCGCGCCGCGCTGGAGGAGGCCGGGCCGATGACCTTCTCGCCTTTCGTCCCGTCCATGCACTGCCATCGAACTGTAGAACTCAGGGCAGCCAGAGACATCCCTCCGCTGTCAGACGCGCTCGCAGCTAGGTTGAGCGTAAGATCTAGCGGCAGCGGATCGGGGTGGTTCTCGCTATTGTCGGCCTGCACGGTCACCGCACCGTTCGCCGAGTTGGCCAAAAGGCGGACATCGGGTGGTGTGCCGTCATTTGGGTTCGGCGAAGTGTTGCACCCGGCTAGGCAAGCCAGTAACACCGTACCGGCAAGGATAATGGCAGCAGCCCGGCCGCCACTAGGGATGCTTGCCAAGTCCGCTCCCCTCACCAGCAGCAACCACCGTGCAGCCTTCATCGCGAACCTCCCCGGTCAAACACGTGCCCGCCGATCAGGCGGGAGGGTTGGCCGACCCGGGAGCACGCCATTTACGGTCTGCCGCCGGTAGCGCAAGCTGCGGATCGAGCCGCTGGATCTGCTGGGCCAACGCGAACGAGACGCCACCGCAGTGCCCTGCCAGGACGAGCCAGTGGAACCCTTGCCCGCTCGCCGCGGCAGAAGCTCGGCCTGCATGCTCCGCTCAGCGGGCACGGTGGTATAGACCACTAGGTCAGCTATCACCACAGCCACGGCTGGCAGTGCGCGTGCCATCTCGATTTCCCACCTTCGGAGCGTGCCGAGTCCCTGTGGAACCTGCCGGCTTTCCACCGGCAATCCACTCAGACAGCGCCATATGCCGGCCGGATACAGAAGCTGTGAAGACCGCGTGGAGATCGATCTACACGCCGCAGGGGCTCCTGGGAGCCCAGCATGGGTTGCCAGCTATCTCCAGGATTTGACATGGCCGGTCGCCAGTGCATGATCATTCATGGCCTCGCACGTCGCGCAGGCTCGCTTCTGCCGCATAGGGCGCGCGCCAGGTCAGGCCCAACGGCCTCACTATTGCCGGCCGCTGCTGGGCTCAGGGCTGTGACCTGTTGTTGCGCGGTTCGTGGTGGGCGGATGTGCGCGCTGATAGCGGCGGGTGAGGTAGCTGCGGAGGTCGCGGGCGAGTGCTGCGATCTGCGCGCACTCGGCTTAGCCGACTGCCTGGGTCACGGCCGGCCGGCGCCGGGTACGGAGACCGGGAGGGTCAGGATCTGTCCGGTGTGCGGCCCGTTGGCCAGCCGGTCGAGGTTAGCGACGTGGCCGTCGGCTGGCCGCCATTCGGCGGTGCAGATGAACAGGGTCCGCCGGTCCGGCCCGCCGAGCATCAGCGCGAACGGGGCCCGGCCCTCGGGCAGTTCGACACGTTGCAGGACTTGGCCGCCCTCGGCGACGCGGGCCACCGAGAACCCGGTGCCGACCCAGACCGCGCCTTCGGCGTCGAGGCAGATGCCGTCCGGGGCGATACCGTCGGCGAAGACCCGGCGGTTGGACAGCCCTGCGCCGGCGTCGATGTCGAACGCGGTGAGCTGGCCGGCGAACGACTCGGAGATGATCAGCGTCCGGTTATCGGGCGTGATGACCATGCCGTTGGGGAAGGCGATGTCGCCGGCGACCTGGCGTAGCTGCCCGTCTGGGGTGACGAGCTTGATGTAGCCGGGCTTGGGCGGCGCTCCAGCGACGAAGTCGAAGTCCGCGCCGTTGAGGTAGATGTTGCCGCGGCCGTCCACCACGATCTCGTTCGCGCGCTGCCCGGCGTGGACGGCCATCGACCCGTCGGGCTCTTGGCGCCGCAGCTTGTCGCCGGTCACCAGCAGCCTGCCGTCGGGCAGCCAGTCGATGGAATAGCCCATCGGGTGGCTGCCGGGATCGCGGGTGGCCATGACCTCGGCTTCGCCGGCCAGGCTGACGGCCACGACCTGGCGCTCGATCCAGTTGCAGAACCACAGCCGGCCCTCGTGCCACCGCGGTGACTCGGGAATCCCCAGGCCAGTCAGCAGGACCTTCGGCTCCGACATCGATCTCTCCTCGCTTCGCCGGGCTGCGCCGGCCGCAGGCCGGCTCCTCTATCCCTACACGAACGCCAGCCAGGCCGATCGACACGGTTTCCGGCTCAAGCCGCGTCCTACGGTGAGGTGGTGTCCCCGGCTGCGCGCACGGTCAGACGGCGCCGGGAGCTGTCGGCGGCAGTGCGCATCGTGCACTCCTCCCGGCCCGGGTCGCGGGACATCGAGCACATCGGGCGGCTCACGCAGACGCTGAGCTGGCGGCTCCCCGCATTCACCCGCGGCCCCGGTGCGCACCAATTCGAGCCAAGGCGGGTGAGATAAATAACACGCGCCGACCCGCCTAATCTGCGCGCTCCACCACTCCTCAGCGATTACCGGTCGAGGTATACCGGTCAGGTTGTTCTGCTCGTCCGGCGTCGCCCGGATCTGCGAACTCACTGTCCGCGGTGGCCTGGGACCGGTTCTCGCAGCCTCCGGCTTCAGCGCTCACCGGCGCGGCAATGTTGGTACTACAGCGCACTATTACTACAGCTACTACAGCGCACCTTGTGATCTGGACCAGGGCCGTGGAGCCGGTGGGCGCCGTCCTCAGCCGCGCTGGCTGATCCACACCGATACGTGAGTGGGTTCAAGGGCTTGGTGGACAGCACCGGTCAGGTCATCCCGCACCGTGTCCAGGTCCACGGCGTCCTTCAGCCGCGCCGCGAACGCCGCCACGGTCTGGTCGGCGTCATAGCTGGCCCGGTTGAACCGCCGGTCCACCGCCCGCTGTACCCGTCGTCGCAGCGGGCTGAACAGCGCCGCTGCAGCCAGCGTCGAGGCAGCCACCGCGACGGGGGATGACAGCGGCAGCACCCTTGTGGCCAGCAGCACCAGCCCGGCGTACACCCCGATCAGCAGCCCGGTCACGATCGCGTAGGCCAAGGTCCGGCTGATGATCCGGTCGATGTCGTACAGGCGGTACTTCAAGATCCCCACGCCGATGCCCACAGGCAGCGCCGCGATCCCGATCCCGAGAATCTCTCCTACGACACTGGTCGAGTTGGTCCCCAACGACACGGCGATCACGGCCAGGGTCACCGCAGCGCCGGTGGCCAGCCACTTCAGCTGCTGGCGCCGCTCGCCCGTGGCGCGCCGCCAGCTAAGAACCTGGTGGGCCACGAACGACAGCACGATCACCAAGATCAAGCCCAGGACCAGCACCCCCGCCGCGGCGAGAGGCCCGCCGTGCGACCGCGAGGTGGTGATCAGGTTGCCGGCGGCGTCGATGCGGACGTCATGATGGGCCACGGCGGTGACCGCCGGGGCAAAGACGGCTGCCGACGCCAGCGCCCCGGCCACCACATAGGCCCGCAGGACCCACCGCCAGCGCCGCGCCGCCAGCCTGCCGTCCGGGAACAGCAAGATCACCACCGGGAACAGCAGCAGCGCGGGTGCCCACAACGGCGTGAGCAGCACGGCGGCCGGGGCCAGCGGGAGGCCATGGTGGCCGAACCGGTAGTACAGGGCGGCATACCCGCCGCCAACGCCGCTCAGCAGGAACACCACGATGAATGTGATCAGGATCCAGCCGATCGGATTGCCCGGCTGGCGGCGGGCCACGACGAAGCCCACCGCCGCGTAGACCACCGCGACGGGGACAATCGGCCCCGAGCCCAGGACCGACAGCTGACCGACCAAGGCGCTCAACACCAGCGCTCCGGTCAGCAGCGTCAGCGCCAGGACGGCCAGGACCGTCGCCGTCACCGGAGACGCCAGCCGGAAGCGGCGCGCGGCCCGTTCCGGACCGCCTGACACCGGTATCCCCAGCACGGCAGGCAACGCTACGCCTGGACCGTTCCGGTAACGTTACCGCCGGGCATCAACCCCACGGCCAAGCCAAACATCACCACATCGCCTTCTGTGATCGGCCCTGCTCTTGGCCTACGCGCGCCGAGCCGCCTCACCCGAAGTTCGGCTTATCTAGGCAATAGCCAGATTCGTCGCCACGGCGCCCCCGAACCGCGACACGCCCTGCGAGAACCGGTCTGCGTCGCGGCTGAGCTGCCCGCCCAGCACGGCCCGCGGGCGCGGCCACCGTCTTCTTATTGATCACGGTGAGTCCGGCTGTTATCGGGCTGCGGTTTGTGCGCTGGTGATGGTGAGCGTTTCACCGGGCTGCAGCACGCGGGTGGCGGACCCCGGCGCGATGCGCTGGGCGGCGTCGAGGAAGTGCCGGGGGTTGGGGTCGCTCTTGGTGATCAGGCGGTCGCCCAGCCAGCCGCCGGTGAAGGCGTAGTGGTGTGGCACGGTGATGCCGGGGCGGAGCACACCTGTGAGCTCGGCGGCCTGCTCAGCGTTCATGACGACCTGCTTGTTCAGCTGGGGCCGGATCTGCAGGCCGTTGACCGGCAGCAGCGCGACATCGAAGCGGGGGAACCGGTCGGGCAGCGTCCGCAGCTCGGGGATGAGCATGGTGTCGCCAGCGAAGTAGACGCTGCGGCCGCCGCCGCTGATCACGAAGGTGATCTCGTAGACAGCGTGCTTGCCTGGGGCGGCGGTGACCGTCAGGTCTTTGACGGCCGTGGCCTGCCAGGGGCCGAGCACGCGGACGCTGGTGAACCCGGCCGCCCGCGCCTTGGCCGCAACGGGGCCGGCCACGATCATCGGCACGTCCTTGTCGGCGTAGGCGGCGAAGGCGGCCAGGTCGCAGTGGTCATAGTGGTGGTGGGTGATGAGCACGGCGTCCAGGGGCGGCAGGTCGGCGACGTGCAGGGCGACCGGTTCGCCGGGGTGGTAGAAGGCCCGCTCGGAGAACCATGGATCGGTGAGCACGGTCAGGCCGCCGATCTGGATGAGGTGGCAGCTGTGGGTGATCCGGGTGATGGTCAGCGGCTCGGTCATGACGGCCCCTTAAGTAGACGACTGTCTGGTCATAGTAGGCAGACGGGTGTATGGTTAGTCAAGTGAGCGGCCAGCAGAAGGAGGGCAGGCGGCGCCGCAACCGGCGCGGCGAGGGCAGCAGGCTGCGAGACGAGCTCATCGAGGCGGCCCGGCGACTGCTCGCCGTTGCCGAGCAGGAAGACGACGTGAGCATCCGCGCAGTCACCCGGGAAGCCGGCGCCGCGCCGCAGAGCTTTTACCTGCAGTTCGCGAGCCTCGATGAGCTCCTGTATGCCGTCTACACAGTCGAGTACGAAGACCTGCGGGCGGCCATGACACGCGCCGCCAGTGGGGCCCGCGATCCCCGGGCACGGCTGGTGGCGGTCTGCACCGCCTACTGCCAGTACGCACAGGAACAACCCAGCCGCTACCGGGCGCTGACCGGAGTGCGCGGGCAGCCCCGCCACCAGGAATGGGACGGACGCCCGCTACCCGGCGCCCCCACGTTCGCCCTGCTCCGCGACACAGTCGCCCAAGCGCTGACCTCAGCCGAATCCTCCGCCGACCCCTTCCTCGCCGCCGCCACCCTGTGGGCGGCCCTGCATGGGCTGGTCACCCTCCGGGCCAGCCGCCCGGCATTCCCCTGGCCCCCGCTCGCCGACATGATCGCCACCATCACCGAGCAAACCCTCTCCACGCCCGCAGCAGCCGCCGGGACACCGCAATGACCGCGGAACACCTCACACCCCAGATCTGTCTGATCTGCGCCCGCCAGACACCACGCCGGAAAGCCCACTGAGGGCTCTTAACGGCGGTTCGACGCGCGCGAATTCACTGGGATCGCCCCGCGTCTTCTAATCGAGGTTGAGCCACCCGCATGGTCCAGTGAGACCACATGCTTATCCACAGACCCTGACGATGGGCTGCACCGCGCGGGGTTGCCCGCGGGTGGCATCTGGCCTGCTCAGTTAAGGAATGCGGCGAGGATGGGGTTGACCTGGTCGGCGGCCAGCAGGGGGGCGCCGTGGCCAAGTCCGGGTAGCTCGGTGTACTGGCAGTTGGGGATGCGTTCGGCTGCCTGGCGCACGGCGCGCGGGGGGAACCAGCAATCGTGCTCGAATGCCATGGCCAGGCTGGGAGAGGTGATGCGGTCGAGCCGGTCCAGGTGGCTGCTGTCCTCCAGCCAGGCGAGGTCGGCCTGGTACTGGCCGAGCCGCCCGGGGTTGGCCCACGGTTCGGCTGCCTCGATAAGGCTGATGGTGATCTTGACGGCGTCATCGTCGTTTTGGAGCTGGGCCATGGGATGCAGCGACAGCAGCAGGTCGGCGACGTCGAAGCTGGGCGGGGGCGGATCAAGGGCGCGGGCGAGGTCGACAGCGGCCCGGGCGCGGGCCACCGCGTAGGCCGGCGCTGGGCCAGCTCCGGCCAGCAGCACTAGGCGGCGGACCAGGTCAGCGCGGGTCACGGCGAGTTCTTGTGCGATGTAGCCGCCCAGTGAGTAGCCGATGACATCACAGGGCCCGAGCCCGAGATGGTCGATCAGGGCTGCTGTATCGGCTGCCATGCCGGCCACCGAGTAGGGAGCCGGCGGCGCCTGGGACCGCCCGCAGCCTCTGTTGTCGAACGTGATGACGGTATGCCCGGCTGCGGCCAGGTCGGTTACCTGGGCGAACCACAGGTCGGCAGGCTGGCCGGTGCCGCAGATGAGCAGGACGGGCGGGCCGTCGCCGGCCGTTGCGTAGTCGATGGTGATTCCGTTGACGATTGCGTTCGGCATGCCGACAGCATCCGGCGGCCGGGCAGGAAGAACATCGGCCAGATGGGGGATCACATCGGTGGATGGCTGGATACAGCGGCGGCCAATTCGGCCCGGGTGCGCACGCCGAGCTTGCGCAGGGCGCTCGACACGTGATCCTTGATGGTGCCCGCGCTTACCCCGAGGCGGACCGCGATCTCGGGATTGGTGAGGCCGCAAGCGACGAGATCTGCGACGTTACGCTCCGCGGGGGTCAGGCTTGACCACCCGAACGCTGGCCGCCTGCGAGGGCCCCGCCCGCGGCGGGCCATCACGGCGGCTTGTTCGATGCCGAGCCTGGTACCGCGTTCCCACGCGGGCTGTGCCTGCTCGCCCAGATGCTCGCGGCCGGCCGCGGCCCAGCCTGCGACCCGGCTGGCCTCCATCGGCCGCAACGGAAAGCCCAGCCCGTCCCGGGCGGTGGCCGCGGCAGCCAGCAGTGGCAGGCCACGCTGGGCGCGTCCTTCGTCGGCCAGCAGGCCACCTAGGGTCTCCAGCGTTTCGACCAGCCCCAGGTGATCGCCAGCTTGGAGTTGCCCGGCCAGCGCCTCGTGGCAGCCGTTGACCGCCGATGCCCGGTCGCCCCGCGCCCATGCCAGCCGCCCCAGGTGATGGCGGGCGCGGGCGGCATCGGCCGCCAGACCGCACTCGGCCGCGTGATCGGCGGCCTGCTCGTACCAGCTTCGCGCGTCGTCGTAGCGGCCTTCCAGCTCAGCAAGCTCGCCCAGTGAATCGAGCCACCAGGCCAGCAGTGGCCGCACCGCGAAGGCGCGGGCCAGTTGCACGGCCTGATCGAGGTGATGAGCGGCGTCAGGTTCGCCGCGGGCCAGCAGAATGCGGCCCAGGTGACCGGTGGCGATCATCACGTTGATGGCCGAATTGGCCCGCCCGGCGACTTCGATGGCCTCGGCAGCATGGCGGCCGGCCAGTCCCAGCCGGCCGCGGGTACGTTCGATCTCGGCCACGGTCGCCAGCGCCGCGCTGGTCCAGGTGGCATCGCCGATCTCCCGCAGCACGCCCAGCGCCTGCTGCGCGGATGCCTGCGCCGCAGCGAGCTTCCCGCGCCATAGCTCAACCGCAGCGCGGCCAAGCAGAGCCATCGCAAACTGCTGCCGCCGCCCCGAGCGGGCGGTCAGCTGGATAGCGTCCTGCAACGTACCGGTGGCCGCGTCGAAACGTGCGGCGTAATAGCGGGCCCAGCCCAGCCCGGCCAGCCCTGTACTTCGGGCCCAGCCATCACCGCCGCGGTGGGCAGCCGCCAAGCCCTCCTCGAAAAGCGCGGCGGAGCGCTCGGGGTCCAGGAGCCACCAGACGTAACCGGCGGTCGCCAGGCACCGGGCCAGCACCACATCGTCGCCAAGCAACCGGGCCGCCGGCAGTGCCGACTCGATGGCCGCAAACGAGGCGAGGTAGTCGCCAGCGATGAACGCCAGCTGGGCCAGCCCGACCTCGGCACGCAGCCGCACCAGCGGCTCGGCTGGTGCATCCGCCGCCAGCGCCGCACGCAGCCACTGCAACCCGGTGACGAACCAGCCGCGGGTATACCAGAAGAAATACAGCGCGGCGGCCAGCCGCTGCGCCTCCCCGGCGGCCCCACAGGACAAGAACCAGCCAAGGGCCGCATCATGATCGGGCCGGTCGAGCTCGAGCAGGTCGCAATGCTGCTCGGCCTTCGGCTCGAACAGCATCGGCTCGATGGTTTCGGCC
>DATIYI010000236.1:0-14001 GCA_035517695.1 Streptosporangiaceae bacterium
GTCGCCGACATGACCGGCTACCCGTCCGACCTGCTCGACCTCGACCTCGACCTCGAGGCCGACCTCGGCGTGGACACCGTCAAGCAGGCGGAGGTCTTCGCCGCCGTCCGGGCACGCTTCGGCATCCCGCGCGACGAGAACCTCCAGCTGCGCGACTTCCCCACCCTCGCCCACGTCATCAGCTTCGCCCGCGACCGCGGCACCACAGGCGTCGCCGCGGCGGCGCCACCGGCGCAGGCGCCCGCCGCTGAGGCACCCGCCGCACAGCCAGCCGCCGCGGCCCCCCCGGCTGACGCGGCAGCGCCTGCCGCCATGGACGAGGTCACGGCCGACATCGTGCAGATCGTCGCCGACATGACCGGCTACCCGTCCGACCTGCTCGACCTCGACCTCGACCTCGAGGCCGACCTCGGCGTGGACACCGTCAAGCAGGCGGAGGTCTTCGCCGCCGTGCGGGCACGCTTCGGCATCCCGCGCGACGAGAACCTCCAGCTGCGCGACTTCCCCACCCTCGCCCACGTCATCAGCTTCGCCCGCGACCGCGGCACCACAGGCGCCGGTGCCGCAGTTTCCCCGGCAACGGCTGAGCCCGTGGCCGCTGCGGCCGGCGACGGAGAAACGGCGGCCGCGCCGACGGCTGCTCCCCGTGCGACGCCCGCGTTCGCCGGCGACGTCGCAGCGGCAGAACGGCTGCCGCGCCGGATCCCTGTTCCCGTGCTGCGGCCGCCCGCCGTGTGGTGCAAGCCGACCGGGGTGAGCCTCGACGAGACAAAGCGTGTCGTCGTGATGGCCGACGAAGGCGGTGTCGGCAAGGCGCTCGTCAAGCGGCTCGGCGCGCTCGGCGCGACCACGCTGGTGCTAGAGCCCGGCTGCGCCAGGGAGGACCTGGAGCGGCAGCTGACCGAGTGGCTGGCTGACGGGCCGGTGCACGGACTGTACTGGCTCCCAGCGCTCGACGCGGAACCGCCGATCGGCGAGCTTGACCTGGCGAGCTGGCGGGAGGCACTGCGGCGGCGGGTGAAGAACCTGCACGGCGCCGTGCGCCACCTGGACATCAGCGGTCAGCTTGGGTCACAAGGCACGTTCCTCGTCGCCGCAAGCCGCCTCGGCGGCTACCACGGTTATGACGAGGCGGGTGCACAGTCACCGCTCGGTGGTGCGGTGACCGGCTTCACCAAGGCCTACGCACGCGAACGGCCCGATCTGCTTGCGAAAGCAGTTGACTTCCCGGTCAGCAAGAAGACCGCGGCGCTGGCTGACACGCTGATCGAGGAGACCCTCACCGATCCGGGTGCGGTCGAGATCGGCCGGGCCGGCGGCCGCCGGTGGACGGTGGGCCTGCGCGAGGTGCCGTTCGGTAGCGACGGCGAGGGCATGGCCCTCGGCAAGGACACCGTGTTCACCGTCACAGGGGCGGCGGGCGCGATCGTGTCGGCCATCGTCGCGGACTTGGCCACCACAAGCGGCGGCGGCATTTTCCACCTGCTCGACCTGGTTCCGGAGCCCGATCCTGGCGACCCGGACCTGGCGATGTACGCGACCGACCGCGACGGCCTCAAGACGGTCATCAAGGATCGCATCGCGGCAAGCGGCAAACGGCCCACGCCGGTGCTCATCGAGCGTGAGCTTGCGCGGTTCGAGCGGCTGTACTCGGCGCTGATCGCGATCGAGTCGGTGCGCGAGGCCGGCGGTGAGGTGTACTACCACGAGGTCGATCTCACCGATCCGGCCGCGGTGGCGAACGTGATCGGCCAGATCCGCGAGCAGCACGGGCACGTCGACGTCCTCGTGCACGCGGCCGGGCTCGAAATCAGCCGCAACATCGCCGACAAGGAGGAGCGGGAATACAACCTGGTCTTCGATGTCAAGAGTGACGGCTGGTTCAACCTGCTGCACGCGGCGGCCGACATGCCGATCGGCGCGACGGTGGTGTTCAGCTCGGTGGCGGGCCGGTTCGGCAACAACGGCCAGACCGACTACAGCGCCGCCAACGACCTGATGTGCAAGATCACATCGGGCTTCCGCAGCACCAGGCCAGGCACCCGCGGCATCGCCCTCGACTGGACGGCGTGGGGCGGGATCGGCATGGCCACGCGTGGTTCCATCCCCAAGATCATGGAGGCGGCCGGTATCGACATGCTGCCGCCCGAGGCGGGAATCGCCTGGATCGGGCGGGAGCTGACGGCAGGGCCGTTCCGCGGTGAAGTCGTCGTCGCGGGGAGGCTCGGCATGATGATGGCCGAGCTCGACCCCACCGGTGGGCTCGACACCGCCGCCATCGACACGAGTAGCGCCGGCCCGATGATCGGGCAGATCACCGGCATGGGCGTCTACTCCGGGCTGACCGCGGAAACGACGCTAGATCCGGCGGTGCAGCCATTCTTGAACGATCACCGGATCGACGGCACGCCAGTGCTGCCCGGGGTGATGGGCATCGAGTCCTTCGCCGCCATCGCCCAGCTCGCCGCGCCGGACCTGCACGTCGCAGGGGTCGAGCAGATGGAGTTCCTCGCACCGGTCAAGTTCTACCGCGACGAGCCACGCACGCTGACGCTGCACGCTATCGTCCGCCGGGACGGCGCCGACCTGGTCGCGGACTGCACGCTCAGCGCCTCGCGCACGCTCAAGGGCGACGAGACACCCAGGTGGACGACGCACTTCACCGGCAGCGTGCGGCTCGCGGCCGAACCGCCCGCGCACGAGCGTGACGACACTCCGACGAAGCGGCCGGACGTGGCCGTCGCACACGACGACATCTACCGCGTCTACTTCCATGACGCGGCATACCAGGTCATGGACGAGGGGTGGCAATACGACGGCGGCTCGGTCAGCAGGTTCTCGCCGCAGCTGCCTCCCGGGCACATACCCGAGACCGATCCCACCGCGACCGAGCCGAGGCTGACCGAGCTCTGCTTCCAGACGGCAGGGCTGTGGGAGATCGGTGAGACGGGGCAGATCGGGCTGCCCGCCCACGCCGACCAGATCGTCATGGTGGCCAGGCCGAAGCCCGAGGCGCCGCTGTTCGCCGTCGCTCATCCGACCGGCGAGGGCAGGTTCGACTGCCGGGTCGTGGACTCGAACGGCGATGTACTCGTCAAGCTCGACGGCTACCGCACGGTGCCCATGCCCGGCACATTGCCCGACGACCAGCTGGGACCCATCCGCGCAGCCATGGGTAAGTAGTACGCACTGATGCGCCAAACCCCTAACCCTGAGGAGTAGAAGATGGCGTCCATTCACCGGTTGGCCGTCGTCAACCGTGGCGAAGCCGCCATGCGGTGCTTGTCCGCGGTCGCCGAGCTCAATCGCGAGTCGGAAGAGCAGATCACGACCATCGCGGTGTACACCGAGCCCGACGCGACGTCATGGTTCGTCCGCGAGGCAAATGAGGCGGTATCGCTCGGCGCGGCTACGTTCATCGACGATGACGGCAACCGGCAGAGCAGTTACCTGCACCTGGACCGGCTGATGGAGGCGCTCGAGCAGGCCCGCGCCGACGCGGTCTGGGTCGGCTGGGGCTTCGTCGCCGAATCGGCCGACTTCGCCGAGCGCTGCGAGCAAGCTGGGATCACCTTCATCGGCCCGGCCAGCGACGTCATCAGGTTGCTCGGTGACAAGGTCAAGGCCAAGCAACTGGCCGAGCGCGTCGGCGTCCCCGTGGTGCCGTGGAGTGGCGGCCCGGTACACGATGCAGGAAGCGCCGCGATCGCCGCCGACCTGCTCGGTTACCCGGTGATGGTCAAGGCGTCAGCGGGCGGCGGTGGCCGTGGCATCAGGTCGGTGGCATCCGCCGACGACATGGCTGCCGCCTTCACGTCCGCTCAGGCCGAGGCGCGGCACAGCTTCGGCGACCCGACCGTCTTCATCGAGCGCAGGCTCGCGGCGGCACGCCACGTCGAAGTCCAGGTGATCGCGGACGCGTTCGGCAACGCCTGGGCCGTCGGGGTACGTGACTGCAGCATCCAGCGGCGCAACCAGAAGGTCATCGAGGAGTCCGGCTGCACGCTGTTCGACGCGGCAGCCGACCAGGAACTGCGCGACGCCGCGGTACGGCTGTGCACCGCCGCGGGCTATCGTGGCGCCGGCACGGTCGAGTTCCTGCTCGACCCGGTGACCATGCAGTTCATGTTCATCGAGGTCAACACCCGGCTGCAGGTCGAGCACCCGGTCACGGAATTGACCACCGGGCTTGACCTGGTCAAGATGCAGTTGCACGTCGCGCGCGGCAAGCCGCTCACCGGGGAGCCGCCGGCCACCAACGGGTACGCGATCGAGGCACGGCTCAACGCCGAGGATCCGGAGCACGGCTTCGCTCCCGCACCGGGCCGGGTATCCGCGCTGCGGCTGCCGACGGGCACCGGAATCCGGGTCGACACCGGTGTGACAGAAGGCGACAAGATCGCCCCGGAGTTCGACTCGATGATCGCCAAAATCATCGCTTGGGGCCGCAACAGGCGCGAAGCGCTCGGCCGACTGCACCGCGGGCTCGCCCAGTCGATCGTGGTCGTCGACGGCGGGACGACCAACAAGGCCTTCCTGCTCGCCCTGACCGCACGGCCCGAGGTGGCCGAGGGGAATTATGACAACCAGTGGCTCGACCGGCTGACCGCGGCGGGGGACCTGCATCCACCCCAGCACCCGGTAGCCCTGCTGCAGGCCGCCATCGAAGCCGCCGACGCTGACGAGGCTGCCGTCCAGGCGAACTTCTACGCGGTGGCCGCTCGTGGCCGTCCGGAACTGCCCGACACCGTCGGTCACAAGCTGGAGTTGCGCCTCGGCGGCAACTCCTATCGGCTGCATGTCTACCGGCTCGGCGCGGAAGACTATCGCGTCGCCACCGATCAAGGTCTCATCGACGTGAACGTGCGGCATCTCGGTCGCTACGAGCGGGCCGTCACCTGCGGCGGCCGGCGTTACCGTGTCGTCGCGGACTCGCAGGGTCCCCGGCTCATGGTCGAGGTGGACGGCGTTCCGCACACCGTCGCCCGCGACGACGGCGGCCAGGTCCGCACGACCGCACCCGCGTTCGTCGTCGCGGTGAAGGTCGTGCCGGGCGACACTGTGCAGGCAGGCGATCCGCTGATCGTGGTGGAGAGCATGAAGATGGAGACCACCATCGCGGCGCCGTACGCGGGGACGGTCCGTTCGGTTAGCGCGGGCCTCAATACCCAAATCGAAGCCGGCGCGCCAGTGGTCCAGCTGCAGCCAGCCGATGAGCTGGAGAGTGCGTCAAGCAGCCCCCGCGTCGACCTCGCCAGCCTGGCAGGAACCGGCGCGGCTGGCCCGAGCGCCGGCGGTGCCGAAGCGGATCGTTCGTCCAGGGCCACCCTGCGTGCCTACCTGCTGGGCTACGACCTCGACGAGGCCACCGCCCGCGCGCTGAGCAGGCGCCAGGAATCCACGCTGGACACCGCGGCGCCCGCCGACGCGGACCTGCTGCGGGACGAGCAGGAACTCCTGGAGATCTTCGCCGACATCACCGAGCTTTCGCGGCGCGTGCCTGACGACCCCGAGGATGAGCACTCCCGCAGCGACCAGGAGTACTTCTTCACCTACCTGGCCTTCCTCGATCGGGAGCGCAGCGGAGTGCCCGACCAGTTCGTCGCTGAGCTGCGCAGAGCGCTCGCGCGCTACGGCGTCACATCGCTGGACCGGACGCCCGAGCTCGAGCAGGCCATGTTGCACATGTACCGGTCACTCGGACGGCTGCAGACCGTGGCTCCTGCGGTCATGGCGGTCCTTGACCGGTGGCGGCGGCAGCGTGAGCTGCTGGCCGCGGCGATGACCGACGAACGGCTTGACGTCCTGGACCGGCTCATCGCGTCCGCCCGTGGCCGCCAGCAGGAGGTCTGCGACCTGGCCACGGAGGTTCGCTTCGGCTATGTCGACGCGCCGTTGATCAAGCAGGCCCGCGACAAGGTGTACGCCGAGATGGATCGCTACCTCGACGAGCTTGCCCAGCACCCGTCCGACGAGAGGCACAAGGAGCTGATGGCCCGCCTGGTCGCGTGCCCGCAGCCGATGCGCGCGGTGCTGCGGGACCGCTACCGCACCGCGGACGGGGCAACCCGGGCGCGGCTCCTCGAGGCGAGGGCGCGCCGGTTCTACCGGATCCGTGACCTGACCCGCCTGCAGTCAGAAACCTTCGGCCCGTACCTAACCTGCCTGGCCAACTACCGTGAGGGCACCGACGGCAACGGGAGCGCCGACGTGCATCTGGTCAGCGCGTACGTCCCGCCCGAGGACCTGCCCGCGTTCGCCGGCCAACTGCACGCCCATCTCAGCGCTATCCCTGCGGACCAGCGGGTTGTCGTGGACGTCGAATCCTGGCGGACCAGCCCGCGGATCGACGGCGACGCGATGTCTGCCGAGATCGCGGGGCTGCTGTCGGAGGCCGACTTCGGCCACCCGCTGCACCGCCTCGACATCACCGTCACGAGCGCGAGCGCCGACGCGGAACACGCCGCCGAGCATCTGCGCACACAGCACTTCAGCTACACCCAATCGGAGGCCGGATTTACCGAGGATCCGCTCTACCGCAACCTGCACCCGATGCTCGCGGAGCGCCTCAACCTGTGGCGGCTGTCCAACTTCAAGCTGCAGCGGCTGCCGAGCGCCGAGGACATCTACCTCTACCACGCGGTCGCCCACGAGAACCCGAAGGACGAACGGCTGATAGCGCTCGCCGAGGTCCGCGACCTCACCGCGGCCCGTGGCGTGGGCGGCAAGATCATCGGCTTCCCGCACCTGGAAGGGCAGCTGGCCCAGTCGCTCGCCGACATCAGGCACGCGCTCGCCATGCGACCGCCGAAGCAGCGGCCGGTGAACAACCGGGTGGTGCTCTACGTCCGCCCGACCTGGGACATCCCGACTGGGACCTGGCGAAGGCTCGCGCACAAGCTCGCGCCGATGGCCGCCGGGCTTAGCCTGGAGAAGGTGTCGGTGCGGATCCGGACGGAGGACGCCGCGACCGGCGAAATTCGCGGCGTGGTGCTCGATATAGAGAACGTGGCGGACCGGGCGGTCACGGTGCGGGTACGGCCGCCTGCTGACCAGCCCATCCGGCCGCTGACCGAGTACAAGCAGAAGCAGCTTAGGGCACAGCGGATCGGCGCGCCGTATCCGTACGAGCTCATCCGCATGCTGACACCGCCGGTGGGCGCCGAGGCGGACTTCCCATCTGGTGAGTTCATCGAGCATGACCTCGACGACGCGGGCGAGCGGCTGATACCGGTCGACCGGCCCTATGGCCGGAACCAAGCCGGGATCGTCGTCGGAGTGATGACCAATTACACGAAGCTGGTGCCCGAGGGTATGCGCCGGGTGGCCATCGTCGGAGACCCGACGCAGGGCCTTGGCAACCTCACCGAGAAGGAATGCCGGCGTATCATGGCCGCGGTCGATCTCGCGGACACGATGGGGGTCCCGGTCGAATGGTTCGCGCTGTCCTCTGGTGCCCGCATCGCCTGGGACAGCGGTACAGAGAACATGGACTGGATCGCTGCCGTGCTGCGCAGCCTGGTCAACTTCACCCAGTCGGGGGGCGAGGTCAACATAGTCGTCACAGGAATCAACGTTGGCGCTCAGCCCTACTGGGACGCCGAGTCGACCATGGTCATGCACACCCGGGGAGTCCTGATCATGACGCCCGCAAGCGCCATGGTGCTGACCGGCAAGGGCGCGCTCGACTTCTCCGGCGGGGTATCGGCAGAGGACAACCTGGGCATCGGCGGTTTCGAGCGGATCATGGGCCCCAACGGTGAAGGGCAGTACTGGGCGCCCACCCTGGCCGACGCGTGCGCACTGCTGCTGCGCCACTACGACCACACCTACGTGGTCCCCGGTGAGGAGCATCCACGCCGGGCGCCCACCACCGATCCGTTCGACCGTGACGTGTGCGCTTCACCGCACCATAAGGTCGAAGGTTCCGAATTCGAGCTGGTGGGTGACGTCTTTTCCGCCGAGCTGAACGGTGAGCGCAAGAAGCCGTTCGACATGCGCTCGGTGATGCGGGCGGTCTCCGACAACGACCACGAGCCGTTCGAGCGCTGGGCGCGGTGGCGCGACGCTGAGATCTCCATCGTCTGGGAATCGCGCATCGGCGGGATACCGGTCTGTCTTATCGGGCTTGAGTCGCAGGGGCTTGCCCGTGCGGGCATGTTGCCAGCGGACGGGCCGCCGTCGTGGACGTCGGGCACGCTGTTCCCCCAGTCCTCGCGCAAGACCGCGAGGGCGATCAACGCCGCCAGCGGCAATCGCCCCCTCGTCGTGCTCGCCAACCTCACCGGGTTCGACGGCTCGCCCGAGAGCATGCGCAATTGGCAGCTCGAGTACGGAGCGGAGATCGGCCGGGCGATCACCAACTTCCGCGGCCCGATCATCTTCGTCGTGGTGTCCCGTTACCACGGCGGCGCGTTCGTGGTGTTCTCCAAGCGGCTGAACGACAATATGGGGATCGCCGCCGTGGCCGGCTCCTACGCGTCGGTGATCGGTGGCGCGCCCGCCGCCGGGGTCGTGCTGGTGCGTGAGGTCGGCACGAGGACCGAGAAGGATCCGCGGGTGGCGAAGCTCCGCGAGCAACTGGCGGGAGCGTCGGGCGAGGACGTGGCAAAGATGAGCCAGGAACTCGCCGACACAACGAAGACGGTCAGGGCCGAGAAGCTCAAGGAGATGGCCGACGAGTTTGACGCCATCCATGACATCAAGCGCGCGATGCGGGTGGGATCGGTCGACGAGATCATCGCGGCCGCCGACCTCAGGCCGTATATCATCGGCGAGTTGGAGCGGCGGCTTGTATCGACCGTGCCGCCCGTCGTCGATGTGCCGGTGGCCTGACCGAGCCGACCTTGAGCGGGAGCACCGCATGGCTATCTCGTGGCTCGCGCGGACCGAGCGGCAGCTTCTCACGCTGCCCGCTGCGCCCCCCACGACCAGCTGGCTGACCGACGCCGAGCACCGCCGCGCGGGCCAGCTCCCCTACACCAAGCGGCGGACGGATTACCTGCTCGGCCGGTGGACACTCAAGGTCGCCGTGGCCAGCGTCCTCGGCTGGCCCGACGAACCGGCCGCGCTCGCGCGGATCGAGGGGCGCGCGGCGCCCGACGGCGCACCAGAACTGTACGTCGACGGGCGGCGCGCGGCCCGCGGGGTCTCGCTGAGCGACCGGGCGGGCTGCGCCGTCTGCCTGGTGACTGCCGAGCCCGCGGATGTCGGCTGCGATATCGAGGTGGTGGAGCCGCGCAGCGCCGCGTTCGTGCGGGACTACCTGACCGAGCCCGAGGCGCGCTTCGTTGAGGCGGCCGCAGAGGCGCGCGATCTTGCCGCCAACCTCTTCTGGTCGGCGAAGGAGAGCGCACTCAAGGTATTGCGGACCGGCTTGCGCAGGGACACGCGCTCGGTCGAGGTGAGCGTGGCGGAGCTGCTGCCTCCTGAACAGACGTGGTCGCCGCTGGAGGTCCGCACGGTGGAGGGTCCCGTCTTCCCCGGCTGGTGGCGGCGAAGCGGGCCGTTCGTCTTCACGGCCTGCGCACGCGGCACCGAGTCGGCCCCCGCCGCGCTCGAGGTCCCCTCACCGCTGGACGAGGCCCTGCCATCGCACCTGTGGATGGACAGCCCGCACACAGGCCCGCCAGGAGCAGGAGGCTAACTGGCGCCACGGGCCGCGCGCAAGGCCGCCAAATTATGACGATTGGCGCCAAATCGACAGGACAGCTTCCCCGGATCGTTCCCAGAACCGGCCGCTCGGCGATACCTGGCTCAGCGCCGCACGTACATCGCGGTCGAAGGCGTCGAGCCGGTCGCCAAACAGGTGCGGCGCCGCGCTAGACAGGGAGTGGACGGACGCGACGACCTCATCTTCCGTCCGTTCGAACACCTCCCCACCGCCGAGTTCGAATCGCCGGGGGCCGGAAAAACCCGCGGCGCGGAAAACCTCGTCGTCGCCCAAGCCGATGTGGGCGGGCCGCATGCCGCGCCCGGCGCGGCGGACAGCACCGAGGTAGGCAGCGATCACTTCGTCGATGCGGTCCCAGGGCGGGCTCGGCCCGGGCAGGAGTTCGCCGTCGCAGGACGCGCCGCGATCAGTGGTAGCGGCCACGTGGACGAGCGCACCGTCGCGATCGAGCAGGCGGGCCAGAGCCGACGCGACGCGCGGCCGGTCCATCCAGTGAAACGACTGGGCCAAGGTGACGACACGGAACTTGCCGAAGACCGCGGGCAGGCTCTCTGCCCTCATGTGAATCCAGTGAACGTTGCGGACACCGAGAAGATGGGTGCGGCGGCGGGCGTCTTCTATCATCGCCGCATCAGCGTCCAGGCCGACGGTCTCGCTGAACAGGCCGGCCAGCAGCAACGTCAGCGATCCAGGCCCGCAGCCCAAATCGAGCAGCCGCCCGCAGCCGTCGAGACGGAGCTCTTTTCGTAATACGACCGCGATGGCCGGCGGATAGGGCAAACGGCCAATTGCATAGTAGCGGGCACTGCCCGCGTACAACGACGGATCCCACTCCCAGTCACCCGGCACCACCAGAACCTATCCCAGTCACCCGGCACCACCAGAACCTATCCCAGTCACCCGGCACCACCAGAACCTACCGCCACATCAAGATCACCCCGATGGCACCCGACGGGCCATCATCTGCCAGTCCAGCCGAGTCCAGCCGGGCAAATCCGGTCCGTTAGGGCAGTCGAGTCCGGTCCGTTAGGGCAGTCGAGACCTTCCAGGCCACTGGCCATCGGTGAGCGATGCAGGCAGCGGGAAGCCGCGGCGCCGCCCCCGCGGACGCCGTCGAGGCCGATGTGCCTGACATTGAATTGACCTGCGTTACCTCCGCTCCGTGTTACGTCCGCGGTGTGTACGTCCGCGGCGCTACTTCCGCGGTGGTACTTCGGCCGCGCTACTTCCGATCGGTACCGCCGAGGAAAAGGCGGACACCAAGGCGCAACTGCCTGCCATTGCCACCGCAGTGCGGGCATGCACGGTTGGCGTAGCCATAGACCACACCCCGATGCCGTCCAGCGCCACGGCACCAATGGCAGCGCGTGTAGGGATGCACGTGCAATGAAAACAAGTAACCTACCCCACCCAATACGGCGATGATCAACAAGATGGACATCCGCCCACCCCCCCATCCGGACTTTCCTTCCTGCTATCAGGGGCCGCCCCCGCGAGCCTTAGGTCAGCGAAGGCCCGTGGCACCCGGGCCTTCGCTGATCTCGTCAGTGTGCCGTCCGGGCGGATTGGCCGGAATAGCCGGGCCACTCCCCGGACAACCTCGGACGCGGTAAGGACACGACGGACTATCCAGCACTAACTCATCGCATTTCAGTGGACACCGGGCGTACAGTCCTGATTGACGAACGGTCTTAGGGGTTTGTGGGGGGAACTGTGGCTGATGACGCTTCACCTCATCCTGGGTCGGCCGATCCGGGGCGCATCGCCAACCAGGAAGACTTCGGCCGCGAGCTCAGCCTGCTCAGGGAGCGGGCAGGCAAGACGATCAGGCAGGTGGCCTCGGCGGCCGACATCCCGCCGAGCACCGTCGGCGACTATTTCACCGGCAGCCACCTGCCGCCGGCTTCGGCCGCGTCCCTGCTGCGGCGGATCCTCGCAGCCTGCGGCGAGACCCGTGCTGAGGCCATTGAGCAGTGGCTGCAGGCACTGGCGCGGGCCCGCAGGGCACCGGGTCGCCGACCGACGGGTGCCCCGGCGCCATATCGCGGCCTCGCGCCCTTCCAGGCCGAGGATGCCCGCTGGTTCTTCGGCCGTGACGACCTGATCCGGCTGCTCGTCGACTTGGCCGCCGACCGAAATCGCAGCACGGGAAGCCAAGCCGGCGGGTCACCGCTCGTGGTTGTCGGGCCCTCGGGCGCCGGCAAGTCCTCGCTGCTGCGAGCGGGGCTGATCCCGGCGCTGCGCGCCCGCAGCCGGGTCGGCAACGATCCAGGCGGCCGGCGATTACTGCTTTTCAGCCCGGGGCCGCGCCCACTGCGCGCGCTTGCCGGGCAGTTGGCGCCGCAAGACGTGGCATCAGCCGAGTCCGTGCTGCGCGCGGATCCCGCGCGCAGCACGGAACTGGCCGGTCAGGCCCGATCGCCCGGCCTTGCGGTCATCGTGGATCAGTTCGAGGAGACGTTCACCGAATGCCGGGACGAGGATGAGAGGCGGTCGTTCATCGCCGCGCTCTGCGCGCTCTGCTCGCGCGCCCTCGTGGTGCTCGGCCTGCGTGCCGACTTCTACTCCCGCGCCCTCGCCTACCCGCAGCTCACCACGGCCCTGCAGGAACGCCAGATCGTGGTGAGGCCGATGACCGAGGCGCAGTTACGCCAGGCGATCGTGGAACCGGCCCGGCTGGCCAGGCTGAAGGTCGAGCATGGGCTCGTCGAGCTACTGCTGCGCGATCTGGCACCGCTGATAGGAAACGGCGGACCCGAGGCGGCTTACGAGGCGGGATCGCTGCCACTGCTCTCGCACGCGCTGCTCGCAACCTGGCAGCGATCACGGGGCGGGGTCCTCACTGTCGCCGCGTACAAGGGCAGTGGCCGTATAAAAGACGCGATCGCCCACACCGCGGAAACCGCCTATAGCGAGCTCGGGGCAGATCAACGCGGCCATGCGCGGCGGCTTTTCCTGCGCCTCGTACAGGTCACCGACGGCGTGGCGCTCCGCCGCCGCGTCCCCATCCACGAGGTGAGCCGCGGCAACGACGCGGATGTGCTCCGCACATTCGTCGCTCAGCGCCTGATAACGGTCGACGCCAGCGCCGCGCAGATCACCCATGAGGTGCTGCTTGCAGCCTGGCCGCGGCTGCGCGAGTGGATCGATGCGGACCGTGACTGGCTGCGCATGCGCCGCCGCGTCGGCGAGGCGGCCCGCGCCTGGCGCGACGGTGGCCGCGAGGTTAGCGGCCTGCTGCGGGGCGGCCCGCTTGCCATCGCGAGAGACTCGGCTGCGGACCCTGCGGCCCGTGCCGGGCTCAGCCCGCTCGAACAGGAGTTTCTCGACGCGAGTAGCGCCTTCGAGCGGGCCGAGCGGAGCGCGCAAAGACGCCGTACCCGGCGCCTGCACCTCCTCGTCGCCGCCATGGCCGCAACCGTCGTCGCGGCCATGGCGCTGTCGGGCTACGCGTTCGCGCAGCGCGAGGAGGCGAGCGCGGCGCGAAACAACGCGGACTCGCGCGAGGTTGCGGTCGAAGCCAGTGAGATCCGCGGCAACGATGTGTCAGTTGCCGCGCAACTCGGCCTAGCCGCCTACCGCATCTCCCCCACTCCCGAGGCCCTGTCGAGCCTGCTCGAGTCGTCGGGGGCCCCCGCGGTCGCGCGGTTGCTCGACTCTGACGGCGTCGTGCAGGCGGTCGCGCTGAGCCCCGACCGCGCCGACCTCGCCGTCGCGGCCGACGACGGGACGCTGCGCCTTTGGGACGTGGCGCACCCGGGAATACCTGCACCGCTTGGTCCACCGCTCGCACGGCTGCCCGGCCCGATCTACGGCGCCGCCTTCGGTCCGGGCGGAGGGCTGCTCGCCGCCGCGGGCGCCGACCACGAGATCCGGTTATGGGACACCAGCGACCCGCGGCAGCCGCGACAGGCCGGCCCGCCGCTCACCGGGCCCGCCAATACCGTCTACAGCGTCGCGTTCAGCCCGGACGGCCGTTTCCTCGCGGCCGGCAGCGCCGACGACACCGTTCGGTTATGGCAGACAAACGGCGCGGGTGGCTACAGGCCCTTCGCGACGCTGACCGGTCCGGCCAGTTACGTGGAATCGGTCGCTTTCAGCCCGGACGGAAAGACGCTCGCCGCGGGCAGCGCCGACGGCACGGTACGGCTGTGGAGCATCGCCCCTTCCGTGAACCGGGTCGCACTGATAAACCCGGCACCGCTGGGCCACCCGGCACCGCTGGGCCACCCGGCACCGCTGGGCCACCCGGCACCGCTGGGCCACCCGGCACCGCTGGGCCACCCGGCACCGCTGGGCCACCCGGCACCGCTGGGCCACCCGGCACC
>DATIYI010000237.1:0-2181 GCA_035517695.1 Streptosporangiaceae bacterium
CCAACGGGATTTGAACCCGTGCCGCCGCCTTGAAAGGGCGGTGTCCTAGGCCGCTAGACGATGGGGGCTCTGACGGCCACCGCCGCTTCGAACCCGCGGCGCCCGCCGTCGGGGACCGCCCCAGCATAGGGGACGAAGGCCGCACCGGGCAAAGCGCATGGCAGCATGGCCATCTGGCCAGCGTCCGCGAGCCGGCAACCCGGCCCGCAGGCGTCAGGACCCGGCCTGCCGGGGTGCCGGTGCGTGGCCGCCAGCCCTGGCCGCCTGCCAGGGCTTCCTACCCGCACAGCGCCCCCGTCAGTTCGCGGGCCTCGCCGGCCGTCAGGGCACCTACCGTCCTAGCTGCTCTTCTTGCCCTTGTTCAGGTAGTTCTCGGCGATCGACTGTTTCTCGCCCTCCTCGGGCACCACGATCCAGGCGATCAGGTACACGAGCGCGCCTGCCCCGATGCTGAAGATCGTGAGCACCGCGAACACCAGGCGGACGATGTTGGGGTCGATGCCGAAGTAGTCGCCGATCCCCGCGCAGACCCCGGCGACCATGCGGCCCTCACGCGGCCGGATGAGCTGCTTGCGGTCATTCGTTCCGTCCATACTCCGATCATGCCCTGCCCCGGGGGGCACAGACAGCCGGACCCCCTCCGCATACGCTGAAGAGTGGTCCGTCCGCACGGGCATTGAGAGAGAGGACCCGCCGATGCCGCCGAGTGCCGCCTCCCAGCCAGCCAACCTTGACCTGCTCCGGATCGACGACGAGCTGAGCCCCGAGGAGCGCCTGGTCCGCGACACGGTGCGCAGCTACGCGGCGGACCGCGTCATGCCCCACATCGCGGACTGGTTCGAGGCCGGCACGCTCCCCCGCGAACTGGTGCCCGAACTCGGCAAGCTCGGCCTGCTCGGCATGCACCTGACCGGTTATGGCTGCGCCGGCATGGGCTCGGTCGCCTACGGCGTCGCCTGCCGGGAACTGGAGGCGGCCGACTCGGGGCTGCGCAGTGTGGTGTCCGTTCAGGGCTCGCTCGCCATGTACCCGATCTGGCGGTACGGCTCGGACGCACAGAAGGAGGAATGGCTGCCCCGGATGGCCGCTGGCGACGCGATCGGGTGCTTCGGCCTCACCGAACCGGATCACGGCTCCGACCCCGGAAGCATGAAAACCCACGCGGAGCAAAACGATAAAGGGTGGGTACTGTCCGGAACCAAGATGTGGATCACCAATGGGGCGATCGCTGATGTAGCCGTGGTCTGGGCCACCACGCCCGACGGGATCCGCGGCTTCCTCGTGCCGCGCGGGGCGCGCGGCTTCACCGCGCGGACCATCCACAAGAAGATGTCGCTGCGTGCCTCGGTCACGGCGGAACTGCACTTTGACGACGTCAAACTGCCCGCGGACGCGGTGCTGCCCGGTGTCACCGGGCTCAAGGGGCCGCTGTCGTGCCTGAGCGAGGCCAGGTTCGGGATCGTGTGGGGGGTCACCGGTGCGGCACGGGCCTGCCTCGAGGCGGCGCTGGAGTACGCGTGCACCCGCGAGCAGTTCGGCAGGCCGATCGGCGGCTTCCAGCTGACCCAGTCCAAGCTCGCCTGGATGCTGGCGGACCTGACCCGCGCCCAGCTCCTCGCACTGCACCTCGGCCGCCTCAAGGAAGCTGGGAAGGTCGCGCCGGAGCAGGTCAGCCTGGCCAAGATGGCCAACGTCCGGACCGCGATCGAGATCGCCCGGCAGGCGCGGACCATCCTGGGCGCGAACGGGATCACGCTGGAGTACCCGGTCATCCGGCACGAGAACAACCTGGAGTCGGTGCTCACCTACGAAGGCACAGAAGAGATCCACGCGCTGGCCGTGGGCCAGGCTCTCACCGGCCTGTCCGCCTATCGCTGAGGGATGGATCGCGCTGCCGCTGGGAACGGGTCATGTCCGGGGCATCCAGGCTAGGTCCCACGCGCACATCCCCGCGCGCGAGTAGGTACGCTTTGCAGCCGTGGCGCCCGCATGTGGTGCCGACGGCGCTGCCACCCGGCCGGTGCCGCGGGGCGTTAGCTCAATGGCAGAGCAGCGGACTTTTAATCCGTGGGTTCAGGGTTCGAGCCCCTGGCGCCCCACCCGTTTGACCAGCTAAGACTCACCCGTCGCTTGATCTGCGGGGCTTCCTAGTTGCAGTTGGCTTCGCTGCTGAGCCCCAGA
>DATIYI010000238.1:0-16314 GCA_035517695.1 Streptosporangiaceae bacterium
GGCCGGCTATCTGCGCGACGCGGCCGGTGCGACACGCCGCGCGCAGCCGCAGCACCTGCCGCCGACACTCGACCGCCGGGGCATGGCCGCCGGCCCCCTCGCCTACATCAAGAGCCTACGCAAGCAGGCCCACGTCGCCGCGTCGCAGGCCCACGTCGCCGCATCGGAGGTACAGTCCCCCGAGCGGTCGGCGCGCACCTGACCGGGCGGTGGACGCTCTCCGCTAAACGGCTCCTCATCTCCTGACATTGATCGCGAATGACTCCGTCGCCAGCCCGCGACCGCCTTGCCATATCTCGAAACCGGCCTGGGCATTGAGGAGATACGATGTGCCAGCGATATATCCGCGACTGGCCGCATCCGCGGCGATCGTACCGATGTCGAAGTCCTGGACTGCTGCGACGGGACGGTCCATCACGTAGGTGATCTGGTCGAAAGCTGGCCCGCCTGGCCCCTTCCAGATGGTGTAGGCGTAGCCGTCAATGGTGGTGTGGGCGACCGGTCTGCCGGAGGGCGCGACCTGATGACCGCCACGGTGCGCAAGCCAGATCATGAGTTCCCCGCCGTCAGGCGTTCCGGACGTGACCGGCGCGGCGTTGAACCAGATGTCGTAGGAGACATCGTAGGCGCCGCTTGACGGCTGAGCGGTCACCCAGTTGGAGGTGACTGTACCTGGCGTCAGGTCGCTGACCCGGATCGGCATCTTGTTGCCTGTGGTACATTGCCCTGCGCTGCACCCACTGTAGATCGCCGGGTATCCACCGGGATCACCGGCGGTCGGTTCGTAGATCGACGAACTGGCGACACTGAACTGTGCGCCACCATCGGTTGTGATGCACTCGGGCGCCGCAGAGTTCCATTCGTCGTTCTGGACGATGTACGCACCGCCGTCGACATGTGTTTCTGGCCATCCCGCTTGGCCGCACAACTGGGTCGCGGCGGCGGAGACGCCGACCCTGGGTGACGGGTTGGCCCGGGGCGACTTTTGCACAGGTGCAGGCGTCGCGACGGACGATGACGACGCCGACCTCGTGGGGCTTTTAGTTTTGAGACCAGTGGCTTTCGATTTAGCCGCCGTTTCCGAAGAAGGTATCAAATTGGCGGCGGCGCGGGACAGGAGAGGATAGTACGCATAGCAGAAGCCGCCGATGAGGAGCGCCGCAAGAGTCATCACAATAAGTGACTTGCGGTATGGCCGACGCTGGTGTTGTTTCCGCAGCAGGGTCCCGCGTCTCACGTGCCTCGCCACCGTTTCGTTCCGCCTTTCGAAAACCCCAATGAGTTCCCATGGTCAGTCGCGCCAGGCTCAGGCATGCTTAAGCTCTCCACGGATATCCATCCCCCGCAGCGAACTATTCGCGGAGTTGGCCGCTGGTGTTCTCGTTGATTCAGCGCTCCCGCGCCGAGTGCGGATGGTAAAGAGTGCGGATGGTAAGAATATGGTGACGCTCTGCTCGAGGCTGGCGTTCCTGGGCCGACGGCCATCTCCGCACCCTCGTCCCAGGTGACAGCCTCACGTCGCGCCCGGCAGGGAGCGCAACAGGACCAAGGCAGCGGCTGGTCCGCTTCACTAGCGTATGGCAACCATGGTGGCCTTGCCCTGTTTTCGTCGATGACCACGCCCCTTCAGCGATAGCCGTCCCGCGAAGACGTGGCCGCGCCGCGAAACCACGGGGCGGCGAAACCCAGCGCCGCGAAACCCAGTGCCGCGAAACCACAGCTCGGTCCGGGCCGCGGCATTCCGGTGAACGGGTTGCCGGGCAAGCGCGACGGGCCGGGGAGCTCCTGCGGCCCAGCAGGTACTCCCGTTGCCCGCCTTGCGCGTCCTATCACTGAAAGGCTGACGCGCAGCAACAGAGCGGACGCGGTCGCGGGCCGTGCCCGAGGAGGCGATGGACTGGCTGTCGATATAATTCACCGTATGCAGCTGTCGCCGATGATGCGGCATTGTCGTGGTCTCGAGCAGCCGCGGTGGCCGGCCCAGGGTGTGCATATGCGCTCCCCGGGCCTCGCCGTTAACTACCACCCGGGCGCAGCGAACCTGTATCCCCTGGCAACCCTTGCTGGGCCCGACCCCCCCGTCACTTACAGTGATAGGACGCCTGCATCGTGACAGCCGCGCGGGCCGGCTCCGACGCCTTCGGGGCGGCTGAGACGAGCCTGCCGGCGGCGACGCCGCGGCGTTCGCCGTGGACTGCTGTCGTAGCTGCGTGGCGGGGCCACCATGACCTGCTGACTAACGCAGGCAGCCTCGTCGCTTCGACCGGCGTGGCGTCGCTGCTCGGCTTCGTGTACTGGGCGTTCGCGACCCGGGTGTTCAGTCAGCGGGCGGTCGGATACGGCTCGGCTGCGGTGTCGGCGATGACACTACTCGGCACAATCGGCATGCTCGGGCTCGGTACCCTACTCATCGGCGAACTGCCCAGGCGCAGCGCCCGGGCCGGGCTGGTGTCGGCCGCGCTGCTCACCTGCGGGCTGGCATCACTGCTGCTCGGGCTGGGGTTCGCCGTCGTAGCGCCGCGCATCAACAGCCGATTCGAGGACATGATCGGCACTTCCGGCCAGGCAGCACTCTTCGTGGCCGGAGTGATAGTGACCGGGGTGACCCTTGTGCTCGACCAGGCCACCATCGGCCTGATGCGCGGGGGACTGCAGCTTTGGCGCAATATAGCGTTCGCAATCGCGAAGCTGCTGGCCTTGCCCGCCGCTGCGATTATCCTGCACGATCAGCTCGGCGTCGGCATCACCCTGTCGTGGGTGGCGGGCACGGCATTGTCATTGGTAGCCGTCGCCGTCCCGCTGCGGATCGCCGGCACGCCCGTCCTTCCCCGGCCCGACTGGGGGGTACTGCGAGGACTTGGCAAGGCCGCCATGGCCCACAACTGGCTGAACCTCGCCATGACGATGCCGACCTCGTTGATGCCAGTGCTGGTCACATTGATCGTGTCGCCGTCAGCGAACGCCGCGTTCTACGTCGCCACGATGCTGACCAACTTCCTGTTCATCGTGCCGGCGCACCTGGCGACGGTTCTCTTCGCGGTGGCGGCAGCCGACCCCGCGGTAATCGCCAAGAAGCTGCGTTTCGCCTTGCGGCTGTCGTTCATGATCGGGTTGCCGGGCATGGCTGCCCTGATCCTGGGTGCCCACGTGGCGCTGGGCCTGTTCGGCAGGAGCTATGCGGCCGAGGCCACGCTGCCGCTGTGGCTGATGGTCATGGGCTACCCCGCGGCCGTCCCGAAGTCCCTCTACATCGCGGTGTGCCGGGCGAGCGGCAACATACCACGCGCAGCGGCCGTTTTGACGACATGCTCCGCCCTGGAGGTGGGCGCCGCGGCCGCGGGTGGGCTGGCAGGCGGGCTAATGGGGCTGTTGTTCGCCCTGCTGGCCGTGCGGTACCTCGAGGCACTGGTGACCACACCTCCAGTAATCCGCGCAGCCTTCGGCCACGGCCGCCACCGGCGCGCTGAGTCACTAGCCCCGGCCACCGCAAGCCAGGGCGCGGATCAGCTTCCGCACGGAAGGCCGCACGACTCCACAATGTCCGCAGCCGGAACCAGGCATGAGCCAACGGGCTACCGTGATGCACCAGCTGAGATAAGCAAGCGCGAGCAGCAGCAGGCGGGAATCGCGGTCCTGCTCTCGCTGGCGAGTCTCGGTCAGTCAACTCAGCCCATCCCTGTCATGCCAGCTAGCCTGGTCCGCCCAGCCCCAGTGCTGGCCCAGGAGCGCGCTGCCTACCAGCGCCGCGCGGGGCCGGATCAATGAACAGCGCCGGAACATCATGTCACAAACGGTGACGTGTGATTACGCATAGATACCACAATATTAAGTAAACCGCTGCTTCGGCCCACGCGTCTCCTAATGAAACTGAAGGCAAGATGTCCATTTGCGTAACGGCCAGCCGGCTCACTGAGACTCGAATTCTGAGGCCACGAAGAGCCCGACGACAGTAAAGGGTCAACTCATGACGGTGCAGTCAGGTAACGGGGTGACGTGGCCGCGGGTGTCCGTAGTCATTCCGACGCTGAACGAGGCCCGTAACCTTCCCCACGTCTTCGCCCAGCTGCCAGCGGACATCCATGAGGTCATCGTGGTGGACGGCCGCTCCGTGGACGACACGGTGGCGGTCGCACGCCAGTTGAGGCCAGATGTCCGTATTGTTATGCAAACACGCAAGGGCAAGGGAAATGCACTCGCGTGCGGCTTTTCCGCCGCGACCGGCGACGTCATCGCCATGGTCGATGGGGACGGCTCGGCCGACCCCCGCGAGATCCCGCGGTTCGTGGACGCGCTCCTCGCGGGTGCCGACTTTGCAAAAGGAACCAGGTTCGCCGAAGGCGGCGGCAGCGACGACATCACGCGTCTGCGCAGCCTAGGCAACCGCGTCCTCAGCACTTCCGTCAACTTGGTTTATGGCACTAAGTACTCAGACCTCTGCTATGGATTCAACGTCTTCTGGCGGCGCATTGTGCCGGTTCTCGACCTCGACGCCACATCTGCGCCGCCCACTGACAACGGATCCTTGTGGGGTGACGGCTTCGAGGTCGAGACCCTCATCAACATTCGCATCGCCAAGGCAGGGCTCGTCGTCACCGAGGTACCCAGTTTCGAGCACTCCCGGATACACGGGGTGAGCAACTTGAGTGCCGTCAGTGACGGCCTGCGTGTGCTCCGGACCATCCTCGCTGAGCGCCAGCATTCGCGTCGCCTGGCACGCCGCGCGGAAACGCCGCCCGCGGCTGGCGGCCGGAGCCGCACATCCACCCGGCCGACCATCGCCGACCTGACGCACGGCCCTGATCCAGACGGACTTGCGCAGCGGCGCCGGGTCCGGTTCGGCGATTTCGGGCAGTCCGGTGCACAGCACCCGGCCGCGGACACCGGCGGGGGCTACGGCGTGGAGTCGGCCGTTGTCGGCGATGTCACGGCGCCGGGCGTGGGAGAGGAGTTCGACGAGCCCGTGGTCGCGTAACTGGGCAAAGCATCCGGCCCCTTTTGTCTTTGGCCATGGTGTGCTGTGCAAGCCGCCCGGCGCCACGTCAACCACTTGGCGCAGCTGGACGTCTCCTCTGCGTGTACAGGCGCACCCCGATCTTGGCGGCAGCCAACCTCACCCGCACCCGGACCTTGGCGGCAGCCGACCTCACCCTAGAAGAGCGCCACCTGCCACCGGGTCCGCACCGGTCGGCGGGAGTCCGAGGCGCCAACTATCCGGCACCCAAATCATGTCCGAGCCACCTTCTATGACCGGGCATCGGCCAACCGGCAGGTCCCGGGCGTTGACGCTTGAGCGCGGAGCGAGTCGGCCGGCGCGCGGCGGCGCCACGACTGTGTGTCGTGTCGCCCTGCTGGGAATGGTCCTGCTGCTCATTGTCATCGCGTACTACCCGTTCGCCTGGGATCCGCCGCGCACGGTGCGCAACGAGGTAACGAGAAGCGCAGACGGATCCTTGCAGTTCGGCGAGATGAACAACGCGCGCACGCCTGGAACACCGGCCTGGCTGCAGGATGTGCGCAGATCCGGCGTCGTTCAGATCCAGCTCGTGGCCGACCCGCGGTCACTGCAGGAGAACGCCTCGATCATGATGCTGGCCAGCGACTCCTGGGACACCGACTTCGCCATCGGGCAGGACCACTCTGACCTGTTCGTCTGGCTGCGCCGTCCCGGGTCGGACGCCAACGGTGACCCGCCGTTCGTAGTCCACGGGGCTCTCCTGCCGCAGCGGCCGAACAGGGTGGACGTGATGCTGCAACGCGACGGCATCCGCATCGACGTTGACGGCCGGACCCGGCTGGCAGAGCACCTTCCGGCGGATTCCGCGACGGTCTGGAGCCAAGGGCAGATTGCGCTCGGCGACGAGGTCCACGGGGGCGGTCCGTGGCAGGGCAAAATCAGCCTTGCGGAGGTGCGCACACCTGGCTACGCCGTCGATTACCTCCGTCCGGGCGCACTGTCGATCCCTAAGCGCTACTTCAATGTTCCGGACCACATCGAACCTTTCCCGCCCACGAACCTGGGGCAGTGGCTGCTCGCCGGCTTTGATCTGCTGTCGTTCATCCCACTCGGCTTCCTCATCGTCTGGGCTCGAAGGCCGCCGGTGCACCCCGTCCCGGCCACCCTGCTCGCTGCTGCGCTCGCGGTGGTGCTGGCAGCGGGGAAGTTCCTCTTCCCCGGTCGGCACACGTCGGTGGCCAACATCATTATGGAGGCAGTTGGAGCGCTGCTCGGGGCATTGCTGGCCTCGCGGCTGGCGCACGCCAAACGCAGCAACGCGTGGTTGCGTGAGGCTTGACGGCGAAGAGCCGTAGCGGCAGTCGCCTAGGTCCCCAGCGGCGCGCCGTAGGGCGCGCCTTGAAGCCATGCAGAAGGTCGTCACAGGACTGCGGTTACGTGATCCCGCGCGCCGGTCAACTCTCGTCCTGCCCTGCTGCCGCGTTGCCGTTGGGCTGCGCAACTGACGGCTGCAGCGGCACCGGCCCGAACGGTAACACTTTGGCCTGCAGCACGCCAAGCTCGATCACGTTGGTCGTGAGCATCAGTGGCCGGCGGCTGGCCTCGAACTCCCGGATGTGGGACCGCTTGGTGTGCTCGTCGTAGGCGGCCTGATCGCGGTAGACCCCGTAGATGATCCTTTGCAACGGCGCGGATGGGACAACGTGCGCTACGTAGACAAGGGTGCCCGGCTCGTTCGCCCGCACCTGCTCGACGACGCGGGTGACCAGGCGGTCAAAGTCTGCAATGCCGTCTTCCAGTAGCGTGTAAATGGTGATCTGTCCATAGAGCCGTTTGGCAGCGTCATCGCCCACATCCCCGGCAGCACCGCAGTCCACGCCGGACCGCTGTGGGTCGTCGCCGTTGCCCTGGCCGGTGTCGCTGGTGCCCTGGTCGGTGTCGCTGGTGCCCTCGTCGGTGTAACCGCTCTGCCGGGCGAGGGGATCGGAGCTGCCGGTGACGGGCCTTGCGTGCGGCGAGTCCGGCCTGCGGTAGCCATTGTCTGGCGAGCCGTCGCCCGCGTCGCTGTACCATCCGTAATCGGCGGCATCGCCCGTCGCGCCAGCTTGCCCCGGATCCCCGCCGTGGCCGCTTTCCCCGCGCACGCCGCGCGAGCCGTCCGCGCCGTAATCCCCGCAGCAGTTTGCGCCGGCCGGTACCAACAGGCTACGGCGCCGCTGTGTCTCAGCTCCTGAGCCGGTCCTGGCGCGAAGGTCACCCAGCTGGAATCGGCCGATCCGTACCGACGCCAGAACTGTCAGCCCGGCGGCCAGCACGCAGAGCAACGAGATGAACTGATGGTGCCCAGCCGGGACCGGCCAGGACGGGCTTAAGAACAGCGAGCGCCGCGAGCCTGCGCCCACGATCACGCCGACCACAACGGCCGACGCGGAAAGAATTAGCCGAGCTGCGAATCTGGTCGGCATGGTCCACGCCACCACCTCTGTGATCCCCAAGCTAGACCCAGCGGAGCGATCAGCTGGTCGCCCGAAATAGACACCACTGTCCATGGTGCCTGAACCCGGGCCATGATGCGAACAGAAGAGCGCTTGCTGGTGATGGATGCGGGCGGCCGCGGTGATGCGGGCGGCCAGGGCATGCCCTGGCGTGGAGTAACTCGTCGAGCACCGCTGCGGGCGTCCCCGCGGTCATGGCGGACGAGAGGGTCATGAAGACGGGGTCGCGGGAGACGGGCCCTTCGGGGTGGGGCTTGTCGGGGTGGGGCTCGTCGGGGACGGGCTCGTCGGGGACGGGCTCGGGCTCTTGGGGGGCGGGCTCGTGGGGCTCGGGGACGTGGAGGGCCGTGGTGTCGGGGACGGCGACGTTCGAGGCGCGCGCGAGCGCGACGGCGAAGGCGACGCCGACTTCAGCGTCTTGGCTGAGGACTTCGTTGTGGGCGTGCTCACGGGCGCGAGCACCGTCGACGCGGATCCGGGCGGCGCGGCCGCCGCCGCTGACGGGGTGACAGCGAGTGCTCCGATGGACCGGCTGGTTCGCGTCGGCCGAGGCGTCGGCGTGCGTACCGCGGCAGCGCGCGGCGGCGCATGGTGGCCAAGGGTGTAATCGACGAAGAACATGCCACCGCCGAGCACGCCCAGGGCTGCGACGGCCGCGACGGCCGCAATTGGATAGCTGCCCTGCCAGCGAGGCACCGACGGTGTTGTCCGCTGCAGCGGGAAACCGCCAGCGCCGAACGGCTCGGCCCGCTGCGCCACCCGGGCGCGCAAGGCCGCCGCGTCCGGCGAGACATCGCCGACGAGGCGGAAGAACTGCTGCCGGAGGCCGGCTGGAAGGATGGTCACCGGGAGCAGGTTCAGCAGCATCACAGGCGTCAACTCGCCGCGCTTGCGTGCGCATGCCTCGCACCGCTGGACGTGCAGCTTGACCCGCGTGCGCAGTCGCGCCGTCAGCTCACCGTTCCAGCCATCCAGCATGGCCGCCAAGTCCGGGCAATCCTCCGGCCCGGGCCTGTTAACCAGCAGCACGCCCAATGATGTGTCGAACTTGGACTGTACCCTCCAGGCGAGCGCCGCTGCCTGTTTGCGCGGCATGCCAAGAACATCGGCGAGGTCGGCGCCGTCGAGACCATGGCGCAGGTTCAGCTCGACTATCTCACGCTCTCCGGGATACAGCGCAGCATGTGCGGCGTGCACGACAGCGCGCAGCTCCGCCTGCTCGGCGTCGGCATCCCCGACGTTATCCGTCGTCTCGGCCGCCTCATGGCGCGGCGCAACGGAGCCGTCGGCCGACTGCCTGCCATGGCACTCGTTGCGGGTTACCGCGAACAGCCACGCCCGTAGCCGGTCGGGTTCGCGCAGCACCGCAAGCTTGGCAGCGGCGATGACGAAGGTGTCATGCACGGCGTCGGCCGCGTCAGCAGGCTCGGTCAGCTGGGACCGGCAGTAGGCGAACAGCGCCTGTGCGTACTGACCGAAGGCCGCGCCGAGACCAGTGGCGTCGCCTGCCACGATCGCTGCAACAATCTCGCGGTCGTGCATGGGTATACGGTAGGGCCTCGCGGCGGGTTCGGGCGTGTTTAGGACATAACTGATCAATGCGTGGTGGCGCCTTCCCGCCCGATCAAAGCTCCAAGACCTGCAATCCTGCGCGGTTGAATCGACATGATCGTTTGACCGGCGCGGGCCTGCCGGGCGGCCACGGCCCATCATGTGTCGGCACACCATGGGCCATCGTGTGGCGCGATCGACCTGTTCGCAGGGCCAAGATCTTAACGGCTGCCGCGTGGCACGCCATCGTGGGCTGCGGAGCGGAGCGAGGGGTCCGCAGGATAATCCCCGCGGGCCGCCCGCAGCCAGGGTTACCCGCCAGGGCTCACGCGACGCGCTGCGCCTGTGGCCTGCCATCTGACGGCCTGCCATCTGACCCGGCCGCCTTGCGGATGAGCATATCGGTCACGCTACCGACCGTCCCGCCCAGACCGCCCTTGGCGGCCTGCCTGGCCACCGATTCGGCTACGGTGGTGGCTTCGCGAGCCAGCCGGCGCACCTCCGGCGAGGTGCGGATCGAATGCCACGACGTGCGCAGCCGGTCAAGTCCTTCCTTGCCCTCGCGCGTGCCGACGATGAAACCGACAACGAAGCCGATGATTGTTTCCATCCTGTTACCCGACCTTCCTAGTGGTCATCGCCCATTCCAGGCAGTAGGGCCTGTCTGGTAGAGGATCCGGCCGGCACCGATCCGCGCTGCCAAAGCTCCGCGAGACTACGCCCTCCGGGCGGGCCAACCTCGCCGCCTGCGCTCAGCGGGGGCGCGGGCCTACATCTCCCGCAGTTCGAGGTATCGCTTAATGTCAGGCAGCGACTGGATCACCGCGGCGATCACCACCGCGAGGACCGTGGCCTTAATCAGCTTTATGATCATTTCGCTTCCTCCTTTGGCCGTGACTCGTTAACGATCTCCGGCGGTGCCGCGATCGGCTCTACCTCGTCCGGAGCGAAATAAAGAAATCTGCCGTGCTGGCGGTGCAGATCCGCAGCCGGGTCATCGACCGGGGTGACCGCGAGGTGCAGATGGCCGTCGACATCGAGCAGCACGGCCTCGACCACTGCCTGTCGGCCGGCCAGGAACAAGTCCTGGGCGTCCGCCCGCCGGCTGCCAGGCCGCATCCGGACCCTGCTGCCGCGCGCGACCCGCACGCCGTCGACGATGACGTGGTCGGTTTCCGGTGACACCGACGCGTCGGCGCTCGGGTCCCACCAGGGGACCTGCGGATGGCCGGCCATGGCGGCCATCGGCGAGCCCGGCGTAGCAGAAAGGGAATCCGGCCTGGGCTGCCCCGGTGCCCCCCGGCTCGATGGGCCGGGGCCGGACATGCCCGGTGCCCCCCGGCTCGATGGGCCGGGGCCGGACGCATCAAGACCCGCCGCGCCGGGCCTTGATGCGCCGGAGTCCGCGTTGCCCGCAGCCCCTGGCACCGCCTTCAGGTAGCGGATGGCTCCGTGCATCCGCTCGAGCATCTCCGCGGGCAGGTCGCCGACCCGGTCGAGCAGCGCGGCCGCGCGCGGATCGGTTGCGCGTGCCTGGCGTTTCTCGGCATCCGTCAGCGCCATCGTTCGCAGGGTGAGGATCTCGTCGATCTCGGTGCTGTCGTAGAGATCTCCTGCGCTCTCCGCCGCGATCTCCGGATGGTCGTAGAGGATCACCGGCGACGAGAGCATGAGATCGTGGCAGTCCTCCGGGCCGGCCAGCACCGGCCAGGTGCCGTTGTTGACGCACGAGGCCACTTCGGCGGCGGCCCATTCCGGCGGGTCCACCATGGACAGGAACCGCGCGCCAGGCACCGCGATGAGAACGTGCGCGGCGATCAGGGCCTGGCGCAGCCCGTCCTGGCGACTGCGCAACGGACCGTCGGCAGCGGTGCGATTTGCCACCCGCACCCCCAGCCGGAGCGCGTGGTACGGACCGGCTACGCGCTGCGCCTGCAGCGCGATCGTCCCGCGCAGCGAAGACCACTGACGCAGTGTCCACCCCGTGACGCTCGCGCCCGCATCGGTAACCGCCTGGGTCGCCTGACCACCGCTGATGTGGAACGCGAACTCCCGGCGGGAGGCCAGCAGCGCACCGACGGGCACGGTCGCCTCTTGCTCACGTTCGATGGCCTCGTCCCATGGCGCCGTGTCGTAGGCCGGTGTTCCCGGTGGTGCGCCGCTTGGCGAGGCAAGCGGCGCCGCCTCGCCTCGGGAGCCGGCTACCGCGGAGATCGTCTCTACCGTTTTGCGCTGCAACTGCAGGAACCGGGCCAGCACGCGCACCTGGGCGTCGTCCCGGCATTCGAGCAGGCACTCGGTCTGCAGCTGCGACATTTCGTGGGGATCGACGGACCGGTACGCGGGGGGCATCAGCACGCCGAACTGGAAGCGCGCCTGATTCTTCTGCGCATCGCCGCGATAGGGATACAGCAGATAGCCCTCGTAGAGGATCGCGTCAGCGACCTTGCGCGCGTGGCTCAGATGCGCGGGGTCGACGTTGGTGGCCGCCGATTCGCCGTGGCCGTTCATGAGCGCCGCTCGGCCGGTGCTGCAGGCCCCACGCCCAGCGCGGCACGCCGCACCGGATGCACGCTGCGCCGCTGGCCCGGCCCGCTGCTCATGGCTGATGCTCTGCCGCTTCCGCGAGCAGCGCCGCCACGACGGAGTCCCAGGTCGGCAGGGCATGACGGCTCTTGAAACGCTGCAGCGCGTTGAGCGTCTCGCTGCTCATCCTGATCCACGCGCTGTTCGGGAAGTGCACGTCGACGGCCGCACGCCATACGCTCGCGGGGAGCCGGTAGGACGTCTCCAGGCTCCAGGGCACCTGCTGGACGCTGAGCCTATGCTCAGCGGTGGTGAACACGGTGCCGCTGAACAGCAGGAGCAGCGGTGTTTCACCGCTGTCAAGCGCGTTGAAGTACTTCGTCGAGGCGATCTCCAGGTCGTAGCCGCACATAACAGGCACGTCGATCTCCGTGCTGCCAGAAAATCCCGGCACCATCAAGGACACGGTGGTCAGCTGCAGCGGCTTGAGCGTGTCCGCCCACCGGCTGGTCTCTCCGAACAGATCCTCGAGCCGCTCGGCCTCCGCGTCCGTATAGCGCCGCCGGTGCGGCTCGATCCTGATCTGGCAGCGAAGCGCGATCGCGTCGATGCGCTGACCGCTCGTCTCGCTGATACGCAGGGTCAGCACGACAGTCGGCATCGCCGAATAGCGCTCCGCGCGACCGCCAATACAGTCGAAGGAGAGGTCAGCCATCGGCCGGCTCCCCGGCGTACAGCCCGGCACGCTCGCGCACGTCGGCGAGGAACCTCTCAATGCTTGCCCGCGCCTCGGCGCCGCCGTCGAATCCGCGCCACTGCAGCCGCATCCGCCCCACGAGTTCGTAGCACGCGTCGATCGGCACCAGGAAGTACTCGATGTTCCCGTCGGTACGGCAGATCAAGATGGCCTCGACATCGGGCTCTGCGGCCCGCAGCAGCGGGTGGGCGCGGGCGAGCCGCCGCCACGCAGCCAATTCGAGCACGCACTCGGTGGCACCTGCCGGGCTAGGGTAGAAGCCGCTGATCTGCTCTTGCCTGGAGCTGCGCAGGAAGAACGCCATTGCGACCGGGATCTCGAGCTCATCCCATTCGGCCATGGACATCACGTGCGAGGGATCTTGCAAGTAGCGGTCCGGTATCGCGCGGTACCTGCCACTGGGCCGATCGTGGGTGAACAGTAGATAGCAGGCACGGCATGCGCAGACAAGAGTGGAATGTTCAAGATCGGCAATGTGCTGGTGCTCACCGGCGATCGGCTTGGCACACAGGCCGCAATGCTCACCCGGCTGCACGCGCTGCCACGGATGACCGGCCTGCTGCGGGTTGCTGCCCGTGGCGATGCCCGGACTGTCGCCGGCCGGTGGCCCGGCGCCCGCGGGTTGCCCGACGAACCGGCGCAGTCCGGTGTTCGGGGTCATGACGGCACCGCGTGCGGCAGCGCGACCCGCACGCCCTGGCTGTCGGCGAGCAACGGCAGCGGGTCGAGGTGGCAGCTGGGGTCAGCCAGGTTCGTGCCCGCCGACCGGACGTCGTAGCGGGTCGCGCAGCCAGGGCAATCCAGCCGCCCACCGACGAGCGCGCCGCCTGCCAGCGAAGAACCGCATACCGGGCACGAGTCACGGTAGGCGTAGCGAGTGCCACGGACCGAGCAGACAAGCACGGCCGTTCCCGCCGCGACGATGACGACAGGCCGCCCGGTCGGCGGCCCGGTATCTGGCAGGCTGACCCAGCCGGGCTGACCGTCCCGCTCGCTGTCCTCGGGTGGCCCATCCGGCGGGCGGCGCCCGATATCGAGCAGCGCCGGACCAGGCGGTTCACTCACGCCCGCTACTACCACGCCGGTGAGCTCTGGTGCCGCCCCCTCAACGGCACCCTGGATGGCCAGTCGCACGGTAACCGTCGATGATGGGCAGCCGTGGCAGTTTCCTGCCAACCGCAGCCGCGCGGTGCCGTCTTCCGCGACACCGAGATATTCGACCCCGCCCGCGTGCGAGCCGAGGTAGGGCCGCACATTGTCGAGGGCGCGCTGGATACGCGTATCGACATCGAGCGGGTGCAGCCCATGCAACAGCAGCAGGCTCTCGACAAGTGGGTCCGCCACCAGTCGGTCGAGCACAGCGGCGGCGGCCTCGCTTTCCGCGGCTATTGCGGTCATGATGTGCGCGAGGCCATCGCCGTACAGGCCGACAAGCGAGCTCACCAGGTCCTCGGCGGCCGAAGCCACGCCAGGCCCGCCGCTCGCCCGCAAGCCGTCGAGTAGGTTCTCGATGCGTGCGCCGACATCTGGCACGCCTATCATCGCGGCCGCCTCTCCGTGCGCCGACGCCCGCTACGTGCCGCCGCCGGCTCTCGCCCCATCCTCTGGGGCGCCCTTAATGGCCCGGTCATGTCGCCAGGTTGACCATGGTGGGCGAGTGGACCTTCTGGAGCACCTTCCCGCCACCGAGATACATGTGCACACCGCACGGCAGGCAGGGGTCGAAGCTGCGCACCGCTCGCATGATGTCGATGCCCTTGAACCGCTCAGGCGGGTTCTCCTCGAAGATCGGGGTGTTCATCACCGCGTCCTCATACGGGCCCGGTGTCCCGAAGCTGTCGCGTACGCTGGCGTTCCACGGCGTCGGCGGGTACGGATGGTAGTTTGCGATCTTCCCGCCCCTGATGACCATGTGATGTGACAGTACGCCGCGGACCGCCTCGGTGAACCCGCAGCTGAAGGCCTCGTCTGGCACTTCGAAGGGTTCCCACGTCTTGGTCCGGCCTGCCCGCACCTCGGCCAGTGCTTGCTCGACGAAATACAGCGCGGCCGCCGCCGAGTACGCCTGGAAATAGGTGCGCGCGCGGTCGCGCTCGATGGCGTTGCTCCACTTCGGGATCTTCCACTCGAAGGTGACCTCGGGCCTGGTGGCCGTCCGGGGCAGGTTGATCAGCACGCTCTGGCCGGTGGACTTGACGTAACCCATGTCGACGAGCCCGCCGAGCGCGGTCGCCCAGAGCCGGGCGATCGGGCCGCCGCCGGTGTCACACGCGAGGTGATCCTTGCCATCGAACCACCGCGGGGACATCACCCAGCTGTACTTGTCGTCGAAGTCCCGCTTGGCCGGCCTGGGGATCGTGTGCTGGTTCCAGGGGTGGCGGCGGTCGACGGGGTTACCGAGGGGGTCGCGGGTAACGAACATCTCCTGGTCCTGCCAGTCCTCGTAGAACGAGCTGCCGAGGAGGATGCGGATGCCCAGGTTGATGTCCACCAGGTCATTAGTGACGAGCTTGCCGTCCACGACCACGCCGGGGCTGACGAACATCTTGCGGCCCCAGTTGCTCATGTTCTCGTACTTGAAGTCGCAGTGCTGCGGGTCGTTCAGGCTGCCCCAGCAGACAAGCTGGACGCGCCGCTGGCCGACCTGCTCGTAACCAGGCAGCGCCTCGTAGAAGAAGTCGAACAGGTCGTCATGCATGGGAACGACCCGCTTCATGAACTCCACGTAGCGCATCAGCCTGGTCAGGTAGTCAGTGAACAGCTGCACCGTCGCGGAAGTGCCGACCCCGCCGGGGTACAGCGTGGACGGGTGCACGTGCCGCCCCTCCATGAGGCAGAACATCTCCCGTGTCGACCGGCTGACCTGCAGCGCCTCGCGGTAGAACGCACCCTCAAGCGGATTGAGCGAGCGCATGATGTCGCCGATGGTCCGGTAGCCGTGGTCGCCGGCGTGCGGCGCCTCGGTGGCGTTCGCCTGCTCGAGGACGCCGGGATTGGTCTCGGCCACCATCCGCTCGCAGAAGTCCACCCCGACCAGGTTCTCCTGGAAGATGTTGTGGTCGAACATGTACTCGGCCGACTCGCCCAGGTTGATGATCCACTCGCCCAGGTGCGGCGGCTGGACGCCGTAGGCCATGTTCTGGTTGTAGACCGAGCAGGTCGCGTGGTTATCACCGCAGATGCCGCAGATGCGGCTGGTGATGAAGTGCGCGTCCCGGGGGTCCTTGCCCTTCATGAAGATGCTGTAGCCGCGGAAGATCGAGGAGGTGCTGTGGCACTCCGCGACCCGCTTGGCCTTGAAGTCGATCTTGGTGTAGATGCCTAGGCTCCCGACGATCCTGGTGATGGGATCCCAGGTCATCTCGGTGAGCTCGGGCGCTGCCTCGGTTGTCATCGCGTCACCACGTCTTCTGGTATCCGGTGCGGAGTTCGGAACCCTTCACGCGCCACTTCGGTTCCTTGTCCGCCGTGCGCGCGGTGAAGCCGCGCAGGGTACGGATGACGGTGCCGTACATGCCGCTGGCCGTGGTGGACACGCGCGCTCCCGGCGGCTCGTCCATGAACGGCATGAACTTGTCCGGGAAGCCCGGCATCGTGCAGGCGATGCAGATGCCGCCCACGTTCGGGCAGCCGCCCACGCCGTTGATCCAGCCCCGCTTGGGCACGTTGCACTTGACCACCGGCCCCCAGCAGCCCAGCTTGACCAGGCACCGGGGCGAGCCGTACTCGGTGGCGAAGTCGCCTTCCTCGTAGTAGCCGGCCCGGTCGCAGCCCTGGTGCACGGTGGCGTCGAACAGCCACTTCGGCCGGAGCGCCTCGTCGAGCGGGATCATCGGCGCCTGCCCGGCCACCTGGTAGAGCAGGTACAAGATGGTCTCGGACAGGTTGTCCGGGTGGATGGGGCAGCCGGGCACGCAGACGATCGGCAGCCCGGCCTTGGACTTCCAGTCCCAGCCCAGGTAGTCCGGTACGCCCATGGCCCCGGTCGGGTTGCCCGCCATGGCGTGGATGCCGCCGTAGGTGGCGCAGGT
>DATIYI010000239.1:0-4702 GCA_035517695.1 Streptosporangiaceae bacterium
ATACTCCCGCGGCGACTGTGACGGCGCGTGTGATGGTGGTCGTGGCAGACTCGGTACGCAACGGGACCTCTGGTGTCGGGAAGATCGTGATGGGTTGACCCGATCTACCAGAGATCCCGTCTTCTCTTCGCCCGCCACGCCAGGCAAGATCCTTGACCTGATCCCAGCACGCCTAACGACGCGGCATTGCTCCGCGGCCGGGCTAACGCCCGGTCCTTGACCTGCCCGGCCGCTCGCCACAAACACCGGCAGCTATCGGGAAACAAAGGAGACCCCAGTCACGCATGCCCACGCGCAGCCGCCACAACCCGAACACCCCAGCTCGGGCACCCCTTGACACGGCCCCGCTCCTTCAGGGATGAATGGACACCCCGTAACATGTGGCGCCGCAAGCGCGAGAGGCGCAGTCGTGTTGCGGAGTGATGTCGGCTGGCGGACTCGTTGGGTACAGCCACGCATACCTCGAGTTCGCCGGTCGGAGGATTATTCACGGAATGGAAGCCGGTGAGTACTGTGTGCATCTCCACCGCAAACCACGAGGTGGCCGCGTCGCCGGAAGTTAATGATCCCGCCGTGATCAGGTCGGTATCCCGGAATGTCTCAGGCGCTACCTGCCGCAATCTCAGGTACCCGAGCGTTAGCCGTAATTGAAGCGGCCTGCAGGTGGTGTGCAGGCGATGTGCAGACCGTGTGGAGGTTCCACCATTCGCATGGCCACCATGCCAGGCGTCAAGCACTTTGGAATATCCGATTACTTGCGGCGCGCGTCCAGTACCGCGTCGGGACATGTCCAATCCCAACGGAGGGAAGCTCTTGACTCACGCACGACCAAAGATCAGCGCGAAGGCCAAGGCAATCGGGGCTGGCGCCTTGGTCATGGCGGCAGGCGGGGCTATCGCGTTCGCGGGCCCGGCGCGGACGCCTTTACACATGGTGGCAGCTGCAGCGCCCTCGAAGCATCACCCGGTTGATTCTACCGACGCGAGTGCTGCGACAACGGCGCAGCACTCGCGTATTTCCTCGCCAGCGGGCAGGTGTCATCGGCGAGACGCATCCGGGCCGCTTTGCGTGTCGGCCAGCCGCGGGCCAGCGAACTCCGCGCCCACTTCAAAGGCGTCGCCGCCAGTGGCAGATCCAGTAGTGACGCTCCCGTCGTCTAGCGCAATGGTTAGGGCCACTAGCCCGACTGCGGCGCCTACCACCATTACCCCGGCCACGACGTCTCCCGCGGCAGTGACAGATCCAGTAGTGACGCTCCCGTCGTCTAGCGCAACGGTTAAGGCCACTAGCCCGACTGCGGCGCCTACCACCACTACCCCGGCCACGACGTCTCCCGCGGCAGGGAAAGACCCATACACCGCCGTCGCGGGGTCAAAGTGGCTCCACAAGACGTTCACCGGCACGTCAACGGACCTGACGACGGCTGAGAGTAAAGCTCTCAAAGCCTGCGAGAGGCGACGTACCGGGACAAGCAGGGGCCGGGGCTGGGGCAGGTCCGAGCTGCGGCCTAAGCAGTCTGATTGCAGCGGATACGGCTGGATCAGCGTGAATCTCGAAACAAACAAGGTGACCGCAGGCGGATGGAAATAGACTCGTAGCGCGTGACAGGACGAGGAGCACGTCGGCTGACGCGCCCTTGGCGGCCTTTTGCGTCCGTGCAGCAGATACACAAGCCGCGGAGGGCCACGCCGACGTGCACCGTCGCGGGCCTTCGGCGGTGCGCCTGCGGGGCCGACGTACAGAAGCCGCCACCGGAGGATGTTTTCTCGTCGGCGCGCCGCGCTCAGCAACGTCGCGATCGAGATATGCAGGTCGCTCAGCCGGGTGAGCGCGCTGGTGACCGAGGTGAAGGCTTGCGCGACCCCCGGATGCCAGGCCATCACCTCCAGGATCAGGTCTGGCAGGTCAACCCGGGGCAGCATGGCCGCGACCCGGGACCGCAGGTCACGCAGCGGCGCATGGCCGGCGAGCATGGCCCCGGCCGAGCCGCCATCGACGATCGCGACGTCGAACTCGCCGGTCATTTCGCGAACCCTGCCGCCGCCTGTCCCATCAGCGTCGCGAATGGCATGTCCAGGGCGGCATAGACGTCGTTTGCCTTGGGGTCGGCGCTGGCCAGCGGCAGCGGCGACGCCATCGTGGGGCTGTGGGATCCGGAGCGGGGCCAGGAGCTGGGCACTGGGGTGCCCCGAGCACGTTGACCGGCCACGCCAATGCGGCCCTGGCCAGCTTCAAGACCGCATCGGTCGATGCGGTGGCCTGGGGCAGCTGGGCGACCAGCCGGTGCTGGCCAGCGGCGGCGATGACGGGACGGTGGCCGAGCGGGTCCGCTACCAGCTCCGGGGCTCCTACTCCCACCCACTACTAGGCCCGGAACTCCCGAAGCTGTCCCGAAGTGCAAAGTAGGTCAGTGAGCGTCGACTGACCGGCTGCCGCGCTGCAGGGTGCGGTAGACAGTCGACCTAGACACGGAGAACAGCTCAGTGAGATCAGCGATCATATAGTCGCCGGTGGCGTGCATACGCCGGAGTTCGGCCTGTTGTTTCGGGGAGAGCCCGGGCTTCTTCCCGCGCAGCTTGCCCTTGGCGCGGGCAACGGCCATGCCTTCGCGGTGCCCGCTTACGGGCGCTCCTTGTCTGGCGGGTGGGCGTCGCGCCAGGCCTGCCAGACCTCCGGCCGCAGCCGACCCCGCTCGGGGACAGTAATCCCGGCAGCGCGTGCCCAGGCCCGCAGCTCGGCGGTGGCCGGCTCGGGCGCGGTCGGCGCGGTCGAGGTCTCCACTGCGGTGAGGTCCGCGCCGATGCGATCGACGACGGCATGCTCGGTGGCGGCCCAGGCGTGCGCGGCGGCCAGGTAGCGGTACGTCCACTCCTCGGCCAGCTGCCGGGTTTCGCAGAACACGATGGGCACGCCCGGCCAGCGCACCTGCAACTCGGCCAACCCGTCCGCGACCATCGCCGGGCGCACCCGGTCGAGCTTGAAGACCTGCGAATAGCGGTCCTCGACCACGATCGCGGCCCGGGGCAGGGCGGCGAGCTCGCCAAGCAGGTAGCGCAGCTTGCCGTTGATCAGGCTGGACACCAGGTCGGGCAGCGACTTGCGCTCCGCCACCGCGACCAGCCGCCCGTCGAGCACGACGCCGTAGTCGCCGCACGGCAGCGCCCGCCTGACGGTCACGACGTGCTGTGTGGCGAATCGGTATGCGTACTGCTCGCGGGTGTCGACGAGGATCTCCAGCTCGGCGATCCCGGAGGCGCGGGCGGTCGGTGTGGTGACGTCCGGGCGCGCCTGCTTGCGGGTGCGCGGCGACTGCCAGAACACCGCCTCGCGGCCCCGGGCGGTGGTGAACACCAGCTGCGAGCGGTTCTCCCGAGCGCGGTCGAGCACCAAGTCGATGGCCGCCCCGCGACGCACGCAGGAGCGCATCGCCACCCGCTCCACGATCTCCGGCTCCGCCGGCCACTCGTCGCTGCTGACTGGGTAGCAGTAGATCGCCTTGGTGCGTGGCCAGGTCCCCGAGGTGCGAAAGACCATCCCGCCACCGAGCGGCAGCCGCAGCAGGTACGGCAGCCGCGAATCCGGGTCCGGGTTAACCGCGATCACCAAGTCATCCATCGGCATCTCTGTCACAGCACCGACTCCACGGTCGCCACGGCCCGCGTGGCCGCCGTGAAGTCGAGGCGGGTAGTCATGTCGAGCCGGAATCGGCCGTAGGGGTTGATGTTGGTCCAGAACAGCGGCGTGAGCCCGCGGCGTTCGTCGATGTCGATCAGGTCGTGGAACTCGGGCACCTCAAGGACGGCTTGGAGCAGCAAAGTGTTGATGTGCACCAGCGCCGACTGGAGCAGGTGCAAGGCGAGCATGGACACTTCGGCGTGCTCGTGATCAGCACCGGTGAGGTCACCGTCCTTGCCGTAGAAGATCACGGTATTCGCCGAGTTCCAGTTCTCCACGACCTGTAGCCCGCCGTGGATCTCGCGGCGCAGCTCGGGGCTGGCGAGGTAGTCGCTGGCGAAGATCGTCCTGACGGCACGGCCGAGCTCTTCCAGCGCCTTGTAGGCCGGATGCTTCGGTCCGCCACGGGTGAACCGGCGCAGGATCGCCTCCGCCTCCGCTGTACCCAGCCGCAGCGCGGTGGCGTACTTGACCATCTGGTCGTACTGCTGCGCGATGAGCTCCCACCGAATCGGGCGGGTGAGCACCGGGCCCAGCTCCGCGAAAGCGCCGCCCTCGTCGGGCCGGTACAGGCGGATCGCGCCGATCTTCTTCAACCGGGGCAGCAGCCGGAACCCGAGCAGTTCGGTGAACGCGAACCCGACCACGGACGCGCCGTGGGTGTCGACGTAGTTGGTCTCGATCTCGGCGTCGGTGCAGTGTCGCAGCAGGCCCTCGATCATCGCCGCCACCTCCGACGACGAACACGACTTGAGCTGGCTGTAGATGCAGATGGAGCGGCGTTCGACGTGCCAGTAGATCATCACGCCGGGCCCGCCGTAGCGCTGGTGCCACTCGGTCATCAGGTTCGACTCCCACGACCCGAACTTCTTCGAGTCGGAGGCGCAGGTCGTGCCGGTGCCCCACCAGGCAGGGTCGAGGGCGCCGAAGGTGGCGTTGACGAGCTTGGCGATCGCACGGCGCAGGTTGTCGCGGGTGATGAAGTGGCGGCGCACGTGCCGCAGCGCCGCCTCGTTCTCGCCGTGCT
>DATIYI010000240.1:0-5668 GCA_035517695.1 Streptosporangiaceae bacterium
TTGCCGTCGGCGTCGAACCCGAGCGAGACGGCACCGCGCCAGCGGCCCGGACACTGCCGATGATTCCCGGAGTCGCGGCAGTCCCCGGTGTGCTCAAAGTAGATCGCGTCCTCGCCATGTCCCCTGCGCTTGGCCACGCGCAGAACACTACCACTTAGGCTCCCTCTTTGGCTCCCCCGGTGATCTACGTGAAGATTTGCATGGCCTCTGACCTGGTGGAGCTAAGGGGACTCGAACCCCTGACCCCCTGCTTGCAAAGGTTGTGGCGACGACCTCGTGGCGTGCGGCTGCCCAGCTCACAGCCGCTTCAGCCTGACCGTGACTGACCGCAGATAACCATGAACCGCCGTCCGGTCGGGCACGCGGCGGCACGATTAGCGGTTTTCAAGATCGCTATTGGATACCTCAGAGAACCGCTGGGACCAGCGCCGTTGGCTCTCGGCCTGCCAGCTGACCGACGGTCATCCCCGCGCATATCCCGTCTGCTCCCGTGTGCGCGTTTCCGCGCGCGCCGGGGCTGCTGATCATCCCGTCTGCCGTCGACCCGCCCCGTCAGGGAGCAGGCCGGGCCTGCTGGGCTTGCCCCAGGTCGACGGCGGGCGGGATGATCAGTTCCGCCTCAGCCATAGGCTTCCCGGCGCCGCGGATGCGAGTCTGGCGGTCATCCCGGAGCCGGAGCGCCCCCGCCGGGGGATTCTTTGCCTTGATCGCCGGTCGGCCTTCTCGTGCGCCTTCCTGCGGGCTGCTGGGGTCCGAGGGTGTCGTGGCCCGCGTCTGCCGCCGCAGGCCGGGGCGCGGGTCTTCCCGCGCGGGTTTCATCGAAGGGACTGCGCGTGCCGCGCAGGCAGCAGGGTGGTCAATGTGAGGGGCGGCGAGCCCATATGCAGCGGGTTCCGGGGCGGCGAGCCCCGGATGCGCGGCAGCACTGGTAGCAGGATCGCCAGCTGGGAAGGCTGCGACTGGACCCGCTGGCCAGTGACGGCGTTCCTTGCCGACCAGACCTCCGCGCGCGACTCTGGGTTCATGGTCGAATCACTCAGTGACTGGGCAGATCTCATGCAGCTCGTTGGGTTTCCCCTGGCGATTCTGGCCCTTCTCCTGGCCTGGGGTCAGCTCCGAAAAGCAACCAAAACGGCGAGGCTCCAGACTCTGCTCGCCCTCGACGAGAGGCTGTCTGACTTCGAAGACGTCCGCGCGAAGGTGAACGATGGAGATCTGAATATCGATTCGCGCAGACTGCGGCGTTACATCGCAGCGTTCGAGCGGGTTGGGAACGCGCTGAGGCTCCAGGAGATCGATCTGGCAACAGTGGATCGGTTCTATGGAGACCGCTTCGCGAGGCTCACCAGCCGTGGCGATGCCCGGAGTATTGTTAAGGGGCGGCGTGAAGCGTGGGAGGATTTCTATTACCTGTGGGAGGAGCTGCGCGGCTGCAAAGGTAGCAAGAGGGAGTGGTCGGAACTGCCGTAACAGTAGCCGATAGGCGCAGCGTCGAAGGATTAGCTGCATGACTTCGGAGCCGACCTGTGCGATCGAGCCGCCAAGGTCGCTCCGGCGTATGCCCGGTCTGCCGTGCTGTCTTGCAGCGCAGCAGGGTCACCCGGCGGATCTGGTCGCGCTTGTCGATGATGTGCGACCCCAGGCGGCCGAGGAGGTTAGTAAATTTGCCGACATAGATCGGGCAGTCGGCGTCGTCGCTTTGAAACCCACGTTCCTCTCCGGGCCTGGCCGCCAGCGGATCTGTGATGTCGGCATCGGCTCGGCGGTAAGAGCTTCGACCTGAAGACCTGCGAGGCCCGGCACGGATCAGTGCCTCGGCCCTGGCAGCGGCACGCTCAGTCGCGCTCCCCTTGCGCTGTGCGCGCACGGCAAGCTGGTCAAGGTGGAGGATCGCGGTGGTGCTGCGGCGGCGGACCTCGGCTAGTGCGGGGGCCAGGGCGGTAAGCAGGGAATCAGCCGCGCTGGCCAGTTTCGAGTCAGCCGCGCAGGCGGCGAGAACTGCAGTCTCGAGACCCATGTGCATCATGGCCAGGTCTTCGCGGACTTGCGCATAACCATCGGGGTTGAGAGACCACGGCAGGACCTCAGCGGCCATGGCCGGTCCCGGTGTAAGCCGCCGCGCGTGACACTAGCGGTGACACTGGCGCGCAGGTATCCGGGTGCTCCCAGATGAATGGCCGGGAAGAGGCTGCCCGGGCGGAATGCCAGGTCACCGCTGCGTTTCAGGGTCCCCGGCGAACCCCGGTGATCCCCTGGTACCGGGAGTTCAAGTCCCCCCTCGGACACCGCTTTACGTACATACCGGACAGTGGCCTTGCCTCGACATCCACACGCCTGGCGGCAAAGTAATAAGGTCATTGACAGGCCGACCTGCGCATACATCGTAGCCTTCTCGGCCGCGTCAGCGGTGGCGAGTGTGCCGATGACGTCGCGCATTGCGGTGAGGCGGCGGATGATCTCTTCAATGCTGAAGCGGTGCCGCGCTGGTCCGGGGACCATCCGGGCTTCGGCGGCGGTCCGGCGGCGGCGACAAGGACACACTCCTCTACCGGGTTGCCCAAGGCCACGGCGCCCAGATCCAGATGGAACTGCGGCGCCGGTTCCGCATCCGTCGCCCCGCGCGGATCCCTGGTACCTGGCGCCCGCGGCCAGATCGGTCGGCTGGGAGGTGAAGGAAATCGACTGAGGATACAGCTGCGCTAAGCTGTCCGGGTCAGAGCCTCGATACGGTCAAGCATCGCGTCGGGGGCGACCTCGAGCGGCACGTCTCGTGCTGGACCTAGGCCAAGAGCAGTCCAGCGGCTCGCCGATGGCCAACTGCTGGCCGGCATCCGCCAGCAAATCGCCCTGGCCGCGCCGGCGCCCTGCCGCGGCACGCACCGGCCGCTCGTGATTGCCTGCCGCCTACGGTTGCGCGGGTGCCGTCCGCGACATGGCCGTAGACCGCAGCCTGCCGAGAGCCCGGCGATCAGCGCTCCCTCCCCGGCCAGGCAATCTCGCCCGTAAGCCTGCCGCCATGCGAAGCGGCACTCGTCACGACACAACAACCTCGGGTGCTGATCAGGTCAGGCTGCTTCGGTGCCGGGTTCGATGAAGGCGAGCCGCTGGCCGCCGAAGTCGGCGATGATCTCCAGGCGGCCGCCAAGGGCTTCGACGTAGGCGGCGAGGGTGCGCAGTTCGGTGGTGCCTGGCTTGGCGTGCTCGATGGCAGACACGCGGCCTTGGGTGATGCCCATCCGGGTCGCGACCTGGGCCTGGGTGATGCCGAGGCGGCGGCGCATCTCGGCCAGCCGGAAGGCGCGCTGCTCGGCGCGCAGCTGCTCCATCCCGGCGGCGATGGCGGCCTTGTCGGCACGATCGGGATAGAACTCGGCGAGGAACTCATCCCGGGTGTAGTGGTGGAAATCGCTGCTGCTCATCAGATGTCCCCTTGCTTGAGGTAGTCCTCGTAACGCTGCTCGGCCAGCGGGATCGCTCGCCGGTACCAGGCTTCCCATTTGCCAGCCTTATCGCCGGCTGCCAGCAGGACCGCGTTCCGCCGGGGATCGAAGATATACAGGATGCGGATCTCGCTGCGCCCGGCGAGCCTGGCCGCAGTTCCTTGAGGTCGCTCAGCCGGGAGTGGTGGACGCGGGTCGGCGAGCGGGCGGCCCAGCTCCGGCCCGGCTTCGAGCAGCATGCCGATGGCTGGCCGACCTGGATCGCGCTGGCCCGGTCACGCTTGCGCAAGTCGTGCAGCCATGCCCGGACCTCTGGCGTCATGACCAGGACATAGGCCACGTCAGCCCTTATTGGCGACCGGCGCGGCGAGAAACAAGGTATCCAGGGCGGGGCAGTCGAAGCCCTCGCCTGCGTACGGGCCGGTGGCCACGGCCAGGAGCGGCGGCCCGCCGGGCTGCGGCTGCAGGCGGGCCAGCGCCGCTGCGCGGCTCTTGGCACCCATCCCGCCGCGAAGGATGACCGGGTCGTGCCCGGCCTCACGCAGCAAGGCGGCGAATATTTCCAGATGGCTGGTCCGGTTGGTGGGGACCAGGCAGTTGCGGTCCTTGCTGAGTGCGGCAAGGACGCCCCCGGTGATCTGCCGGGTGCGGTGCTCATCAGCGGCCAGATGCCGGTAGATGGCCGTCATGCCGCCAGGGCGGGACGGGTCGGCATCGCCGTCGTAGCGGTATGCGGTCGGGTGAACGCACAACACGGGGTGGGCCGGCCGGTGCCCGGCAGCGTGTCCTGGCCGGCTGTGCCCCGGGGCAGTGCGATGGTGTGCCGGACCGGTCCCACTTGCATGGCGATCAGGTCGTCAAGCTTGTCGCGGCGGTACGGGGTGGCGGTCAGCCCGAGCCAGCGCCGCGCCGGGATCTGCTTGACCGCGTGCTCGAACGCGGCCGCCGGGACGTGGTGGCATTCGTCGGCGACGATCAGCCCGTACCCTGCGGTCAGCTCCGCGACGTCGCCGCGGCGGGACAAGGTCTGCAAGGTGACGACATCGACACTGCCGCGCATCTTGGTCCGGCCCCCGCCGAGTTGCCCGGCTTTGACGCCGAGGAACTCGGCGATCCTGGCCCGCCACTGGTCCGCGAGCGTCTTGCGGTCCACCAGGACGAGGGTGGAGACCTGATGCGCGGCGATGACCGCGCACGCCATCACGGTCTTGCCCGTTCCGGGCGGCGCGACCAGCACCCCCAGATCGTGCCCGGCCAGGACCTTGACTGCCGCCTGCTGCGGCCCGGTCAGCATGGCCGAGCAGCTCAATGCCTGCGTGGTACCGGCCGCGCGCTCATCGGTCAGGTCCAGCTTGCTGCCGGCCTGCGCGACCAGTTCGGTCACGGTGGCGAGCATGCCGCGCGGCACGATCAGCCCGCCGTCGATGGTCTCGTCGAAGAACTGCAAGAACCGGGGGATGTCCCAGGTGGAGGCCCGCATCCGCTGCTTCTCGTAGAACTGCTGGTTATGCATCGAGGCAGCGTGCCGCAGCGACGCGGCCAGCGCGGGCGTCAGCTCGGCCAGCTCAACCCGGATACCCGCCCCGAGCCTGGCCCGGACCGCAGCCGCCGCCTCCGGCCGGATCGCCGTTGCGGCTGGCGCGGCAAGCCGGGTGACCTCGCTGCCCGCCGGGACCCGCCCGGCCTTGTCCGTGGCCCGGCTCACCTCCTTGGGAGTCATGCGGCCGAGGGTTGACAGGTAAGACCACTGATCCTGGTGCGGTTCGAGATTCTCCGGGTTCAGGAACATCGTCGTGTTGCGGTCCCTGGCCGGGCGGAACAGCGGCAGGGCGATCAGGTTCCCGACGCCTCCGGCCGGGAGCAGGTCCTGGGACGGGAACAGCCGGTCATAACTGGCCAGGTTCACCCTCCCCCGGATCGTCATCGCCTCGCGCAGCAGGCCGGTGCCCAGCCGCCGCGCGCTCGCCGCCGGTACCGGCGCGGTGAAGAAGACCCACGCGTGCATACCCACACCGGAACGCGACACCTCCAGCGCCACCGGCACGCCGAACGCCCGCCCCGCCTTGACGTACATCAGCGCCTCGGTCAGCGCATCCTGCCCGTCGAAGTCAGCGGCCAGCCACCAGCACCTGTCGCCGTCCAGCAGCGGATAGACGCCGACGTGCGCATCGCCCTTCAGATGGCCAGCCAGCACATCATTGGTCAGCGGCAGGTAGTTCCGCTTCTCA
>DATIYI010000241.1:0-17046 GCA_035517695.1 Streptosporangiaceae bacterium
CCTGCCGGTCGATGGCGCGAAGGAACTTCAAAAACTCGGTGTTGCGGTGCTTTGGCGGGCATTGGCCGATGACGTTGCCGGTGAGCACGTTGAGCGCGGCGAACAGCGTCGTGGTGCCGTTGCGCTTGTAGTCATGGGTCATGGTGCCGGCCCGGCCGGGCTTCATCGGCAGCGTGGGCTGGGTCCGGTCGAGAGCCTGGTTATCCGGGGTTTGTGATCTTTGATGAGTTGTTTGCGCAGGTAGACCGCTTGGAGACGCGTTCGTTAGAGAAGCATCGACGACAAGGCGGGTGCTATCGATGGCTTGCGGCCCCGGCCCTGCCGCACCCGGCCGAACTTCGCCAGACCCTCGGCAGTGAACCGCTTCCGCCAGGCCCGCACCGTCACGGCCGACACCCCGATCCGCTGCGCAATCTGGGTATTCGCGACGCCATCGGCCGCCAGCAGCGGTGACCGCGCCCGCAGTACATCGCGGTGCGGCGCGGTTGCCGATTTGGCCAGCACTTCCAGGGTTCGCCGCTGGCCGTCAGCCAGCTCCAGGGCAGCCGCCGCATGATTCATGGTGCGTGTTACCACAACTACCAAGTCAATTGAGAGACACTACACTAGCTAGCGCCGGGGGAGACTCCCGCTCGAGGGCCTGTCTGGCACTCGTTCAGGTTCCTGCGGTATGCCGCCTTGGTCGCCTGCTGGTTTCCGCGTACAGGCAAGCAGCTTCCCGCTGGTGTTCCCATCTTGCCGATGCGGGGGCTCAGATCTCCGGCAGCGGGCTGGGCGCCGCGTCACCGGCTGCGGGATTGGCGCTGCAAGGTGTGCGAGGGTAACAGCATCGGAAAGTCCGTCGGCACGTCGTCCTATCTGGGCCAAGGAGCGGGTAGCGTGCCTGCGTGGAGGCCAGCGCTCGGCGGACCACGCCGGAAAAGGACCCCGCAGCGGACACCGGCTCGCCAGCACCCCGCAGCGTTAGGGTTCTATATGGCGTCGCGGTCGCACGCGATGCGCCGGGCGACGCAGGCACCGGCAGCCGGGTCCTGGCTCGCTCCGGCGGCCCGCGGCAAGCGGTACGCCGTGCGTGGCCGGCTGGAGCCGCCGTCGCCGGCGGGCTGCTGCTGAGCCTTGCCTTCCCGCCCGTAGGCTGGTGGCCGCTCGCGCCTGCCGCGGTCGCCCTGATCACTGTCGCCATCTGGCAGCCGGCGCGCAGGCCGCTTCGGGCCGGTGCGCTGCTCGGGCTCCTGGCCGGTGCCGCCTTCTTCATCGTGCTGCTCTTCTGGCTGCACGTCATCGGCCCGGACGCGTGGCTGGTGCTCGCGCTTGTGGAAGCCCTCTACTTCGCCCCCCTCGGCGCCGGTATCGCTGCTGTTGCCCGGCTGCGCCTTGCACCGCTGTGGGCGGCGTGCCTGTGGGTAGCCGACGAAGCGGTGCGCAGCCGGATTCCACTCGGCGGATTCCCCTGGGGACGGCTCGCGTTCAGCCAGTCAGCCTCGCCCCTGACCAGATATGCGGCGGTCGGAGGCGCGCCCCTGCTGACCTTCATGGTCGCGCTCGCCGGCGGCCTGATCGCGACAATCGTGAGCAGCAGGGCCAGCACATCGGGTCCTGCCGGTGGCCGGGGCAGCGCCGTGCTCGCCGCGCCCGCGCGCCGGCGGGTGGTGGCACTGGCGGCTGCCATCGGCGTCGTCGCGATCGTGGCTGCCGGCCCCGCAATCCCGCTGGCTCGTGCGGGCGGGCGCAGCGTCACCGTCGCCGTGGTGCAGGGCAACGTTCCACGGCTCGGCCTGGACTTCCTCGGCCAGCGCTTGGCCGTGCTCGATGACCACGTCAACGCGATGCACAAGCTGGCAGCCCAGGTCAAGCTGGGGCGGCTACCTCACCCGGATCTGGTGATTCTTCCCGAGAACTCGAGCGACGTCGATCCGTATCAGAATCCTGACGCCTACGCACTGATCAACTCCGCGGTCCGCGCTGTCGGGGTACCGACGCTCGTCGGGGCCCTCTCCTTCACAAGGGATGGGAAGCACGTGGAGAACCGCGGGATCGTCTGGTCACCGCAGACCGGCGCGGGCGCCTACTACATCAAGCAGCACCCCGTGCCGTTCGGCGAATACATTCCGATGCGCTCGGTGCTGACCAAGTTCATCAAGCGGTTCCAGCTTGTGCCCTACGACCAGGTAGCGGGTCACGGGCCCGGCGTGCTGCGCCTCGGCCCGGTCACGATCGGCGACGTTATCTGCTTTGAGGTCGCCTACGACGGTATCGTCAGAGACGCGGTGACCCACGGCGGCCGGGTGATCGTGGTGCAGACGAACAACGCCGACTATGGCCGCACCGATGAGCCCGCACAGCAGCTCGCGATATCGCGGCTGCGGGCGGTGGAGGACGCACGGCCGGTACTGATCGCGGCGACCAGCGGAGTCAGCGCCATCATTACTCCAGGTGGACGGGTGCTCGCCCAGTCCAGGCAATTCACCCAGGCGATCCTCGTACGGCAGATCAGGACGTCGTCCGCGCTGACGCTCGCCGACCGGCTCGGCGAACTGCCCGAGTGGATTCTCACCGCGGCGGGAACGTGTGCTGCGGCCCTCGGGATTCTGGGGTCCGTCACTCGCGACAAGACCAGGCAAAGGCAGGAAGCGTGACAGGAGCAGACGGGTTCGCCGGCCGTGTGGTCGTCATCATCCCGACCTACAACGAGCGGGACAACGTGCGGCCCATCACGTCGCGGGTGCGGTCGGCCGTGCCAACTGCCGACGTGCTCGTCGTGGATGACAACAGCCCGGACGGAACGGGCCGGGAAGCCGATGCCATCGCCGCGGCCGACGACCACATCCAGGTGCTGCACCGCGGCGCCAAGGCGGGCCTCGGCGCTGCCTACATCGCCGGGTTCCAGTGGGCGCTCGATCAAGGCTACGACGCCATGGTCGAGATGGACGCGGACGGTTCACACCAGCCCGAGGAACTGCCCACGCTCCTCGGTGCGCTCGACGACGCCGACGTCGTACTCGGCTCACGCTGGGTACCCGGCGGCAAGATAACGAACTGGGCGAAATCTCGCGAGATCCTCTCGCGCGGCGGCAACACCTACGTACGGCTGATGCTGGGCATCCCGGTACACGACGCCACCGGGGGATATCGTGCCTACCGGGCCACGACGTTGCGGAAGGTCGGTCTGGACAACGTCGAGTCCCAGGGCTACTGCTTCCAGATCGACCTCACGCTGCGCGCCCTCCAGGCCGGGCTCAAGGTGGTCGAGGTCCCGATCACGTTCGTCGAGCGAACCCGGGGTGACAGCAAGATGAGCAACGCCATCGTGCGTGAGGCGCTGTGGCGCGTCACCCAATGGGGAGTCGCCGGCAGGTTGCACAAACATCGCCATGGCTGACCGATGATGGAAGCATGGTATTTGCGGCGTTCCTCGCGGTGCTCGTGCTGGCCGCGGTCGAGATCTTCGTCATCGTCACGATCGCCCATGTCGTTGGCTGGGCGCTGACGGTTGCGTTGCTCATCGTCTCCACGGTGGCCGGCCTGTGGCTGGTGCGAAACCAGGGCCGGCGTGCCTGGGGAGCGTTGCACGGCGCTGTGCGGAGCGGCGTCGTGCCGGACCGTGAACTCGGCGACGCTGCGCTGGTCCTGGCCGGAGGAGCACTCGTCGCGGTCCCAGGATTTGTGACCGACGTCCTTGGCATGCTCGCGGTGGCGCCGTTCACCCGCCCGCTTGTGCGCCGCGTCTTCGGCCTCATCTTCTTCCGCAGGGCGGCTGCCGTCGGCGTCAGGGCTGGCAGCCGCCTGACGCGGGCGAGGACCTCGTCAGCAGGTCCTTTGGCACGTGGCCCATCCGGGCCACAATCACCCGGCGCGCCCCGTACCGCAGCGGCGGAGCGGCCCGCCAAGATCATCCGCGGCGAGGTCATCGATGACGGCGCGGCGGCACGAAACGGTGGTACTAGCGCGGCGGCAGGCAAAGGTGACACCGGCGCGGCAGCGGGAACTGGCCGCGCCGGCACCGCGTGAATGAGAGGTCGTGCCAACACACGGCTTCGGCGAGCGAGGAATCTGAACCCGCCCGAAGGAAAGACGCGCGGGCCGCATACCTTTATGCGCCGCATGCGCGACCGCCGCCCGCTGTGGGCTACGCGCTCTTGAGCCGCTGCTGCTTGCCGGCTTGCGCGCCCTCAATGCCGGACCGGCCGGCCCGCACGATGGCCAGCCGTTCCTCGAGCACTTCCTCGAGATCTTCGATGGACCGCCGCTCAAGCAGCATGTCCCAGTGTGTACGCGGCGGCTTGGCCTTCTTTGCTGCGGGAAGCTCTCCGGTCACCGTGATCGCGGCGGCTCCGCATACCCGGCATTCCCAGGTGGTCGGGATCTCCGCCTCGGCCGCGAACGGAACAGAGAAGTGGTGGCCGGTCGGGCAATCAAAAGAGACCTCCTGACGCGGGGCCAGGTCGGTGTTGCGATCGTTCTCGTAGCTCGTCGCTCCGAGCCGGGTGCCGCGAAGTGCGCGTTCCGCCATAGGTAATTGCCTCCCGGGCACGTAGCTGTCGATACCTCAACGCTGAGTTACCCGGACAAGATTCCCGCTCTGCCCGTAATCCAACCACCCAATACCACGGTCATCGCCTTGCGGCGCCCTGTTTGGCTCTTTCGTGATCGACAGCCCGTGTCAGCCGCCGCGGTGTCCTGTCGGCGCGCCGTGCCATTGGGCGCGCTCGGTGAGCACGTCACGAAGCGCCACCGTGTCGTCGGTCATGATGCCGTCCACGTCGAGGTCAAGCAACTGGCGCATCAGCGCAGGCTCGTTCACAGTCCAGACGTGGATCTGCAGGCCCGCGCGACGCAGCAACCCGAGGAAGGCAGGCGACGCGACGCGGGCGGGAATCTGCGCGCAGCGGACGCCCGCGCGGGCGAGCCGGCCTGACATCCCTCCGGCCCAGGCGCCTGACCGCACCGCCGCCAGCCCGACCGGCGACAGCGTCGTACAGGTCTGGCGGTCCACGCAGCACCTGAAGGCGTGTAGTCGGCGCGACGAGAACGAGGTCACGCACACCCGGTCCCACGCCACCGTGCGCCTGAGTACCCGGACAAGCGGCTGGATCGCCGGCTCGTCCTTCACGTCGATGTTAAAGCGCGCCGCTGGCCAGGCCCCGAGCAAATCCTCCAGTAGCGGGATCGGCTCGGTGCCGCCGATCCTTGCCGCGGCGACCGCGCCGTACGGCATGTCCGCGATGCGCCCGCTGCTGTCGGTCACCCGGTCCAGGGTGCGGTCGTGGAAGGCGATGAGCGTGCCATCCGCGGTGGCCTGTACGTCCGTTTCCAGATAGCGGTAGCCGAGATCGACCGCACGCTCGAATGCGGCCCATGAGTTCTCCGGCCCGTGCGCCGCCCCGCCGCGATGCGCGAACGCTATCGGGCCCGGCTGGTCGAGGAACCTAGACAGCATGCGTTCGAGTATGCCCGTTACCCGGGTTGCCCAGAGCCATGATCAGCACCTGGTGCGGCATCGTTGCGGCATCATCAGGACACTTCCTGGCCATTGGCACCCTGCTCATCGCCCGGCGCGGCGAGGCCTGCCGCGGGCGGGCTATCCCGCGCGGCCCATTCACGGCGCCGTGCCTCGGCGAGTGCGACCGCCGCCGCGACCGCCACGTTCAGCGACCCGACGCGGCCCACCTGCGGAATGTACGCGACCGCGTCGGCCGCGGCGAGCAGCGCGGGCGAGCAGCCGTGGTCCTCGTTGCCGAGAGCCAGGCAGATGTCGCCGTCGAGCGCGGCGTCGTGCAGCGCGACCGCGCCCGCCGCGAGCTCAATCGCGACAACGCGGTATCCGGCGGCCGCGGCGGCTTTGGCGGCAGCCGCCGCCGACGGCTCCTCCTCGAAACTGATCATGCGCTCGGTGCCGAGGCTCGTCTTGCGCGTGGATGGATGCGACGGCGACGACGAGTTGCCCGCCAGCCATACGCGCTCGACGCCGAATGCGGCGGCCGAGCGAATGATCGAGCCCATGTTGAACGGCTGGGTGACCGAGTCGAGCAGCAGGGCGAGCCTGGCGTGGGTGTTTCGCCGCCATTGCCTGTTCAGCCTCTTGACGTCGGTGGGGCGCAACTGCCTGGGCTGCGCGCTTCGGGCAGCGGTGGCCCGTGGGCGCTTGCCCGCCGACTCAAGTGCGGCGACGGCCGTCGGCTCCTCGCGGCTCACGGCGCCGGCCCCGGCCCGATCATCGGGTCACCTTATCCGGATCGCCGTAGGTCCGCGGCAGCAGTTCAGGATCAGTTATTCGTAGCACACGGTATCCGTTTCGTGACGTTACGCGCGCCGGGTTCCATCCCGCCCCGGCCAGCCAGCGCTGCAGCGAGTCCGCGCCCAGGTGCCGCTGCACGACGAGATAAGCCACGCCGTCAGGCGCCAGCCTGCCGAGCCAGCGGCCGAGCAAGCTGTGCAGTGCGGCCTTGCCGATGCGAACCGGCGGGTTCGACCAGATCGCCGCGAACGACGCGGACGCGGGTATCGCGTCCGCCATCACGGCCCGGACATTCGGCAGCCCGGCCCGCTGGGCATTTCGCTCGCAAAGTTCGAGCGCACGCGCGTTCACATCGACCGCCCACACTGTCGCGGCCCGCGAACGGGCTGCCATGGCAAGTGCAAGGGGGCCGTAGCCGCAGCCCAGGTCGAGCAGGTGGCCCGCGAGCGGCGGTGCGGGCGCGGCCTCGAGCAGCACCCGGGTACCTGCGTCCAGGCGACCCGGTGAGAACATCCCGCTGTCGGTCTCCAACCGCAGATGCAGGTCAGGCAGCACGACATGCACGATGCGCGGACGGTGCGCCGCAGCGGGCTGCTCGGTGAAGTAGTGCTCGGGCACGCGGCGATCAGGCCTCCTGGGCCGCCGCTGTCGCTTCGGCGGCTCCAGGGATCTTGGCTGCCGCGGTGCCTTCTGCCCGCAGCGCCGGGTTGAGGAAGCGCCTGGTGACCCAGCGCTCGACCACGAAGGTCATCACCGGGATCGTGCCCGCGAGCAGCACGATCACCGTCTGGCCGAGCGTCAGCCTGAGCCTGCGGGTCAGCAGGTAGGCCATCACCAGGTACAGCAGGTACAAGATGCCGTGGGTGGTACCCACGTAGTTGACGATCGCGTCGTTGTGGGCGAACACCTGCAGCGGTATCCCCACGAAGACGATCACGATGAGCAGCACGCCCACGATGTAGGCCATGACGCGGTAGCGGGTCACGGCTGCGTTCACGATCGATCACACCTCCATATGCGGCGAATTGCCGGGCGCAGGGTGCTTCGCTGCCCGCGCTGTCCTGTCCGACCCGGTGGCCCAGTCAGCGGCCTGACGGCGCGAGGCGCGTCCGGACAGCCGGCCGGCGGTCCGGCTCACCTCGGCGCTCAGCCGGTCCAGATAGGCGTTGTATGCGGCCAGTTCCTCATCCTCGTGGTCGTGCGCGGCGTCCAGTGCGGCGCCGTCACGCCCGGCGCTCTGCCGGCTGGCGCGGCCCGGCCGCAGGCCGGCAGGCAACGCCACAGGCTCGGCAGGCGCGGCGGCATCTGCGCGCTTACCGTCGCGGGCCTGCGCTTCGTGGAGCTCGTCCCGCATCGCCTTGATCCAGAAGACCACGACGAACCCGGCGAACAGCGGCCATTCGAACGTGTAGCCCCAGCTCAGCGCGTTACCACCTTCGGCGCGGGTCAGCTGCCACCAGCCGAGCGCCAGGAAACCGACCACGATCACGACCATTGCCGCGTGCAGGCCGAGCCAGCGGGGCGACAGGAAGCGGCGCATGCCCATGAGCTTAGTGTCTACGGTGCGCGTGGATGCGCCTCGGCCGGCGCTTGCGCGCCCGTCGGTTGCGGTCATGGGCCGGCCAGGCGGCCCGCCGGGTCGGGGTCGGGCGCCGATGCGCGTAACACGCTGATGACGCCGGTACGTGCGGCGGCCCGAGGACGGCACGCAGCAGGCTGGCCGCCGCGTCAGCACGTCAAGCGGGGCGGTGAAGGGGCGCTTCAAGCCTAGCTCGCGGATCTGCGGCGCGCTTGCGCTGATCCAGCCGACGCACCGACCGCTCCAGATCAACTTGCTGGTGGAACCGATGATGACGACGCCCGGGCCGGCCAGATGCGGGAGCGGCCGCGGCCGCCGTGCTGCCCCTGTCCCTGTCCGTGCTGCCGGTCATGTTCACCGCGCGGGAGCGGCCGAAGGCGATGGCGGTGGTGGTCGGCGTGACCTTCGTCAGTTTCCCCATCGGCCCGATCCTCGGCGGCTGGAGGTCCGCGGCCTCGATGACCTCAGCGCGGGAGTGCGGCTGCTTCCGTTGATCGGCGGCATGATGGTGGGCATGATCGCCGGTACCCGGTTGCAGACCGGCCGGATCAACAGCAAGGCCCTTGGTCGCGCCCGGGTTCGTGCTGATGGCCGCCGGACTCGCTGTCGGCGCCTGCACGACCGTGCACAGCGGCACCGGTTTCGCGGCCGGCTGGTTCGCTGCCATCGGCCTCGGCGCCGGGATCGCGATGCCGGCGGCGATGAACGCAGCACTCGGCGTCCTGTCGGCGGACCGCAGCGGCGTCGGCTCCGCGGTGATCACCGCGATGCGCCAGGTCGGTGCCACCATCGGGGTGACGATTCTGGGCACCGTCCTCAGCTCGGCCTACCGCAGCCATCTCAACCTGGCTGGCTTGCCGCCGCAGGGAACAGGACCCGCCGCAGGCGGCGCCGTCTCGGCCGCTGGCATCGCCTGCGCCGGTGCTTGGCCAGGCTGCGCCCAGGCCCGGGCTTCGCGAGCGCAAGAAGGCCAGAACGCGCGCCGCCATCAGGCAGCACGCGCTCCGGTTGATCCGCGAACAGGGCTACGCGGAGACGACCATCGACCAGATCGCCGAGGCGGCCGAGGTGTCGCCCAGTACGTTCTTCCGCTATTTCCCGACCAAGGAGGACGTCGTGCTGCAGGACGACGTCGACCTGCTCGCGTTCGAGGCGTTCGAGGCGCAGCCGCCCGGGCTCAGCCCGATCGCCGCGCTGCGTGCCGCGTTGAGGACCGCGTTCGCCAGCCTGTCCGCGGAGGAAATGGCGCAGCTGCGTGAGACCGCGGCGCTGAGCCGGTCCGTTCCGGAACTGCGCGCGCGGGCGCTCGATGAGTACGCGGGCGCGGCTTCGGCGCTCGGCGAGGCGATCGCGAAACGGACAGGGCGCGACCCGGACGAGTTCGTCGAGCGCAACTTCGCTGGCGCGCTCGTCGGCGTGATGATGTCCGCGGCCCTGGCGATCGCGGCGGACCCGGCGGCAGACTTCGCCGCGATCACCGACGCGGCGCTCGCACACCTAGAGGCCGGCCTGCCGATGTGATACGCGGCGCCCGGCCCGCGCACCCCGGCCGCCGATCGGCGCGGGAGCGAGGCGCTGCGCGGGATGCGGCAGCGTCAGTGCGGCAGTGGGGCGCCCGCGAGTGCCACGATCATTCCCGCCGCCGCGGCAAGCAGCAGTGTCACTACGATGCCGCGGCGAAGCAGCAGCAGCACGGCGGCCGCGCCCGCCAGGACCGCGTACTGCCACCCCTGCGTGAGCGCGAGCGCGAGCGGTATGGAGGAGCCGAGAATAGCGCCGATTGCCGCGGGCCCCGCGCCGCCGAGGAATGCGCGGGCCCGGTCGTCGGCGCGTAGCCGGTCGAAATGGCGCCCGCCGATCAGGACAAACGCGAACGAAGGCGCGAACGCAATCGCCGCGGCGAGTAGTCCGCCGCCGATCCCGGCCGCCGCGTAACCGACCGCCGCGACGGTCAGCACGACAGGGCCAGGGGTGATCTGGCCAAGCGCGACGGCGTTGAGGAACTGGCCGCCGGTCATCCAGTGGTAGCGGATGACGGCGTCCGCTTGCATCAGGGGAACAATCACGAAACCGCCGCCGTAGGAGAGCGCGCCAACCTTGAAGGCGACCCAGGCGACAGAAAGCAGCACGCCGGCGCCGGCTCCGGCCGCCGCGAGCATAGCGGCCGGCGCCACCGCGCTTGCGCGGGCGCCGGGGCCGCCGGCCGTGGGCGGATCGCCCTGCGCGCCTGCTTTGCCGCCCGCGCCCTGGCTGCCGCCTGCGCCACAGGCGCCTGGTCTGGTGCCCGTGCCTGATCCGCCAGTTCCGTTCTCACCTGCGCCATGGCGCCGGACCAGGCTCACGCCAAGTTCTGCGACACCGCACCCGAGCAGCACGAGCACCAGCCAGGGGCCGACGGTGGCGGCCGCGGCGGCGCCCAAGGCGACATAAGCGGGCCAGCGGAAGCGGCTGATGCGCCGCGCCCGCCGCCAGCTTGCGGGCACCAGGCCGGCACCAGCCCGCACGGCGACCGCGGCAACTGCCGCACCCGCACCCGCACCGGCGCCCCTCATCCAGGCCGGCGGTGAACCGGTGACGAACACGGCCGCGAGGGCCAGCATCAGGATCAGGCCAGGCACAATGAACGCAGCGCCGCCCAGCACTGCCGCGAGCCGCCCGCGGACCCGCCAGGCACAGAAGATCGCGAGCTGGGTGGAAGCGGGACCGGGTAGCAGGTTGCAGGCGGCGACCGCTTCCTCGAATTCACTGGCGTTCAGCCACCGCCTGCGCTCGACGCACAAATCGCGAAGCAGCGCGATGTGCGTGGGCGGTCCGCCAAACCCGACGCAGCCGATCCTGCCCCACTCCCGCAGCACCGCCGGTAGGCTCGGACCGCAGCGCCCTTGGTCGCTTTGCGCGGGAGTCGCGCTTGTCATCGGGAGCCGGGCGCCCGCTTATGACGGGCCGGCTCGGCGAGCAGGACGGGGTCGGCGGGCGGGTCGCCGTAGGCGGTCCGTGCGCGGCTGGCGAATGGGTCGGCTGGGTGCTCCGGCATGTTCAGCTCACATCCCGAGCTCGCGGCCGGTGCCTGATGAGGTGGAGCAGGAACCCGACGCGGGTGCGCAGGTCGGCTGCGGCGCGCTGGAAAGCGGGATACCTGTCACCAGCTTCACCGCCTTCCCGCGCTGGATCGGCGATGCTCCAGTGGATCAGATCGGGATGGCCGGGGAAGTCGGGGCAGATCTCCCGCACCCGATCGCAGAGCGTGATCACGTAGTGGAAGCGCTGGCCGGTGAACTCGCTCAGGTGCTTGGCTGCGCGACCGCTGAGATCGATTCCGTACTCGCGCATTACCCGGACGGCGTCATGGTCCAGGCTCTTGGGGTGGCTACCCGCGCTGCGCGTCTCGACCGCACCGCCGGCGAGGTGGTCAAGAAGCGCTTCCGCGATCTTGGACCGTGCGCTGTTACCGGTGCACAGGAACAACACGCGCGTGCGCGCGGCAGCGGCCTGCGGCCCTGCGGCCGGGGCTGGCAGGGACAGCCGCAGTCCTGGATGCAGGGCGGCGCCTGTCGCGGCGAGCAGGTCACCGCAGCGGGTCAGGTCAACGCTGTAGTAGGCGTCACGTCGGTCCGCCGAGCTTCGCCGCATCGAGACGAGCTGGCCCGCCCGCAACCGGCCAAGGTGGTATGAGACCAGGCTCTGGGGCTGGCCGAGCAGCGCGGTGAGCTCGTGTACCTGACGGTCGCTGCTGGCGAGTTCGCCGAGCAGCGCCCAGCGCAGCGGATGGCCCGCGAGCTTAACGAATACCGGCGGCGGGACATGGCGGGGGAGCGCACTGGCCACAGCGGGACGCTACATCAACCTGCGTTAATCGATCAAATCATTTCGATTGATTTGACCGGCGTGGGTGAGCTGGTCGCGCTCGGGGCAGCACCGTCAGGGGCGCTGCGGCCCTCGCCGTCGGCGGGGCCACGGCCCGGGCCGTCGCGGGCCGTGGCATTGTCGCTCACGCCGCCTTCGCTCTCGCTTTCGCTTTCGCTTTCGAGGACATCGAACTCGTCCTGCGGCCGGTGCCGGTGGGTAAGCACGATCACGGCGATCCAGCCACCGACGAGGATGAGCCAGAAGTTGATCAAGCGGTAGGTGAGAACCGCGGTCAGGGCCTGTGCGGCTGACAGCCCGACCGCGGCGAGCGCCGCGGTGAGCGTGACCTCGACGATGCCAAATCCACCGGGTGTCACGCCCGTGCTACCCACCGCGGCTCCCGCGCCATAGGCGAGGACGAGACCATGCCACGGTACCCGCGCCCCGGTAGCAAGGATCGCGCAGGCGAGGCACCCGCAGTCGGCGACCCAGTTGATGATCGCCAGCACGAACACCTCGGCGTAACGTGGCCAGGGCAGTTTGATGCTGGCTACGCGGTCGAGAAATTGCTCCACGCTGTCGGGGTCGAATCGCGGCCGGTGGAAGATTCGCTGCGAGATACTGACCAGCCGGGCGATGACCTCACGCAGCAGGTCGCGCACACGCTGGAAGCGCAGGGCAAGCAACACGGCAAGGGCCGGCACCACGAACACGGCGGCGATGGCGAAACTGGCCGCTCTGGTGGCCGACGCGCCGCCTGCGAGCGCGCCGACGACGAGGACGAGCGCCAGCGCGGAGGTCGACAAGATCGCGGACACGGCGAGCGCCCAGCCCGTGACCGCCGAACCAACTCCGTGCCGCCTGAACTGCCGGTAGGTGAACACGGCCGCCAGCTGCGTGCCCGCGAACGGCAGCGACATCGACAGGGCATTGCCCGCGTACGTGACTGCCATGACGGAGCCGAAGGTCGCCGGATGGCCTTCGGCGCGTAGCAAGCGCCTGCGGCTGAGCCCGAAGGCGGTGAGGGAGATCGCCTCGGACGCGATCGCGGCGAGGAACCACACCCAGTCGAGGTGCCCGAGGGAGGTCACCGACCGGAAGAGCGTGTGGCGGCTGATGATGACGATTGTGGCGAGCACCGCGGCAGCCAGCGCGATCAGCACCATCCGGCGCCAGCGCGGCCGCCGTCCCGCGCCGGCCGGTGATCGCACCTCTTGGCTGCTCGGCAACGCTGCCCGTCCTCCATCCCGCGGATGCACTTATCCGTCGTTACGGACGAATGCCCCTATCGTGGCGTCTTAGGCATAACCAGGCCCAGTTCTCATCCACTCCCCATCCAGGCAGGTGAGACCCTGGCTGCGGCATCGGGCTGCCAGCCGAAGCCACCGGGCTGACAGCCCAGAGCCACTGCACCCCAGGCTAAGGGCTTATACCGGGAAGGACGGCTCTTCGTGCGCGGTGGCGTGCCAGGCGCCGGCCGGGGCGCGGCAGGGTCCTTCTTGGGAAATCGAAGGGACAATAGACAATAAAGGTAAGGCCGCGGCAAGCAAGGCCGCGGCAGCTTCAGGACCTTCACAGATGCTCGGCAGGTCTTTGGCGCGAAAGAGGTCAAGATGTTCGCGTGTCGCGGCACCACGGCAGCGGCAGCGGCAGCGGCGCTAGGCGGCTGCGCGGCGGCATTGATGTTAAGTGGCTGCTACGTCGACGTCGGGGCGTTACAGCATCACACCGCCAGCTACTCCATCTCGGGCACTCTGCAGACCCTGCTGGTGCAGCCGCACGTCGGCGATGTGGACGTCACAGGTGAGCGCTCAGGCCAGGTATCTGTCACCGAGCAGGTCAGCTACCGGCACACCGCGCCGCCGACGACGCACCGGGTCAGCGGCGGCACGCTCACCCTCAGCAGCAACTGCCCAGCCAACGAGAGCTGCCGCGTCGGCTATGACGTACAGGTGCCGCAGCGCATGACGGTCAAGGTCAGCACCGACGCCGGGGAGATCCGCCTTTCCGGGCTTGCCGGGCAGGTGACCGCGCATACCAACGCAGGCGATATCGACCTCAACACCCTGTCCGGGCCGATCGAAATCACCGATCACGCGGGCTCGATCCTCGGCAAGCACATGTCGTCGCCACGCGCTACGCTGAGTTCCAGCGTGGGCAGCATTGACGTCACTTTTTCGGCCGCGCCGGAATCGATCAGCGCGGTCACCGCCGTCGGCTCGGTGGTGCTGCGGGTCCCAGGTGATGTGTCGTACGCGGTAAAGGCCCACACGACGGTCGGCAGCACCAAGATCACGGTCCCCGAGGACCAGGCCTCGGGGCGTGGCATCGCGGCGCACACCGCAACCGGCTCCATCACGATCCAGCCGAGCTGACCGTCGGCAGCAGCGCGCCGGGCGGTTATGGGGGCGTCGGCGCGCAGCGCCCTTGGCGGGCCGTCACCGGGGAAGAGCCGGCGCGGAATGTGCGGGCGGGGGTGCCGCCCGGCATCCTCAGACGCGTAGCGTCGGGATAGGCGCCGTCGCCACGGCAGGACTTGCTGCGTCAGCGCTAGGCGCACGACGGGAGAGCCGATGGGATTTGTGTCACGAGGCTTTCACGGCCGGCCACGCGACACCGGCGTGAAGCTGCCACCTGGGCAGTATCTGACCAAGGACTTCCCGGTGCTATCGGCCGGACCTACGCCCCGGGTCCAGGTCGAGAGCTGGGAATTCGTCATCACCACCGAGGCGGGCCAGGCTCATCGCTGGTCATGGAGCGAGCTGCTGGCGCTGCCGAGCCAGACGCCGGAAGTGGATCTGCACTGCGTCACGAAGTGGTCCAAGCTCGGCACCCGCTGGCAAGGGGTGTCTCTTGACGTGCTGCTCGGCGCGGTGGACACGGCCGCGCACTTCGCTCTCGCGCATTCCTACGGCGGATATACCACCAACCTGCCCCTTCAGGATCTACTCGATGGCCAGGCCTGGATCGCCTACAGGTACGACGGCGGTGATCTGGCGCCCGAGCACGGCGGACCCGCCCGGCTGCTTGTACCTCACCTGTACCTGTGGAAGTCCGCCAAATGGATACGGGGTATCCAGCTACTGGCCAAGGACGAGCCAGGGTTTTGGGAGAGCGCCGGATATCACAACTATGGTGACCCATGGCGCGAGCAGCGGTATCAGGGCGACTAGCCGGGCGCCGGCTTGGCTGGCGGGTCGCGACGCTCGCTGGATACCGCGACGAGACGCCCGACGCGCGCACCCTGGTCTTCGACGCGCCGGGCTGGCCTGGCCACCTGGCGGGGCAGCATGTGGATGTGCGGCTTACCGCGGCGGATGGTTACAGTACGCAGCGCAGCTACTCACTGGCCGCGCCCGCCGATGGCGACACGATCGAGCTGACGGTCCAGCGGGTGCCGGATGGCGAGGTTTCGCCTTACCTCACCGAGGTCCTCAGCCCCGGCGACCCAGTGGAGATCCGCGGCCCGGTCGGCGGCTGGTTCGTGTGGCGGCCCGCCGACACGGCGCCCGTGCAGCTGGTGGCGGGCGGATCGGGCATCGTGCCGCTGATGGCAATGATCCGGGCTCGGCGGCTGGCGCAAAGCCGCATCCCTTTCCGGCTGGTCTCCTCGGTGCGGTCGCCCGCACAGCAGTGCTACGCCGGTGAGCTTGCCGCTCCGCCACCGGGTGACACCGGCGTCGAGGTCACCTACATTTACAGCCGCAGTGCCCCGGCCGGCTGGCCCCGGCCGCCCGGCCGGCTGACGGCGGCTGATCTCAGCGCGCCCGGCTGGCTCGCGCGGTCAGGCCCGGCCTGCTTCGTCTGCGGCCCGACCGGCTTTGTCGAAGCGGCTGCGGACATCCTGGTCGCACTCGGTCACGACCCTCGCCGGATCAAGACCGAGCGGTTCGGCCCAAGCGGAGGCTGACATGGCTGACATGACCGAGCGATACCCGCAGGACAGCGACGCGCACCTGGACGGCAACGCGCTCGCTGGCCCCTTGAGCGAGATCTTCGCCGTGGACCTCACCGTGGCGGCGGGGCGCTGCGCTAACTGCGGCCGCACCGGCCCGGTCGCCGCGCTGCACGTGTACGTCCGCGCCCCTGGCCTGGTGGGCAGGTGCCCGGGCTGCGACGCGGTAATGCTGCGCCTCGTCCGCGCCCCGGCCGGCGTGGGTCGGGCGAGCAATGGCACGGATGGCGCTGACGCCTACGCCCGTGACACGGATACCGCCTGGCTGGACCTGCGTGGCACAGCCTGCCTGCAGATCCCGGTTCCGCCGGCGTGACCTTCCGCCGCGCCTGAAGGCGCCAGTCGTTCCACGGACGGTATGCTGATGATCCGCAGCGAGCCGTGCGTACGATGCGGGACCGCCGTGGTGAAGATGGTCGCCGCCTGCCACGGGACCTACGTATGCGAGACCTGCCAGCCGCGCCCCCGCGCCGAGGCGCCCTCAGCCCGTCGCCGCCGTCCGGTAGGGGCGGAAGAACGCGCGCAGCTCCTCCGCGTAGAGCTCGGGCTCCTCGAACGGCGCGAAGTGCCCGCCGCGCGCGGGCTCGGTCACCCGCACGACGTTCGCCGTGCGCTCGAGCCACGCCCGCGGCGGGCGGACGACGTCGCCGGGGAACAGCGAGAAGCCGGACGGAACCTCGACCCGGCGGGCGTGCTGCGCGGGCGGGATCGCCGCGTTCGCGTGGTACATGCGCATCGAGGAGCCGATCGTCCCCCTGAGCCAGTAGAGCGTGACGTTCGTGAGGATCTCGTCCTTCGTGAAGCGCCGCTCGACGTCGCCGTTGCAGTCGCTCCACGCCCGTAGCTTCTCGACGATCCACGCGGCAAGCCCGGCTGGCGAGTCGGTGAGCCCGAAGGCGGCGGTCTGGGGCTTCGTGCGGTGGATGGCGGCGTAGGCGCCCTCGGTCGCGCCCCAGGCCGCGGCGCCCTCGAGCCAGGCGCGCTCCTCGGGCGCGAGGTCCGCCGGGTCGCCGGTGAAGACGGGCAAGCCCGCGTCGGTGCGGTGGACGGCCACGACCCGGTCGGAGTGGTCGAGCCCAAGATAGCGGCTCACGTGGCTGCCGATGTCCCCGCCCGCCGCGCCGAACCGCGCGTAGCCGAGGACACCCATAAGCTCGGCCCACAAGCCGGCGACGGCGATGGCGTCGAGGGCCGGGCCGGTGGGGCGGTCGGAGTACCCGTAGCCCGGCATGTCGGGTACGACCACGTCGAACGCGTCGGCGGGGTCGGCGCCGTGCGCGCCGGGGTCGGCGAGGAGTGGGATGACCTTCGCGTAGCGCCAGAACGAGTCCGGCCAACCGTGGCTGAGGACCAGCGGCAGGACGGGCCCGGCCGGCGTGGCGGCCCGGACGTGCACGAAGTGGATCCCGAGGCCGCCGAGCGGGACGCGGA
>DATIYI010000242.1:0-2644 GCA_035517695.1 Streptosporangiaceae bacterium
AGGTCCACCGCCGGCGGACCAGCCGCTGGTGCCAGCGCAGCAGCGTGTCCGGCGTCACCAGACGGCCCATCCGCAGCGGCGCGGGCAACAGCCGGGCCAGGGCGGCGAGCACCGCCCGGTCTGCCCAGTCCAGCTTGGGCCCGGGGTTCTGCCGCCGCAGCACCGCCACCTCCTGGCGCAGCACCAGGAGTCCGGCGTCCTTCGACGCAGAAGAACGTGCAAGCAATGCCATCCACCCGGCAAGCCGGACGAAGATCAGGTAGAGCATGCGCAGGGCCACAAGCCCGCGATGCTTCCAGCCGGAGGGTCCCTGCCGCAGGCGAACCCGCAGGTCAGGAACCATGCCCGGTTTTGGAACCCAACACGGCAGAAAGATCCGCCGACACCGTTCCGGAATCGAGGCAGCGATCAAGCACTCCCTCAGCAACGGCCTGTGGAATCGGTGAACACCAAGATCCGCCTGATAACCAGAATGGCATTCGGATTCCACGGGCCCCAGGCCCTCATAGCCCTGGCCATGCTCAGTCTCGGCGGCAACCGGCCCGCACTACCGGGCCGTTGACAACCCACGGAACCGACAGAAGAGGCGCAAAATGGGACTACACGACCGCCGGCGGCCCGGACGGCCGCCTGCGGCAGCCGCGATCGGCAAGCTCGTCATTCGCGTCGCGACGGACAACCCGACATGGGTGCACCGGCGCGTCCAGGGCCTTCAGCCGACCGTGATCTGCCTCGACCAGGCTGTTCTGCAGCGGTCGCCGCGTGATCAATCAGGAAACGCGATCCAGACTCGACGATTCACGCGAGCCATCTCGCGCCGTTACTGTAAAAGGCGGAATGCTTGACGTACCACCGACGGCGAACGGCGGCCTGCGCGGCCCCGGCGTCAGGTGGTATGGGCGGTGTTCGGGTGCACGTCGGGCTTTTGACTGTTGGGTGGGCGACGTGACAACGCTCGTTTTCGTACATGGAACCGGCGTCCGTCAACCGGCGTACGGCGTCGCGTTCGATCGGTTCGCCGAGCGGATCGCTTGGATCCGGCCTGGGCACACTGTCGCGCAGTGCTATTGGGGCGGCCTGCACGGGGCACGGCTCAACGCCGCGGGCATCTCGATCCCCTCCGGTGAGTCGCACCGTGGCCTCGACGATCCGCTCCTCGGGGCGGGGACTGACGAGGAGGCCGAGGTAGCGCTGTGGGGGTTGCTCGAACGCGACCCGCTGTTCGAACTCCGACTGCTGTCAGCCGGTGACGTGACCATGGAGTTGCCACCCGACGCGGCGCCGCCAGGACATGAGCTCGCCGCTGCGGTCCGGCGCCTGCCGACTAGCACCACCGTGGCGTCGCGGGCCGCCACGGCCGGCCTGGATGGCGTGCTTCCCGATGCGGTGGAGGCGGTCCTCGCGAGTGCGGCTACTGCCGACGTGCTGCGACAGGAATTCGCTTTGGGCGAGGCGCTGCGCGCCGCGCTCGCGCGCGCCTTTGTGGCAGACGCGCTGCTACGCGTAGACGACGAGCTGGGTGGCGCGCTTCCCCTCGACGGAGCACACCGCGACGAGCTCGTCGCCGCGATCGTCGCCGAACTGGGTGGATCCGACCGCGGTATCGGCAGCTCGCTCGCCCGGTTCGGGCTCGACATCGCCTTGCGGCTCGGCGCCACCAGACCTTTGGAGCGGCCCAGGTTAGCGATCACCGAGGCATCTGCGCCGGCGGCGGGCGACGTGCTGATGTATCTTGCCCGCGGCGAACCCATACGCAACTTCATCGCCGACGCAGTGACCGTGGTCGATCGGCCCGTTGTTCTCGTGGCGCACAGCCTCGGCGGGATCGCGAGCCTCGAACTGCTCGCCACCCAGGCGCTGCCTGCGGTGGAGTTCCTAATTACCGTCGGTTGCCAGGCGCCTTTTTTGTACGAGCTGAACGCGCTGCCCGCAGTTGCGTTCGGCGCCGAACTGCCCCTGACCGTCCCGCGTTGGGTAAACATCTTCGACCGGCGCGACCTACTCGCCTACACCGGGGCAGGCGTCTTCCCCGGCCGGATCGAGGACCGCGAGGTCGACAACTGCGCCCCTTCCCTCGGTGCCACAGCGCGTACTTCGCCAACAAACGCTTCTACGCAATACTCCACGAGGTGCTGCCGTGACGCTGCCCCGGGACACGATCGCCGTCGTCGTCGGCATCGAGGAGTACCAGGTCGGCAGGGCGTGGCGGCTGGACGGCCCCGCGCTGGATGCGTGCCGCTTCGCCCGGTTCCTCACGAGCCGCGGCGTACCGGCCAACCGCATCACCCTGCTCATTTCGCCGCTTTCCGAGAATGTCGATGCGGTGAAAGAGCAGTCGCAGGGCTACAGCGTCCGCGCCGCCGACCACGCGACGGTCCGCGAGGTCTTCACCCAGTACCTGCCGAGCAAGACGAGCCGCCTGCTGGTCCTCTACTGGGGTGGGCACGGCGTCATCGAACAGGAGGAGCGCCGCCTGTTCTATGCCGACGCGACCAGATTGGATGGCACTGTTGCGTTGGCCGATCGCGGCTGGCGGGAGACTGGTCCGGTGACTGCGCCTGGCACGACCTCGGTCTTCGCTGGCTTCCGGTTCCCGCCGGAGGTGATCTCAATCGCGGTCCGCTGGTACCTGCGGTACGGCCTG
>DATIYI010000243.1:0-7015 GCA_035517695.1 Streptosporangiaceae bacterium
CTCCGGCGCAGAAGGCATCAAAGTCCGGTGACCAGGTGGCGCCGAGCTGGTCAAGTATGTCTCTCGGGTCTTGGCTCGTCATAACAGCCTCTCTTGGGTGTCGTCGGCGGCCGCGGGCCATGCGTCGATGAGGAGGGTGAGCGCGGTTTCGAGGCGCCCGACCCAGTAGTGGGGGCTGTTGCCGCCTTTCAGTTCGCCGTGCGGGGGGACGGCGGCGAGGGTCTCGCGGGCGGTCTGCAGGACGTGCTCGGTGTCTCTAGGCTGACGGCGTGGCTGACATGGGGTGTCCGGTTTGTCCATCGTGTGGCTCCTGACCTGGTGGGGCGCCAGGGATTCGAACCCTGAACCCGCGGATTAAAAGTATGAAGACAGTGTAACCAGTGTAGGTAACTGTAGGCAAGTATCGTAGGCAAAAGAGTGGCTGACCAGCTACAACCCTGTCACCATTTGCGCACAGCGAACCATACTTGGCAACACTGCGGGCTGACGGGATGGCTGACACGGCTACACCCCGAACAGCCGGTCGAGCGCGTCCGCCACATGCTGATGCATCACCGGCCGCACATGCTGATACCGCACCAGCAACGCCGTCGTCGCATGCCCCAGCATCGCCTGCACCACCCGCGGATCAACCCCGGCCTCGAGCAGCGTCGTCGCGTACCCGTGGCGCATGTCATGCACCCGGTACCGGGGCAGGCCGAGATCGGCCAGCAGGTTTTGCCAGTCCTGCCAGTCGGCCCGCGGATGCACCGGGCCGCCGCGCGCCGAGGTGAACACCAGGTCGGCCCGGACGTTGCGGACCGCCCGGCCGCGGTGCTCGAGAAGCGCCCGGGCGGTCATGGCCGCGAGCGGGATCGTCCGCCTCGACGACCGCGACTTCGGCGCCTTCACCACCCGCTCACCCCGCACCCGGCCGGCCGACTGGCGCACCGTCACCGACGCCGGATCCCGCAGCTGGACATCGCGCCACTCCAGCGCGAGCGCCTCACCCTGCCGCAGCCCCGTCGTGATGCCAAGGATCCACCGGGCCCCGTTCGGCCATGTCTGGCAGCGCGACAGGATGCGCCGCACCTCGTCGGCCGTCGGCGGGTCGACCTCGGGCAGGTCGGCGCGCGGCGGCGTCACGTTCGACACCGGGTTACGCGGCAGCTTCCCCCGGACGACCGCCTCTTTGACCGCCTCCGAGAAGATTCGGTGCGTCTGGCCGATCGTGCTCGCCGAGAGCGGCCGCCCGGTCCGCTCGCTCACGCGCGACTCAAGGTCCCGGTGCCACGCCTCGACGAGTTCCTCGCTCAGCTCTTGCAGCGGGACACGCTCGAAGTACGGGATGACGTGCGTCTCGATCTTCTGCCGGTAGGACGTCTCCCAGGTGGTCGGCGCCACCCTGGCTTTCGCCACGTTATACAGCCAGTGTGCGACCCACTCTGAGACGTAGGGCTGGCGGCCGCGGGGCATCGTGAACCCGTCGCGCTTACGGGCGAGGTAGAGGTCGCGGCGCTCGATCGCGGCCTCCGGGGTGGTCCCGGTGAAGCTGCGGCGCCTGCGCTTGCCGCCCTGCCAGCCGAGCTCGATCGTGGCGAGCCACCGGCCGTCGCTGGCGCGCTTGTGAAGTGTTCCCTCGCCGTGCTGCCGTCGGCGGCCCATTAGCGGGCCGTCTCAGCTGGCCCGGGGATGGTCACCGCCGCTGGTGCGGCCGCGGAGCGACAGTAGCCAGTCGAGAGTCTGGCGCAGCTGCGTGATCGTGGCGTCGAGCTCGGTTTCGGCCGCCTCGCGCGGGCGCGGCCCGTGGCCGTCGAGGGTGATGCCGAGCGCGTCTTCGAGGGCGCCGATCCCGGTGCGGGGGTAGGAGCGGTCGTTTTCCCAGTTGTCGATGGTCTTGCGGTCGACGCCGACGCGCGCGGCGAGCTGGCGTTGCGTCCAGCGTTTGCGGTGGCGCGCGCGGCGGATCTGGTCGCCGATGGGGGACCGGTCGGAGGCCATGAATCCATGGTGCTTCCCCCTTCTGGGCAAGTCAAGGACGGTGCGGGCAAGTGTAGGTAACGGGCCCGTTCCCATGCTTCCCCGGATTGCCTTGACGACCCTACCCGTCCGCCCTAGTGTTGCGCCCGTAGGAAGGTAAGCGCAACATTGAGGCGCTTACCAAGGCAACCAAACGCAACCAAGGGCAACACAGGGAGCGCCCGTTGACTGTCGAGCAACACGCCGGGGAAGTCCTGTGCTGGACCACGCAGGAAACCATGGACCGGCTGAAGATCGGCCGGGAGCACGTCCGCAAGCTCGTGCACTCCGGGGAACTCGCGGCCTTCAAGATCGGCCACGGCAAGACCAGCGACATGCGCATCACCGAGGAATCAATCCTCGCCTTCATCGAGCGCAACAAAATCACGCCCACCATCAGGCCCTAAACGCGCGCGGCCGCCAGGCCCTTTCACCCGGCGGCCGCAAGGAGCGCGCAACCACCGTAACCAGAGGAGCGCCCGCATGGGAAGCAAGAACTACCACCAGCCCCGGCCGCACCGCCGGGACATCACCAGCATCACCACCGAGCGGTTCTTCGACGCCAACCTCGGCCTGTTCGGCGTCATCCGCCTCGGCAACGCCGGTGACCTGTGGATCCACGACGCCGAGATAGGCCGCCACCTGGCCGTCGCCGCCGTCGAGGTGACACGGCTCCTGAACCCGGACACCGCAGAGGAAATCACGGCCAAACTCGTCGCCGACCTGCTCGCCGCGGCATACCCGGCTGCAGTCCCCGCCGAAGAGCCAGCAGAGCCCGAGCCGTCCCGCACCTACGTCCGCTGCGGCGTGACGCCATGACCCGCCACAATCCCGCACCCGAATATGAGCCCCTGCTCAAACCCGGCGAAGTCGCGTGGATGCTCCACGTCGATCCGAAGACGGTCACCCGCTGGGCACGGAGGGGCCAGATCTCCGCAGTTTGGACGCCTGGCGGTCACCGGCGTTACCGCGAGTCCGACGTCCGCGCGCTGCTGCGCTCCGGGAAGCCCGGAACCCCGGAGGCCACGTCATGACCGCCCGGATCATCGTCGCCGCGGCCGCCGCGGTCCTGTTCGCCGCCTGGTGGTGGCTGCTGCTAAGCCCCGCCGCAGGCCTGGGTTACTGGTTGCGGGGCTGCTCATACCGCCCTTCTCACAAGGCCCCGGCGTGGCATGACGAGCGTTTCGAGCGGATCCCTGGCCCGGAGTTCCGGGGTGCTTACGCCGCGCCGTGGGCGCCTGCGGAGGCGCCGCTGTGGCAGGCGCCGTCCATGGTGCCGTCCGACTCGATCGTGATGGAAGCGGTCCGGGATGCTTGAAAGGTCGGACCGCGACGCCGAACGCGAGGCCGAGGCCGTGGCCAACCCCGAGCCGGCCGATGACGGCGCTACACCGTGGGCATGGCATCACGAGATGGCCGCCGAAGGCCTCCGGCCGCCGACCGGCGCGCCTACGGCGCCCGCGATGCCACCTGACCCGCCACCGTCCGGCCGGTGCGACGTCTGCGGCTATCAGCTGGCCAGCGTGGGCCACCGGATCGAATGCGACCCCGATGCGTGACCGCGGCCGCCAGCTCGCCGCCAGGCCCGGCCAGCTCGGCCGGGTCGCGGCGCGCTGCGCTATCGACGTCATCGCCGCAGGCGGCCGCCCATGAGGCTGCTGCCCTGCCTGCCCATCGTCATCGTCGGCACGGTCGCCGTCATCTTGTGGGTGCTCCGCCAGATCAGCATCACCGAAAGCACCCGCGCACGCTGTGCGCGCTGCTCGGCCCCTCACCCGGCCGCGCAGGCCTGCCCGCCGTGGGACCTGCTACCCGCCGAATACGCCGCCGCCGATGACTTTGAACTCTGGCGCGCCGAACTCACCCAGGAGCAACAGTGACCGGCCCCACCTTCCGGCGCGCCTACGGCAACGGCCACAGCTACACCCTCGACGGCGTCGCCAAAACCAAAGGCGTTACCACGATGATGCGCGGCCTGTCCGGGCCGCCAGAGTCCTACTTCACCGAAATGACCGCCGGTTTCGCGGTCGATAACTGGGATCAGCTCGGCCAGCTCAAACCATCCGAGCGACTCAAAGAGATTGCGGGCGCAACGAAACGCCGGTTCACCGCGGCCGGGGTCCGCGGCACCCGCGTTCACCAGCTGGCCGAGCAGCTCGCGCACGGCCAGGAGGCCATCGTCCCGGACGATATCCGGGGTCACGTCGAGGCCTGCGTGCAGTTCCTCGACGACTACCACGTCGAAACCATCCTCACCGAGCCCGCGCTGTTCTCCCGCAAGTACCGGTATGCGGGGTCGGCCGACCTGTTCTGCCGCGCCACCAGGCCGCACAGCGCCGGGCCGGTGCGGGTGCTCGCCGACTACAAGACCAGCGCATCCGGCCCGTGGGGATCGGTCGCATTCCAGCTGTCCGCCTACCGGTTCGCCGAGTTCTGCAAGCCCGGCGGGACCGCGGCCGAGCCCGAGCTCGCGGTGCCCGAGGTTGACGAGTGCTGGGCGATCTGGATCCGCGCCGACGGCTACGAGGTTTATCCCGTCGACACGAGCCCCGAGATCCTCCGCCAGCTGCTCTACATCGACCAATGCCGGCTAGCCGACGAGGACTGCCGCCACTACAAAGGCGAAGCGCTGCCGCACCCCGAGACGGTGCGCAAAGTCCGTCTCGCCGACGCCGGGGATCCGCTGTGACCGCCACGCTCGTCGGCCCGCTGTCGCGCGTCCGCTTCGCCGACGGCACCCAGCTAGCGGCCGACGTCCCGCGCGACACTCTCGACATTCGCTATTCGGCCTGTGGAAACCACCATCTAGCCTGCGACTGCCGCGAAGCGTCAATGGCCGAGGCCTTCGCTGAGCGCCGCGCCGAGTGCGACGCGCTCTACGACGCCATTGCAGAGGCCATCAAAGGTCACCCGACCTGGGCCTACAGCCGCGACGGCTGGCACGTCGACGAACTCGGCCAGTGCAAGTGTCATCTGTGCTGCATCGCCCGTAAATGCCGCGTCGGCTACTTCGAGTGGCGTAAAGCCCGCGAAGAGGCTGACCGTCAACTCTATCCCGAAGAGGAGCCATCCTTCTGATGAGCACTGACCTCGAAGTCTTCGAACCCCGGCCACCCGTCCACGCACACCCGATCGTCCCGGCTGCCGCGACCGCCCCGGCCGTCGCCGACACAGACTCATGGACCCTCGTCGTCTCCGACGTCATCAAACTCGCCAACGTCATCTGCGAAACCGAGTTCGTTCCCAGGCGGTACCGCGACAACGCCCCGGCCACCGCCGCAGCGATCCTCGCCGGACGCGAACTTGGCCTGCCGCCCATGACCGCGCTCCGCCATGTCCAGGTCGTCGAAGGCTCACCGAGCCTGTCGGCCGAATACAAGCGCGCCCGCGTGCTGGCAGCCGGCCACGACTTCGACATTCTTGATCTCTCGATCACGCGTTGCCGGGTGTCTGGCCGTCGCCGCGGATCCAGGAAACCACCCCTTGAGATCACGTTCACCATGGAAGACGCCAGGCGCGCCGGGCTGGTCAAGGCAAAAGGCGCGTGGGAGACGCGGCCGCGGCGCATGCTGTTCGCCCGCGCCGGAACCGAAGTCTGCGACTTCCTATTCGCCGACGTCACGAACGGGTTGCCGACGACCGAGCTGCTCGCCGAAGGCGGCGGCGACGACGGTTTCGACGGCTACCGGGAATCACCCGCGCAGGCCCCGCCCGCACCCGCGCTACCTGCACCAGCGCAGCAACGAACCGCGCGTCGCAAGGCTGTCCAGTCTTCCGCTCCCCAGCAGGAGCGGAACGGGGCGGCGGAGACGGAAGCACCGCGAACCCCCGCAGCCACCGCGGGGACGGAAGCACAGCGAACCTCCGCCGCCCCGGACCCCGGCCCGGGCCTGCCGCCGCTACCCGGTGAAGACGAACCACCCGCCGGACCACCGTTCGACCCTGACCAGCCCGGGACCGCCACCAAAGGTGAAGGCGGCCAGCTCACCGCACTGTGGGCCAGCCTCAACCAGGCATTCGGCTTCAGCACCGACGAGAAAGCGCAAGCCCGCGTCGTCGTCGAGCACATCATCGGCCGTCAGCTCGACGGCGACTCGACCGCGAACCTCAGCTGGAATGAGGCGAAGACGGCCCTCGACACGCTCGCGAACTGGGCCAAGATCGCCGAGTCCCGCGGCGAGGAACCCCGCGACGTCCTCATCGCCGCCATGACCGCAGCCGACACGTCATGAGCAGCGCCCGCCGATGCCACCTCTGCAACGCCGCGATCGTCGTCGCGCTCGTCAAGCACGGCGATGACGACGAGAGCTATTGGATGCCGCTCGACCTCAAACCCAACATGCGCGGCCAGATCGCAGCCACCAAAGGCGTACACGGTGTTATCCACGGCCGCATCCTCAAACGCGGCCAAGGCACCGACCCCGGCGAAGTGCGGTTCATCACGCACTTCGCCACCTGCCCGCCATACCAGCGGCTGACGACCGCCCGGCAAGTCCTGCCACCACCAGACCTACAACCAACGCTCTTCTAAGGACCCCACTATGGCCGCCTGTGAAATAGCGGGTAATAATATTACTGCCTCCAACACACCAGGCCTGACCTGCGGAAACCGGCCCATGGTCGTCGGCCTCGACCTGTCCCTCACCAGCACCGGATGGGCCCGCATCAACACCACGACCGAGACCGGCCGGATCACCCCGAAGGGCACCGGCCACGACCGGCTCGGCCACATCCTCGAGGACATCTTCCGCATCGTCTTCGACGCCGACCTCATCACCGTCGAGGGCCCCTCATTCGGCTCAGGACAGGCCATACGCCAGAACGGGCACCATGAGCGCGCCGGTCTCTGGTGGCTCGTCACGCACCACCTCTGGGTCGTAGGGGTGCCGTTCGCGGTCATCCCGCCCGCCACCCTCAAGCGGTACGCGACGGGGAAGGGCAACGCCACTAAAGACGCTGTCCTCGCGGCCGCGATCCGCCGCTACCCGCAAGTCGGCTTCGACGGTAACGACCAGGC
>DATIYI010000244.1:0-8995 GCA_035517695.1 Streptosporangiaceae bacterium
GACCTCGGCGCAGCCCTCATCGGCCATACGCGCCAGCCGGACCACGGGCGTGCCGCCGATGGCCGAGATCCCCCCTGGACGATCCACGCGCAACCTCCATCCAGCGCAACCCAGCCTCCCGACAGCGTACGGCGGCCGTCGGCCACCCACGCGACTGCCGTCCGTATGCTTGACGGTCCCTGATGAAGACGTCTTCAGGCGGCGCTGGCAGCCGGGGAAGCCGGGCCGCCGGAGGCCGGGACGGCGCCTGCCGCAGGAACGGCTCCCAGCCGGGCAGGCGGCCCGGGACTGTTCCTGGCAGATCCGGCGGGGAAACACGTTGGGCGTGGTGATGTGAGGTGACTAGGACTCGGCTCGATCTGACGCGGCAGCAGATCCTGGCGTTCCGGCGGCGGGCCGGCGCGCTCGAGGAGCGGCTTCCACCCGGGCCGCGCTCGCTCCGGCGTGCGGCTTGGGCAGGGCTGCAGGACAGCATGCCCCGGGCCGCCCTGCTGTCGATCCACGCCCGCGTCGAGGGGACCGGGCCATCCACGTGGGAGGACCCGTCGCTGGTCCAGCTGTGGGGGCCGCGCTTCAGCGTCTTCGTCGTCGCCGCGCGTGACCTGGCCGTCTTCTCGCTCGGGACGCTGCCCGACGATGCCAAAGGCCGGCGCAGGGCAGAGGATCTGGCCGCCCGCCTGCACGCCGTTCTCGGTGGCGCGCGGATGCCCTACGGGCAGGCGGGCCGCGCACTCGGCGTCCACCACAACAGGCTCAGGTACGCGGCAGCGACCGGCACGGTGCTGATCCGCTGGGAAGGCGCGCGGCAGCCGGCCGTCTGGACCGTTCCGCCGCCTGCGGCCAGCCCCCGCGACGCCCGTCTCGAGCTCGCGCGCCGGTACCTGCATATCTACGGACCCGCCACGCCCGAGGCCTTTGGCCGGTGGGCGGGGATCGGCGCGCGGCACTCCGCGGCGGCGTTCGAGGCGCTCGCCCGATCGCTGACGCCGGTGGAGACGCCGGTCGGCGAGGCATGGATCCTCACCGGGGACGAGGCGGCCTTCCGCGCCGCCGCGGAGCCCGCGGCACCCGCGCGGCTGCTCCCGAGCGGCGATTCCTATTTCCTTCTCTACGCAGCCGATCGCGACCTGCTGGTCCCCGATGCCGGCCACCGCCGCGCGCTCTGGACGCCACGCGTCTGGCCCGGTGGTCTCCTGGTCGGGGGAGAGATCGCCGGGACATGGCGGCGCGCGGACACGGTGATGACGGTGCAGCCCTGGCAGCGGTTGTCGCGCGCCGAACGCGATGCGGTCGCGGCGGAAGCGGAGTCCTTGCCGCTGCCCGGTATCGAGGGGAGGCGGATCGCCGTCCGCTGGGACGACTGAGCCGGTCTCAGCCCGGCTGGCCGGGCGGAGCCACCCGCAGGCGGACGGGCAGGAAGCCGCCATGGCCCGGCATCAGGCAGGCTTGAGGAGATGCTGAGTGGCAGGGTCCCATCGCCATACCGTGCCAGGGGTGATGTGGCTGCCGCCTATCCAGCGGTCCACGCCGGCCAGGACAGCACCGCGCCGCCCAGCGAGGCCAGCCATGATCGCGTTGAGAATCGCCCGCGGCGGGTGCTTGGGAACGCGCCGGAGGGAACGCCGCTGTGGCACGTCCGCGGGCGGGGGATGGGCGCGCCGCTCTCGGAGCGCACCTCACCACGGATGTCAGTGCCGCCCGCCAGCAGGAAGATCAGAAGATGGCGTGATCGTTACCAGAGCCGCTACTGACATTCCACCGAACCCGGGGCAACGTCCCCTCGGGTTCGGGGTGCGGGATTTGCTGCTCGCACCAGACGACCTTTCCGGTTGGCGTGCGACGCGAGCCCCATCGGTGGGACAAGCGGCTGACGATCTGAAGGCCACGGCCGCGCTCGTCGTCGCCGGCCGCGTCCCATAGCCGAGGCAGCGCCGGTGACGAATCCGCAACCTCGCAGATCAGGGTGTCGTCGCAGATCAAACGCAAGGTAACCGGGCCTTCGGCATACCGGATCGCGTTGGTCACGAGCTCTGAGGCGAGCAGCTGGGTCATGGGCACGAAGGCGCCAAGCTTCCATTTCTTCAGCGGCTTGATGACCAGCTGGCGCGCCTTGCGCGCGGAGGTCAGGTCCCCGGGCAGGGTCCAGCATGCTTGCCGGCTGCGGTGGACACGGGCAAGCCGGGCGATGAGCAGCGCAACGTCGTCCCGGTGCCGGTCGGAGGAGACGTCGGCCAGTGCTGCCTTCTCGAGAGCCTCGATCGGTTCCCTCGCCGAGCCGGGCCCGAAGACCGACTGCAGCCGCTGCAACCCGTCATCGATGTCGCGGCCGCGGCTTTCCACCAGGCCGTCGGTGTAGAGCACGAACAGGCTGCCGTCGCTGATCTCGAACGTCCGGCTGGAGATCGGCCCCTCACCGATCCCGAGCGGCGGCGCGGGCGAGACGTCGAGGAACTCGCTGCGGCCTTTGGGGGCGACAAGCAGCGGAGGCAGATGCCCGGCCGACGCCACTTCCAGGGATCCGGTGACCGCGTCATAAATCGCAAATGCACAGGTCGCGAAGTGGGGCTCGCGCTCGCCTATCTTCTGCATGAGCTCGTTGAGCTGCTGAAGCGACTCCGCTGGCGGGAGCTCCAGCATCGCCAGTGTCTGGATGGCCGCGCGCAGGCGGCCCATGGTGACCGCCGCCCGCACGCCGTGCCCGGCGACGTCGCCGACGACCAGCGCCACCCGCGCCCCGGGCAGGGCGATCGACTCGTACCAGTCGCCGCCAACCTCGATGAGCTGGTTGCCGGGCAGGTAGCGGTGCCTGACCTCGACCGAGGATGGTGCGGACAGGCCGGTTGGCAGCAGGCTCCGCTGCAGGGTGAGCGCCGTCGCCCGTTCCCGGTTGTACAGGCGGGCGTTGTCCAGCAGGATCGCCGCCCGGGAAGCGAACTCCATGCCGATCTCGGTGTCGTACGCGTCGAATGGACGGGAGCCACGCTTGCGGGTGCACACGATATAACCCAGCGTGGCTCCCCGGGCATTGAGCGGGAGCAGCAGCTTGCACGCCCCCGACAGCAGCCCGGCGGCCGGCGGGCGCATCCAGGACTCAGCGACGTGGTCGGCCTGCCCGTCGGATGCCTTAGGGACCGGCTTGCCGGTGTCTATGCACTGGTCATAGATCGTTCCTGGCTGGTGCCGCACCACCTCACCTATGGGGAAGGTGACCTCCCAGCCGGGGTCATGGTCGTCGGAGGCGACCGCAAGGCGCAGCATGCGCGGCCCGTCCTGTTGCTGCGCCGGTGCCTCGTCGGCCACGAGGCTCTCCTGCACATGCAGGCTGGCGACGTTGCTGAAATGCGCGACGACTATATCGATCAGGCCGCGGGCCATCTGGTCGAGATCCAGGGTGGCGCCGATCTGGCGGAAGGTGTCGTCGAGCAGCCCGTGCCGCATCAGCGCTGGGTCGAGGAACCGCTCTGTGCTGGCGGGCGGTATGCGCACGATCGCCAGCGCCGAAGGGCCGTCGTAGCCATCGATGGCCTGGACCGTGACCACCGCGTCGATCGGATCGCTGTGCTGGGTCCTGAGCGTCAGTACGGCCGTGGCCTCCCGCCCCGACCGCCCGGCATCGAGCAGGTCAGACAGCGGCGTTCCCGCCGCGCCGCCCACCACCAGGTCGCCCAGAGAGATCCCCAGCAGAGCCCCGCCCGGGGGATCAAGCATCTCCTGCGCATTTCGGTCATACCAAACTATCCGTCCGGCCGGATCCATCCCCAGAATCAGCGTCCGCACGGAGGTAGAGGTAACGAGCGCAGCGACGTTCCGCACGATACCTGGATCTTCGCGCCGGTTCCGGCTGTCCCAGATGTTCGCTTGCGGGCTCGTTTGGCGATTGATTCGCGCCTGGGTTCTTTGCGGGAACTCCGCACCGGCTCAGATATTTGCGCCGGTGGGTCTTCGGCTGCCGTGACGCCAGCCGAAGACCCACCGGAGGCGGGCGGTCAGTCTAGGGAGAATCCGACAGCCACCTGCCCGGAGTACCAGCCGACGGTGCTGCTCGACACGATGGTGCGGTCTCGTGCCTGAACCGTAGCCACGTACGCGCAGGCCGACATGCCCTGCGTGTCGAGTGCCCACCCGTCGCCGGGGGCCGGCGCCGTCTGCGCCGTACCTGCCGCCGGTGTCAGCACGCCGGTGCCGCCGGGGAGGTTGGCAGGCAGGATCCACAGCGCGTAGGAGCCGAAGTGGTTGTTCGGGTCGATCGCCACGAAGTGGCCGGTGATGGTCGCGCCGACGGCGAACTTCTTGCAGTCGCCGCCGCTGTCGATGTGGATGTCCACCCCGGGAGGGGTGTTGTCGAGCTGGATGCGGTAGCGGACCTCTCCCAGCGGATTGCCGGCGTGGTCGCGTGCGTCGAGCTTGATCTCCCACAGATCGTCGCCGGTCGTGAGCCAGTCCGCGAGCGCCCCGAACTCGTTGCTGAGGTGGTCGAGATAGGGGTAGTACTCGCCGGCGGGCATGTTGCTGCCCAGGACGCCGCTGGAGTTGACCACCGCGACGGAGTTGACCAGCGATGTCCAGCCGGTGCCCTGGCTGAGGTTGCGCACCTGGACGCGGTACGAGCCGCCCGGCACCGGTTCCCCGTTGATGACGACCTCACCGCCGAAGGGACAGGCCCGGAAGTCGGTGGGTCCGCCGGTGAACGCGAAATGCGCTCCTGGGACGGTCATGCCGCCACCACTGGTTGTCTGCGTGTTCGGGTCGTAGGAGCTGTCGATGCTGGCCACGCCGATGCCGCCGACCGCGAAAACGTTCGGGCCGGTGCCCGCCCCAGGCGAGGCGACGGGTGCCTGCACGTGCACATCGAGGCGGTTGCCCCAGTACGGGACCGCGTTCGGGTCGGTGGTCGACGGTGGGACGTTCCACGACAGCACCGCGCGCACCCGGCCGATGACCGGCGTGTCGCAGGGCGCTTCGAAAGCCGACAGGTCAACGGGCAAGACGACCGCGTAAGTGAGCCCGTCCGGCGGGATCGACGCGATGTCATGCACCGGCACGGACGCCGTGCCGAGGTAGGTCAGCGAGCAGCCCGGGTTGCCGAAGTCGCCCCAGAAGGAGACGTACTCGGTGCTGCCGGCGGTGCACAGGCCGCCTGAGTATCCGTTCGGGCGCTTGATCTTGACGGTGCCCACCAGCCGGCTCTGCGCGACGTCAAGGCCCACGCAGTACAGCTGCTCGTAGCTGACGTTGCTGTCGAGCTCCGCCAGCGCGCTGACGGCGGCGGCCCAATCGAGGCCGAGCGATGTCCACGATTCGATGGTGCTCAGGGTGCCGATGGGGTCGGCGCCCTGCTGCGCGGCCGCCGTCAGGTCGGTGATCCCAAAACGGTGCCCTGGCACGGCGGCTTCGCCCTTGCCCCCCTTGCGCGCGTAGAGGGCCGCGAGAGCGGGGACGTCGAGTGGCCCCGGCTCGGGCGCGGAAATCGGCACCTCCAGCGCCGCCTGCATGTTGGCCGGCAGCTTGGCGGTGCTCACTTCGAGCTGGGACAGCACGTCGGCGAGCACGAGAAGCCGTGGCGCGATCTGAATATGCGAGTCGAGGATGTTGCCGAACACCGGCTGCCAGTCGGCGGGCTGAGGGACGGCGGCGCTGGGCGTGGCCGGCGGCACAACGTCCCAGGAGAGGATCGCGCGCACCTCCGGCAGGATGGGGTAGCCGCAAAACGACGTCTCCGGCTCGATCGCCAGGGTCGCGATATAGGACGCCGGCAGCTGCTGCTGGCCAGCGCAGTCGGTGCCGCCAGGCAGGTCGTGCACGTTGATGCCGGCCACGCCCGCGTCCTGCCAGCCGCCGCCGTAGTCGAGCCAGAACCGCACATATTCCCAGGACCCGGCAGTACACAGATCACCACCGAATCCGTATGGCAGCTTCACGCTGACGGTCGCCTCAAGCGCCCGGCGCTGGGGGTTGTACCCCACGCAGGTCAGCTGCTCGTACGAGGTGTCGTTCGACAGCGGCGCGACCGGCTCGACCGGGCTGCCAGGCAGGTTTCCGAAGTAGTTCGGGTTCTCCGCAAGCAGCAGATGGAAATTGTCGCGATGCGCAAACCCCTCATGCGCAGCGCGCGTCGTGGCAGATGGAACCTCAGGCATGATGACCCCCGATGAGTGACAGGTGGCAAGAGCGCCACTGCCGCTACAGAGGCAAGGCGAGCCGGGGAGATACAGAGCTAAAGATCAGTTCCCCTCTGTTGCTCGCCACGCGAGCGCCTGAAGAAGTCCGCCATAGTCACAGCACGCAGAACTCGTTCCCCTCCGGGTCGGCCATCACCACGTGATCCGGGATGCCATTTTGGACGTCCTCGCGGACAACGGCCGCGCCAGCGGCGGCCAGGCGTGCGACCGCCTCCATCACCCGCGGCCAGCGGATCTGCCAGGGCACACCGCGGCCACCGCCCGCCTGCACGTCCAGGTGCACCCGGTTCTTGGCGACCTTGGGCTCGGGGACCTTCAGGAACGAGATGGCCGGGCCCACCCCGGCGGGATCTTCGATATAAGCACCGTCGTCCCATTCCTCCGGCGGCACCCCGGCATGGGCGAGCCACTCGCCCCAGCTTGCGAAACCCTCCGGTGGCGAGGCCTCGACATAACCCAGCGCCAGGCACCAGAAACCAGCCAGCGCCGCCGGGTGCGCGCAGTCGACCGTCACCGTCCACCTGGTGCTCATCGGGCCCGCCTCCTGGCATCGGACATGCAGCCGTCATGGGAGTAAAGCAGGCGTCCCCGGCATCTGCCCGGACGCGGCGCCCAGCGCCCGGATGGGTCATGCCCCGGCGGGTGCTGCTGCGGACCGGTGCTGTCATCCGCCGGAGGTGACCAGGGCTTCGTCGCCGATGGCGGCCCGCACCCGCAGCCGAGCCTGGTGGAGCCGGCTCTTAAAGGCCGCCTGGCCGATACCGGCGATCTCGGCGGCCTCCTGGGTTGAGAGCCCTTCGACGTCGCGCAGCACGATGGCGGTCCGGAGCGGAGGCGGCAGTTCGGCCAGCGCCTGGGCCAGGGCCCGGCGCAGTTCGCTGGTTTCGGCTTGCCGGGATGGGTCATCGGCCGCCGAACCGGGCAGCTGCAGCTCGTCTGCCCCGATCGGTCTGCCCGGCGGCCGGCGGCCCCTCTTCTCCAGCGCGCGGTTGGCCTCGTTGACCGCGATCCGGTAAAGCCAGGTGAAATAGCTGGAATTACCCCGGAACCGGGATATGCCCCGCCAGGCGCGCAGCATGACCTCCTGGGCCACGTCCTCGGCCTCGGTGCGGTCGCCCAGCAGCCGCAGCAGCAGCATGAACAGCCGGTCGGCATGGGCGCTGGAGAGCCGCTCAAACGCGCTGACATCCCCCGCCTGAGCACGGGCGATCAGGCTGGCCTCGGTGGCTGCGGCATCGGCGTCGCGCTGGCCGGCCAGCGGTGGCATCACGCGTTCTGTGAGGAGGGTGAGCCGCCGGGCCCGGCCAGCCGGACCCGGTCGAAGATCGTCGCGGGTGCGCGGGCGCCCGCCGGGCCGCCGAGACCATGGACCGCATACACCAGGGCGTGCATCGCCCGGATGCCAAGGCCGCAGTCCACACAGTCCCGCGCGTGCCGGTCAAGGCGGCGGCGGGCGCGCGGCCGCAGCTCTCCCTCCACGTAGTGCGACAGATGCTGCTGCGACCACTGATGGTCGTCACTGCGGCCGGGCATGCCTATCACATCTCCCCTCGCGGCCCAGGGCTGGCACCGCCGTAGCCACGGTAGTGGACCATCCCTGGGCCGGCCGGCCGCAATGGGTCAGCCGCGGGCCGGGCCGGGCCGCGCGGCCTCGCCGTCGCCCTGCCCCTCGCCTGCCACGGCGGGCTCGAAAGCCAGCGAGCAGGAGTTGATGCAATACCGCTGGCCGGTCTTGGTGGGCCCGTCGTTGAAAACATGACCCAGGTGGCCGCCACAGCGGCGGCACACAACCTCGGTGCGGTGCATGAACAGGCTGTTGTCCGGCCGCAGTTCGAGCGCCTCGGCGACCGTGGGCTCGTCGAAGCTGGGCCATCCCGTGCCCGAGTCGAACTTGGCGTCCGAGCTGAACAGCTTGCTGCCGCAGCCAGCGCACCGGTAGAAGCCGTCCTGGTGGTTGTGGACGTACTCACCGGTGAACGGCCGCTCGGTGTGAGCCTCGCGCAGCACGCTGTACTGCAGCGGGGTCAGCTCCTGGCGCCACTGCTCACTCGGCTTACTGACCTCGCGAACCTCGGCTGTCCCGGTGCTGGCATGGGCCTTACGCATCTATCGGTTCCTTCCTTCTGGTCCGTCCACCCAGTTAGACCCATGTTCTGGCAATACGATTTTCCCGGCTCGCCACTGGGCTCAGCTCGCCGTGCCCCAGGAAGCGCTGGCGGCCACGCGCTGCCTCATGTAGATGAGCACCGCTTCTCACCCGAGTCGTCATCGATCCCAGCTGCAGCGGTCCTCATGTCACGTCTGTCCGCATGCAGGTGGCGTCCTAGGCATCTGGCCCGTAGAGCGCGGCAATGTCTTCGGAGCCGGACCAGCCGCTGTAGGTAGGCGACTGCGGCCAGCCCTCGGGCGAGTCCTGCCACTCCTCCTGCCGCCCGTAGGGCAGCAGATCAATCAGCGCGAAGGCGTAGCTGAGCTGCTCGGTGCCACGGCCGCCGGTGTGCCAGGTGCGGTACACGGTGTCGCCATCGCGCAAGAACACATTGACGGCGAACCCGCCGCCCGGTGGTGCGCCGACGTCGCTGCCGAACGAACTGTTCGCCGTGGAATACCAGGCCATGGTGTTCCCCACGCGCCGCTTGTAGGCGAGCGCCTCGTCGATCGGGCCCTGGGTGACTATGACGAACCGGGCGTCATAGCTGCCCAGGAACTCCAGCCGGGTGAACTGGGAGGTGAACCCGGTACAGCCCGGGCACTGCCACTGCTCGCCGGGGAACCACATGTGGTGGTAGACGATCAGCTGTGACTTGCCGCCGAAC
>DATIYI010000245.1:0-4426 GCA_035517695.1 Streptosporangiaceae bacterium
GTGAGGGGAGCCCGCGCAGCCGCTTGCCCAGCTCGCGGGCCTGTGCCCGGTCGCCGCGCCGCCGTGCGTTCCTCAGCCGGTTCGCGGTTTCCCGGTACTCGGGATTCAGGGTCCGGCTGGCTCCCCGCGTGTACTGCGGGATCAGTTCCTGCTCGACGAACTTGTCGAGCTTGTCCAGGTAGATGCAGCTGAGGATCGGGGACACCACGCCGCCTTGCGGAACGCCGCTGAGCGTGTCATGGCGGATCCAGTCTTCCAGGTACCCGGCCTTGAGCATGTTGCGCACCAGCCGGAGGAACCGCTGGTCATCGATCTTCTCCGCCAGGATCGAGAGCAGGATCTGATGATCCAGCGACCCGTAGCAGTCGGAGATGTCACCCTCGATGAACCATGTGGTACCGGTCCAGGCATCGCGCACCTCCCGCAGCGCGGTGTGGCACCCCCGCCCTTTCCGGAACCCGTGCGACCGGTCCGAGAACGCCGGCTCGTAGTACGCCTCCAGCAGGAGGCGGACCACCTCGCCGACGAGCTTTCCGGACCAGTCCGGCAGGCCGAGGGGCCGGAGCTTCCCGTTCTTCTTCGGGATATAGATGCGGCGGGCCGGCGGGAACCGGTACCGCTCGTGCCGCATCAGCTCGATGATCTGGTCGATCTTCCCCTCGGACATGCCGTCCGCGGTCTCCCCGCCGGCCCCGGGCGTCATCGCCCCCTTGTTGGGGTAGATGTTCCCGTAGGCCATTTTCCGGACTAGTTTTTGTCCGTTTTTATCTTTATGATTTGCTGGAGCGAGGGTGCTGGCGATCACCGGGAATCGCCGATGGTCGGCATTCCGAGATCGGTGGGTCCGGTGCGGCGGTTTCGCTCGATGCTCCGGTCGAGGCTGGCGAGCTTGCGTTTAGCGGCGTTCAGGCTGACCTCCAGGCCCTGGACTTCGCCGAGCCAGCCGTTCATCCGTGCTTCGGTGATGCGCTCGCGAAGGTTGCGGATGACCTCGGCGAGGCTTGGCCGTTGCTCCGGCGACACGCGGAGCATTGCGCATCGCAGGCATGCGTGTTCATGCTGGCAAGCTGACCCGTAAGGACGTCCGCAGGTTCCCAGCGCCACCTTGCGCAACTGGAAGTGCTTCTGGAATTCCCGCCATTCCTCATCGGTGGGCTCGCGGTATTCTTCGGAGGGCCGGGCGGCCCGCCGCTTGTCGAGGAATGCCCGGTAGGAGCGGATCAGGTCGTCCTGGAAGATGGCCATGTACGTTTCCGTGGTGGTCAGGGATTTGTGGCCGAGAATCCGGGCCGCGATGTGGACGGGCAGCCCGCCGGTGACGGCTTCCGTGGTGAAGCACCTGCGGAAATCGTGGGGCCGGTAGGCCAGCGGCTGGCCCGTGGCGTCCTTGAGGCCGGCGGCGGCGAGTGCGGTGTTGATCAGCGTGTAGACCGTGCCGGTGCTGATCACCTCGCGCCGGGCGCCGTGGGCGCGCTGGAACAGGTGCGGGAGGAGCGGCCCGGTGGTCCGCTCGTGGTGGTCGTAGCGGGCTACGAGCGGGACGGCGCCGTCGTTGCTGGCACGCAGCCGGGTGATGACGGTGGCCAGGACGCTCGCAAGCTCCGGGTCCACCAGCAGCAGGCGCTCCTCGTTGCTCTTGGAGGGCACGATCTGCAGCAGCGGCACGACTTCGCCGCTGCCGGGCAACCGGTAGGACACCAGCGCCAGGTGCGTGATCTCGAGCAGTTCCTCCAGGCGCACTCCTGACAGGCGCAGCGTTTCGACGATCGCCCAGGCCCAGAATGCCTCGTCCTCGCGACGGGTCAGGTTGATCGTCTCGCCGGTGACCAGGTTTTCTGCCGTGACGGAGGGATTGCCCTGGTAGCGGGCCGACAGGCCGGCGCTCTTGAGGACCTTGCGGCGGTAGCGGGCGCCGGCGTGGTCGAAGACCCCGCCGGGTTCGCACTCGGCGGCGGCGGCCAGGAGCGCGGTCGTCTCGGCGAGGCACCGTCCGGCGGCATCGGCCAGCGCGGGCAGGTGCGGCAGCCGCTCCCGGACGCGCTGGTGCATTGCGGCCACGGTTTTCCTGCGGGCCTTCTCGTATCCCTGGGTGTCGTTCTTGCGCACCGGGCTGGGCACCGCCCACGGCACCCAGCTGGGGTCCTCCAGCGCCCACTGCTGGATGTCGAGGTAGAAGGAACGGACTCGCATCAGGAGGGCGTGGAAGTTCTTGCGCTCCCGTATCGTGCCGTCAGCCGCCGTGACGACCCTCGCGCGTTCCTTCCACGCCTGGGCAATCTCGTCGGGCAAGTGAAGGGTGTCGATGCCCGGGTGGTGTCGCTCGATGTCGGCCCAGAAGGTGCCCGCCAGCTCGCCGGCGAGGGTCGCCAGGGTGTTGTAGTCCAGTGCGGGGCGGCGTTCGTCGAGGTAGCGGACGAGCACGTCGCGGACCGGGCGGCAGGAGATGGCCTGGTCATCGACCAGTTCTGCGGTCGTCTGCTGACCGCTGCGCAGCGCGGACCGGAGGCTGGTGCCGGCCGGGGTCACCCCGATGGCGCCGAGGAGGCCCCAGGCCGCGTGCAGTCCCGGGATCTGCCGGCGCGGGGGGTCGGCGTGAACGCTCCACGCGAACATCTCCAGGACGTCGCCGGGGATCAGCTCGTCGACGTCGGTGCCGGTATGCAGCACGATCTTGCTGATGACGCGCAGCGCGTCGTTCCGGTCGCGGCCGCTCAGCCCGCGTTCGGCCGCGGCGTCCTCAAGACGGGCGAACTGCTCGGGCCGCATGATCTCCCGGACCCGGTCGAACAGTCCTTTCGCCCGGTAGGCAGCCAGGAAGTCGTAACCGGGCAGGACGACCCGGCACATCAGCAGGCAGCCCAGCCCGGCGATGTGCTCTTGCCTCTTGGTGACCGCCTGGCGGGTATCCCCCGGAGCCAGCGTCTCGATCCAGCCGGTGCCCCGGTCGGCGCCGGACACCGTCCACCGGTCCTGCCAGCCCTCACCCGGGTGGGCGAGCAGCCAGTCCAGGATCGTGGCGGCTCCCTTCAGCCGCATGGTGCGGTGCACCGTCGCGGAGGGCCAGTCCGGCAGCTGGGGCAGCAGCGCGAGGATCCCGCCGGCCGGCAGGCGGTCCACCGGGCCCGTCCGGTGCTGTCGCAGCAGCCCTTCATCCGCGGTGAACGGGCGGCGTCCGCGGCGGGTTCCGGGCTCAGCGGCCGTCGTGGTCACTGCGGGGTTCCCCCGAACAGGACGGACAGGTCGCCGGCGTCGTAGCCGGCTGCGGCCGGGGCCGGCGCGGCCTGCCGAACGCGCTGCTCCCGTGCGGCCAGGTATTGCCGGACCCGGCGGATCACCTCGGCCTCGTCCTCAGCGAGGTATACGTCGGCGGTAGTGGACAGGTGCGCGTGACCAAGGATCACCCGGACGTCCCGCATGGTCAGCGACTCATCCCGGCTCATCCGCAGCGCCGCGGTATGGCGCAGGTCATGCATCGAGTAATTGGTGCCCAAAAGCACGTTGACCCGCTTGAACACGGCCCGCAGTGCCTCGTAGTTCACCGGCTGGCGGCGCAGCCCGTCGCCGTGGTCGCGGCGGCGGAGCGTCCACCACACGGGCTCGTGCGGTTCCAGCAGATCGAGCCCGGCCAGATACAGCCGGATCCACACGAACGCCTCCGGGCTGGCCGGGAGCCACTGCTCCGCTCCCGAGCCCTTCCGGCAGACCCGGACGAGCTGCTCGCCCCAGTTCAGGTCGCAGCACCGGACGCCGAGCAGCTCGCTGGCCCGGGCGCCGGTGCTGATCCCCAGCGCGAGGATTGCCCGGTCCCGGTCCGACCGCAGTCCCGCGAACAGCTCGTTCCACCGGTCGTCGGGCATCGCCCGCGGCGCGCGCCGGGGAACCCGCGGGTTATAGCGGACCTTCCCCTCCGGCCGGAACGGAGTCAGGGGATTGTGATGCTCGTTCGGCCGCCCGCCGCACCGGTCGAGCACGACCGGGTTGACCAGCGGCCCGCCGCCCAGCTCGATCCAGTACTCATAGAAGCTCCGCAGCACCGCGTTGCCATGCCGCACCGTCCGCGGCTCGTACCGGTCACCGAGATACCGCTTGCGGGTCACCGCGTTGACGGTCCCGGCCGTGGCAGCCGACTCGGTTCTCGCTGAATTGCGCGGCTTCGGCGCCTGCCCCAGCCACAAGACGAAGTCCTTGACCTCAGCCGATGTCGCCTTGTCCCAGTCCACGCCGACGGCCCCCAGCCACCGCCACCATCGCAGCAGGCCGTAGGCATAGCTGCGGACGCTGCCGACCCGGTTGCCGCGGGCCACGAAGTCCCGAAGGAACCGCTGGACCGGCTCCACCGGGTTGCCGTCCGGACCGATCACCAGCCACGGCACGACGCCCTCAGCCTCAACGACCCGGCCCCACTGCGGCAACCGGATCGAGGCGA
>DATIYI010000246.1:0-11551 GCA_035517695.1 Streptosporangiaceae bacterium
ACCCAGACCCGCGAAGGCGCCCGCTACCGGCGGCTGGCCCGCCGCCGCGGCAAGGCCAAAGCCCAGGTCGCCCTCGGCAACACCCAGCTGAAGGTCTACCACGCCCCGCTGTCCAGCCCCGGCACCCGCTACCACGACCTCGGCCCGGACTACCACGACCGGCAGGCCAGCACCCGCCGGCAGATCGCCCACCACGTCGGCAAGCTCGGCGCCCTCGGCTTCGAGGTCACCCTCTGCCGCCTCCCCGAACCCGAACCCGAACCCGATCCCGGCCAGGCAGACAGCCACCAGGCCGCCTGACCACCAGCCCACATCACCACCACCGGCGGGCCAAAAAAAGAGCCGGCTCCGCCGGCGCTGCCGCGCGCCCAGCTTGGGTCCCTTTTTCGGGTCGGCGTGGCGCTGGAGGAGGCGGCGGGGGACGGGCCCCGGAAGATCGCCGGGCTGCTGGGGCATCCGCCTTCGACGGTGCGGGGCAGGCAGGCGGCGCCGTCCGTCTCTGCAAGCGTGCCCCTCGGGGGAGCAGTCAGCGGGATCAGCCGGGGGCGTGGAAGATCCCGAGCCGTGAGGATCGATCAGGTAGGAACACAGCACGTCCGACAGCAGTTCGGCATCGCCGTTCATGTAGGCGGCTGAGAATCCGGGACCGCCCGCAAATATCAGCGCCGGCCTGCCGCTTCCGATGATCTCGTAACTGGCAGCCCGCCCGGCAGCCCGATCTGCGTCATGCTCTCCGCCCCCATTCTGGTCACTGAGGCTGATACCACGCTGCACCCAGCCGCCCAGTCGATCGGCTACGCTATGCCGGGCACACGCTCGCTCACCAGCCTGGATAGCGACCGTCATCGCGGCAGATGCGGGCGATCTCGGTAGCGGATAGCCATGCATAGTTATGTTCTCTGGATCGACCGACCGTCATGCTGATACGACGGTTGGCAGTCGATGACAACACGGTGAACCACGATCTGGACGCACACTGAGCCGCCGTCAGGCGTGCTTCGAGTGCAACGGCTCGGACCTCCTCCGGCATGCCTACCAGGCTGATCTGCGCGGGTTCAGGTCGCATACCCGACTTTGCGGGACGTGCGGCCGACGTGGCCGCCGCTTCGCTGACCGGGCTGCGGTCAGGGCCGAGCGTCCTGCTTGCCGCTTGCCAGCGCATGAGCGTGGCAGGCGACATTGCCCGGCCACGTTCGACCTGTCAGGCCGCGTTGCGGACAAGGGATGGCAGCGTCGTCGGCTACCGGGCAGGCTGGTCCGGTGGTCAGCGTTTCTGCCCCGCAATGGCTACTGCACGGTGTTACCGTCAACGCATGGCATATCCGCTGACTGCGGCTCAGACGCACCTGGGTGAGCTCATCGCCAAGGCGCGGCAAAGCCACCGTCCGGTCACCATCAGCGAGGACGGCAGGCCGGTCGCCGCACTGATCAACATCGAGGACCTCGCCGACCTGGAGGATCGCGCGGCGCTCGCGGCGCACCTGGCGGACAAGACCGCCGGGCGAGACGGGATAGGCCTTGATGAACTGGATGCCGCGCTCGACCGGATCGATGCACAGACCTTGCCGTGAGCCTGACCGTCGTCTTCCGGGAGACGGCGCTTCACAACCTGGCCCGCATCCGCAGCGAGGACAAGGATCTGTTCGCCCGGACGCGCCGGGCCTTCTCCTTGCTGGCTGATCAGCCGTATCCAGAGGGTGCGGTCGCGTGGGGTGCCACAGGTGTCTACCGGCTGCACGCAGGCGACATCCGGATCTTGTACGAAGTCGATGACGAGGCGGCAACGCTGTGCATCATCAACATCGGGGTCATCTCCTGAAGCCGGTCGCACCGTGAAGCCATGCGTCCGGGCCAGGCGCGCTCCCATCTGCCAGGGCACGCGAATTCTCCCCGCTGGGGTGCCACATCAGGTGACCGGCCTTCCGCGGGCTGGCACTCGCATCGCCGCTGATCTGTATCGGATCGGCAGCTCCGTTGTTGAGTGCGGGAGTGCAGAATCGGGGTGGGAGCTATCGCGGCGATGGCGCCTGGCCCTCTCAACGAGTCGCGCCGTGGCCGTGGATCGGGGATATTGGTGCGGTGCCGTATGATCCGACCATCTACCTCGGCTCTGCTGCCCACTATCGCTACGGCCGCCCCGCGTATTCACCGCAGCTCGAGGCCGTCCTGACACAGGAGGCGAGTCTTGATGGGAACGGCCGGCTTCTGGATGTCGGCTGCGGCCCTGGCGTGCTTACCGTTCGCCTCGCTCATCTGTTCGAGCAAGCGCTCGGCCTGGACCCTGACGCCAGCATGCTTGCGGAGGGGCGTCGCGCAGCCGAGGAAAAACGAGTCATGAACATCCGGTGGGTCCAGGGCCTGGCCGAGGACCTGCCCGCGATCGCGCCAGGACCGTACAGGCTGGTGACCTTCGGCCAGTCTTTCCACTGGACCGACGAACAGCCAGTGGCCGAGACCGTCTACGACATGCTGGAGCCCGGCGGTGCGCTGGCACTCATCGTCCACACGATGACGGGGCGGCCCAGGCCACCAGACCCTGGAGTGCCTCCGATCCCCGACGACGAGGTCAGGGTGCTGGTGGAGAAGTATCTCGGATCTACCCGGCGCGCCGGCCAAGGCACCGCCCCGCAGCGAACTCACCGCTTCGAGGATGTGCTGGCCCGGACCCGCTTTGGTGTTCCGCAGCAGTTCTTCGTCCCAGGCATCCCCGATTTGCTGAGAAATAGCGAGAGCGTCCTGTCCGGCTACTTGTCCCTGTCGTCCTCGGCGCCACACCTGTTTGGTGATCGCTTCGACGACTTCGCCGGGGAGGTGCGGGCGCTGCTCGCGCACCGTTCGCCAGAGGGCATTTTCTGGGACTGGCCAGGTGACACCGAGGTGGTCATGGCCCGCAAGCCCGGCTGACAGAAGTGGGCAGTCTGAGCGGGGCCGACAGGGGAGCTGTGACGTTCGGCATCGGCACGGAGTCGGCGATCGGCGCGCTCCCGGTACGAACGACAAGGCTGAATTGACGATCGCCGCAACCATTAGCGACATACAGGCCAGCACATAAGTATGCGGACACGACACACAACGCCTGCTATTCGGCATTACGGCAAGTGAGGTGCTGTCGAGACGCGAGTGACGGTGGCATTTGACGCCATCTTCCACCGATCATCTCGGCCCGGTTGGTCGCACCTCCTGGCGCGACGTGTGGCATACCGTGTTTTCGCGAGTCGGCGGACCGGTTGGGCGCTCTTCCGGCTCGGCCGCTTGTCGCTCCGACATGCCTGCACGGTCCAACCGCGCTCCGCCTCCGGCTGATCGTCCCGGGGCACGCTCAACCGCCGAGACCTGGTGCTGCCTCCGCACCGCAGGGTCACTCGTAGAACTCTTCGACCGGCGGGTTAGGCGGATGACGTAGGCGGCCGATCAGTCCAGGAGTCGGCGCAGTTGACGAGCGATATATCGACCTCGTCGCCCCAAGGGAACAGGCGACCATCAGGACCCCGGGCGGCGGCCTCCCATTCCAGCGACGTTGGTAGCCGCTTGCCCTCGAAGCGAGCGAAGCCACCCAGATGTCGCTATCCGCGGACAGGGTAAGCAGGACCGGTAATCCCGCGGGCAGCACCCAGCCCGCAGCAGCCTCTCAGGGAGTGGCGGCGCGCCGCTTCGGCACCCGGGTGTCCGGGGGGTAGGCGGCGATCAGGAGCTTCATCAGTCTCGGGAACTGTGAGGTGAAGCGGCCCTCGCCCCAGCCCAGGCCCGGCTCATTGGCCATTGCCTGGCTCAGCACTCCGACGATCAGCGTCGAGACAAGATAGACGGCCTCGTCGGAGTCCGCCTCCGGGCCGAGTTGCCCGGCGGCGACGGCGTCGGTCATCGCGGCGCGCTCCAGGGCGATCATCTCCACACCGGGGGCGAAGGCTTCGGCTGAGGGCTCGAAGCTCGGAACAGGCCGCCAGAACATCAGCTGGGCAATCGCACGGTTGGCCAGCAACCAGCGTCCGCTGGCTTCCAGGCCGGAGATCAGTGCGTCCAGCCCGGGCTCAGCGGCGGACATGGCGTGGCGCATGATGGCGAGGTGTTCGGCCTGGCCCCGGCGGAAAAGCTCGTCGTAGACCGCAATCAACGAGGGGAAGTACCTGTAGAGCGAGGGGGGCTGGACGCCGAGGCGGCGGGCGATCTCGGCCAGGTTGAGGCCGTTGACTCCCTCCTCGGTCATGATGCCGGCGGCGATGTCGAGGATCTCTGCGATGGTCTCCTGGCGGTGCCGGGCCCGCCGGTCCGGTGGCCGGGCACTGTTCCCGGAAGTCCCGGGCTGGGCGGCTACCTCTTCGGTTGTCATGTTCATCAGCGTAGCAAATGTAACTCTTGACAGCTAAGGATAACGGCATTAGTTTCACTAGCAGCCGTACAGAGGGGGGAAGGCGATGCCGGCCAGCATGGGACGGTGGTGGCTGACTCGGGACAGCCGCCAGACCGTAATCCGCGCAAGCCCGGAACGGATCTATGGCTTGGTGTCCGATCTGCCCAGGATGGGTGAGTGGAGCCCGGAGTGCGAGCGGGTCGATTGGGTCGGCGGCACGACCGTCGCGACCGCGGGCGCTAGGTTCGTCGGTCACAACAGAGGCGGGCCGTTCCGCCTGATGCGCTGGTCGCGGCACGGCCGCATCCTGATAGCCGATCCCAGCCGGGAGTTTGTCTTCGTCACCGAGGAGGGCGGTCGCGAGTCCACCGTGTGGCTGTACCGCTTCGAGCCCGTCGAGGGGGGCACCCGCGTCACCGAGTCCTACGAGGTGCGGTGGATCCCGGCCTGGGCCCGGATGCTCGATATTCCCACCAACCGGCACCGCGAGCTGCACGAGGCCATGGGCCACACGCTCGGACAGCTCAAGACCGCCGCCGAAGCGCCAGCCGCCTGGCCAAGCCGCCATGACGAAGCCCGGCAAGCCGGCGGGCCGCCCAGCTCCTGATGACTGGCCTCGCGGTCCAGCGCCTGGAACAACCCGGAGGAGATCGACCTATGACTAGCAATCACGGCCCTGCGCCGAGCCCCATCGCGTTGCAACCCGGCGAAGGTGAGGCGCTCTGGTTCATGGACTTCCTGGCCACTATCAAGGCCTCCACCGAGGAAACGGGTGGCCGCGTCGCGGTCATCCACCACGCCGGCCCAAAGGGCTCAGGCTCACCGCTGCATGTGCACCGCCGCGAGACCGAGTGGTTCTACGTCCTCGACGGCGAGCTGACCGTCTGGGTCGGCGGCCAGGTGATCCGGGCACCAGCCGGATCATTCGTGTTCGGTCCCCAGGACACGCCGCACACCTTCACCGTCAGCTCAGCAGGCGGCGCTCACTTCTTGCTGGTTACCGAGCCGGCTGGCTTTGAGGGCTTCATGCGCACCTGCGCTGAGCCGGCCCAATCCCTCACGCTGCCACCGCCACCGAGTGCCCCACCCGACCCACGCCAAATGGCCGCCATCGCCGCCGAATACGGCATCGACATCCTCGGGCCGCCCGGCATCCCATCATGACGATGAAAGCAGCCCGAAGAAGAAGCAGCAGCACCGGCATCTGTGTCTGGACCGTCTGACCAACATCCATATGTGCAAGGGAGCAGCCATGTCGTAGGACCCAACGACGGCGAGCAGTCCGGCGGCGGGCCGATCCGGTGCCGTATCGTCGAGGACGGCTCCCACACCCAGCACCGCCTGGGCCTGATCGAGGCGGTCGTGCCGCCGGGCCCGGGCGGGCCGCCGCAGCACGTCCACCACGAGCATGACGAGATCTTCATCGTGACCGAGGGCAAGCTCCGATTCACCTCCGGAAACGACAGCGTCGATGTCGGAGCGGGGTCATGTGTCGCGGTCCCGCCGGGGACGCCGCACACCTTCGCCAATCCCTTCGACCAGCCAGCCAAATTCATCGGCACGCTCACTCCCGACCTGAATGTCGAGTACTTCCGTGACCTGGGGAGGCTCCCCGTCGATGGCAAGGGGCACCTCAACCCCGCCGACATCGGCCGGACCATGGCCAAATACGCCACCGAAGTGATCCGGTGACCTACGGCATGCAATTAAGCCTCGACTTGAGAACCCGCCGGTGAGCATCGCGTCGCGGATGGCGATTGGCTGCCAGCGCCGGAGCCACTTCCCCAGCGCGGACATGACGGCTAGTTCGGCCAGTTCGTCATACTGCGTACGCTCGTCAACCGGCCGGACCAGCCGCTCAGATCACAACTGCGCCAACGCGAACGCGCGCCGAGGCTCTCCGCCACGTTGAACGTTACCGGCCGCCGCCCGGGAGCATCCTCCCGCCTGGGAGACCGGGCCATGGTGTGTCTCGAGCCCTATGCTAAAGCTGAAGACAAGCCAGGACACGCCCGCATGATCCATTTAGGCGTTTCTCGACGACATATACTTGGCGATACTGCGTCCTCACCTATTAGGGCCCAACCCGGCTGCATTCCGTAACATGACGATTGCGGGCCCTGGAATAGCGCTAGACGGCGCACGGGCGGTTCACGGGCGGATTGGCTCAGGGCTGATTGCCAGGCCGGGGAATTGCGGATACAGCGGGACAACAATAAGGGTGCGCCCGGCGCTGGGCCTGCCGTAACCCCCAAAATGACCATGCCACAATGCTATACCCGACCGTCAGCCCGGGAGCCTGGCTCGCTGGTCGCAGCGGTCAGATATGAGAGCTGGCTGTTGGCGGAACCGGAATCGGGTTGAGCGGGTTGCCTTCCGAGATCGACGAACAGTTCTGCGGCGCCGGCAGACCGGCGAAGCGCTGCTTGATCCAGGCGATCGAGTTGACCAGCCAGATCGGGACACTCCAGATGTGGCTGAGCGTGTCGTACTGCTCGTAGTGGACCGTCGTGCCCTTCGCGCAGTAGTCGCGGGCGAGCGTGCGCACGTCGCCGGCGATCATCACGCCGTCGCCGGCGCCGATGCCGGGCTTGTCGCCCGGTGTGCCCTCGAGCTCACCATTGGCGCCTTGGCCGACGAACAGCGGGGCCGTCGGCGTACCGCCGGTGCCCATGATCAGCTTGTTGGCACACTCGACGTAGAGCGGCAGGCTCTCGGGAGTCGGGTACTCGGGGCTGAACAGGTCCTCCCACTTCAGGCCCGGGTACTGGCCGAGAACGTTGACGATAGACGCGGTCTGCATCTCGTGGAAGACCCTCGCGCCGTAGGCGCTGAGATACGGCGTGAAATCGACCTCGAACGCGCGCGCGATCCCGACGAGCGCCATCGCCATGATGCCGGACCAGAACCCGGTCCCCCCGACGTAGTGCAGGTTGTGCGCCGGATCGACGAGCACTCCGCCCATCGCCGCGCCGATCATGCGCGCGTTGACATCGGGCGCGTACGTCGGGGCGAGCTCGGCTGCCCACTCGGTGGCGATCGCACCGCCGGAGTATCCGAGCATCGCCACCTTCGCGTCGGGCGGGAGATCGACAGTCGTCGAGTTGAACGCGGCGCGGATCGAGTCGAGCGTGTTCATCCCGTACTCGGGGCCCGCGGCGAAGTCCGCCCTCTGGCCCTCGGTGTCGGGAATGTTGATCGTGTATCCGTCGGCGAGCAACGGGCCGAAGACCGCCGCCTCGACGTTGGGGATGACCCCGCCGAGCCTGAGTCCACCCGAGATCGCACACGAGGGCTCGTCGTTCCGGTTGAGCGAGTCGTAGGCGGACTGGTATGAGATCACCTTCTTCTCGTCGAACTGGATCAGCGGCTGGATGACCGAGGTGACGTTGACGGTCGGCTTGCCGGTCTGGCTGGTCGACCGGTAGAGCAGCTGCGTGGTTTCGAGCAACGTCGGGAAGACGAATATGTGGTAAGGAAAGCTGCGAGTCTGCAGCACCGTACCCGGCGCGATGCTCGCCAGCGGCGTGCTGCCGGTGTACGAGTAAAATGGATCATCTTTCGGCTGCAGCGCGGCCACGGCCATGCCGGGCGCGCCACTGCGATCGGGATGCCAACCTGGTTGCAGTGGTGCAGTCATAGCTTCCCCTAACTGTGGGCACTATGTTGCCCTCCGGAAAGACCCAATAATAGGGACTTTGCTGGGCGGACTTCAGATAATCGTGGGACAAAACCGCGATGGTGCGGGTGGTGGCATCCCGCGTTCCGGCCTGCATGCCCTGAACCCAGTTACTGCCCGGCACGAAATCCCACGCCTGAACCAGCCAGTGTGCTGCCTGGTCGGGCCAGCTCGCCGACAGGGGACGAGCGCGAATGGGGCCCGGGGAGCACCCGGGGAGCCCGCCCAGTTCTTGTCGACCAGTGACCGCCACCACCAACGACAAGGAGCCGTCGGGCGCGGAGAAGGAGGCCGGTGAGCGCCTTGTCGTGAGGGTTGCGGCCTGCCTCGGCACGCAGAAGCTGGCGCTCGGCTTCGGCGCCACCGACATCGTCGCCGAGCGCGGCCCCATCGGCTCCGGGCACGAACCCCAGCCAGCTGACACCCGGCAACGTCCACTTCACCCCCGGCGCCCGCACTGCGCCCGCACTGCCCGGCACGCGCACTCGATCGCCCAGACCCTCTATGTCACCGAAGCGCTCTATGTCACCGAAGGCGAAGGACTGGCCCAGGTCCGCGGCGAGGCCGTGATCAAGATCCGTCCCGGCGACGTGGTCAGCGTCGCCGGCAACGAGTGGCACTGGCACGGCGCCGCCCCCGACCGCCCCATTACCCACCTGTCCCTCACCGAAGGCGACACCGACTGGGGCGACCACGTCACCGACGCCGAATACGACAACGACTGAGCGGGCACTCCGGTCATCAACCGAACACGGGCAAGGCCGGGCGTCCACTCATCGGCATGGCCGGTGCGTCAGGCAACCCAGATCGAACCGTTCGTTCGGCACGCTCTCGCCGACGCCTTCGACGACACCGATAACCGCGCCGAACGGTGGCTCGACGCGGGGTTATCAAGAGTTCTCCGCGCCACCGGCAATCCTGACCACAGCCGAGCAGCAGGCCACCGAGGTGCTCCTGGCTGGGCGTTGCGTCGATCTTGCTGAGAGGACTGGCCAGCACCGTTTGCTATGCCGCACGGGCGCAGGCGCGAAGATCCATATTGATCCAGGCCACTGAGATAGGGTGCGCCTATTCCCTTGCCGCCGGAACGGATGTATCAGAAGGGAGTAGGGCCTCTCTAATTTGTTGGTAAAGCAGTTAGTTAATGACCTGGGGTGGAGGGTCCGATATGCCCGTTCCGCGACATTCTGTGGTGGTTCCGCATGTGCAACTGGCTGCGGAGGCCAGCAGTGGCGGGGTGACCGAGCTGCGGGTGCACGGGGTGGGCGGGTCGCCGCCGGACGCGATCCTCGGCGACCTAGCGCCCGAGCAGGTCAGCGGCGATGCGATCGCGGGTTTCTACCGCAGCTCGGCCCATCGCGCCGGGGTCGAAGACCGGGACACGCGCCGAGATGTGGACCGTCACGTCGAAGTCTTCTCCTGGGGCGGCCTGACTTCGCGGAGCAAGATCCGGGTGCTGTGGCTGGCCCTGCTGCCGTTCCTGTTCGCCAACCTGGGTGGCTGGATGTGCCCGCCCGGAACCCGCGCGTCGGCGTGGCGGTTCCGGCTGCACCGCTTGACGGCGGGGCTGTGCGCACTGGCGCTGACCGTGAATGCGGCCCTGATCGCGGTGATGATCAGCGCCGACGTCAATGCCTACCAGGTGCCGCGAGCCGGGCTCGCCGGCGATCAGTGGTGGCTGGCGCCGCTGCGGTGGAATTTCGTCGCCAAGCACCCAGCCCGCCAGGTCACGCTCGGGGTGCTAGTGGTGGTGCTGTTAGTGCTCGCGCTGCTCTGGGTGGCCAAAAGGTCGTGGCGCTACGAGCAGGTGCGCCCGCCGTACCGGTTGCAAAACGGCCAGCCGGACAAGCGCAGGAAAGCGGCGGACACACTCGTCAAGGGACTGGCCGACCAGGAATTCTGGGACGGCGAGGGTACGGTCCGCGTGCTCAGCTGGCTGCACGTCGCCGGGGTCGGCGGGTTCCTAGCCATCGTGCTCGGTGTCACGGCCCGGGCGCTCCGCGGCGGAGCGCCCGACGCCAGCCCCCTGGGCTGGGCCGGGATAGCGCTCGGCGCGGCCACGATCGTCCTCGCGGCCGGCTACCTCGTCCTGGACGCGCTCGATACGCCGTCCATGGCCCCCGGTCCGTCCGGCGGCACGCCTGTCCTGGGCGCCTTGGCCGAGAGACTCCGTGGCTTGGTGGTGTGGCTGCTGATTCCGGCGGGTGCTGGGCTGATCTGCTCGGGCTGGTTCGCCTGGGTGCAGCCGGCCGCGCATTCGGTCCGGACCGCGGGCCTGCCGGGGATGGCTGGGGTGACCCGATGGACCGTGCTGGCCATCGCCGTGGCGGTGGCGCTGGCCCTGATATCTATGCTGCTCGGCCTGCAGTACAGCCGGGGAACGCTGGCCGGCGGCCCCTGGGTCACCCTGATGCTCGGGTTCGGCTCGCTGAATATCTTGCTGCTGGGCGCGGAAATCTGGGTGGCCCACCTGGTGGGCCCGGTAACCAGCGACGCTGCCACGGCGCTGTCCGCCCAACCCGGCCAGATCTACCTCCCCTATATGATCACGTCCGGGGTACCGCTGCTGGTTTGGGCGACGCTGCTGGTCATCGCCGTGTTCGGGGCGGTCGAGGCGGTCCGCTGGTGGCGGGCCGGCAAGCTGCCCACGGACATGGCTGATGAGTACGAGAACGATGCGTCGGCATTCTGGGCTCCGCTGGCGGCGCGGCTGAAGGTTTGGTACTTGTCCGGGCTGACTCCGTTCCGGCCGCCCGGCGACACGACCAGGAAAAAGGACGACGACAAGAAGTGGCAGCCGGAGATCGCCCGGGTGCAGTTCCTCGCGCGCGCCCCACATGACACGACCTGGCTGCTGTGGGCCCTCATCTGCGGGCAGCTGGTCATGGCCGTGTGCGTGTGGCAACTGCACCTCCGGCCGCCCGTGCTCATCCGCAACATCGGCATCGCCCTGGCTGGCCTGGTGCTGCCCGCGCTGGCCGCGTTCCTGTACTCGGCCTGGAGCGATCCCACCAAGCGGCGCGCGATCGGGGAGCTCTGGGACGTGGGCACGTTCTGGCCGCGGTCCTACCATCCGCTGTCGCCGCCCTGCTACACCGAGCGGGCCGTACCTGACCTGCAGCGCCGGATGTGGTGGCTGCACGACAACGGCGGCCGGGTCGTCCTAGTCGCGCACAGCCAGGGCGCGGTGCTCGCTACCGCGGCGCTAGTACAGGTGGACTGCCGTCCCAGAGATGACAAGCCAGCCCTGATCACGTTCGGCTCTCCCGTGGGCAAGCTCTACAGCTGGGGTTTCCCAGCTTACTTCGACACTGCGCTCCTTAGGCCGCTGGTGTTCGGCAGCGACGGCGGACCGGCGGACGGCTGGCGCAACTTCTACTACCCGACTGATCCCATCGGCGGGTCAGTGGCCGGTGGCCTGCCCGAACCCGTGCAGGAACAGGTGGATATCGAGTTCCTCGACCCGGCCGACTGCTACTACGTCTACGGGCAGGCACCACCCGCGTCCAAGGGCCACTCCGGCT
>DATIYI010000247.1:0-9488 GCA_035517695.1 Streptosporangiaceae bacterium
CTCCTCTTCCGAGACCAGGTTGTCGATCGACGCGCGGCTGGCCAGGTAATCGGTCCTGGCTCGGGCCAGGTCGTCGCCGATGACCGCCATCCGCTCGCCGAACTCCGCGTCGTCTTCCGAGGCGACGAACGCGTCGAACACCGTGGTCTCGAAGTCGAACTCGTCGTCCACCCGGCCGAGGATCATGTCGAGCTCGCCCACTACCAGCTCGAACAGGTTGATCTTCGCCTCGAGCACGTGCAGGACCTGCTCCTCGATGGTGCCGCTGGCGACCAGGTTGGTCAGCAGCACGTCGTGCTCCTGACCGACTCGGTGCAGACGGCCGAGCCGCTGCTCGATCTGCATCGGGTTCCACGGCAGGTCCATGTTCACCATCACGTGGCAGAACTGGAGATTGCGCCCCTCCCCGGCGGACTCGGTGGACAGCAGTACCTGGGCCTCGTCGCGGAAAGCGGCAATCGTCCGCTCCTTCTCCGCGCGCGGCAGGCTGCCGTGGTAGACCGCAGCGCCCGGCACCTGATCAGTCAGCAGCTCCAGGGTCTGCCGGAACGCGGTGAACACCAGGACCTTCTGCCCCGCCTGGGTGAACCGGCCGAGCCGGTCGAGCAGCACCGCGACCTTCGCCGAGGCGGTAAGCAGGGAGCCGCGCCGGGCCAGGTCGTCCCAGCCAATCTTGGCAAGGGTGGGCGCCGCCGCGGCGGGGCTCGACCCGGCCAGCTTCGCCACGCTGCGCAGGGTCAGCCGTTGCGCCGACGTGGTCGTCCTGCCCTCGGCGCGGACTCGTGCTGTCAGGTCGGCGTACCATTGCTGTTCGTCGCCGGACGGCTCTATGCGTACCGTCTCGGCCAAACGCTGCGGCAGGAGCACGCTCACCTCGCTGCGCCGGTGTCTGATCATCACCTCGGCGGTCTGCTTGCGCAGCGCGGCGACGTTCCGTGGTTCCCTGCCGGGCGTGGCGAGCGACGCGGTGCCGTGGGCGGCGCGGAACTGGGCGGCGGTCCCAAGCAATCCGGGCGCGGCCAGGCTCACCATCTCGTAGAGGTCCTGTAGCCGGTTCTCTACCGGCGTGGCGGTCAACAGCAGCAGGTAGCGCGACCTGAGCTGGCGGATCAGTTGCCCGGAAGCGCTGCGCGGCGCCCGGACCCGGTGCGCCTCGTCGACGATGATCAGGTCCCAGGATTCTGGTGTCAGCTGCGATCTCAGCGGGTCGCGACGGGCGGCCGCCAGCGAGACGACCAGTACACCACGATCCGCGTCCTGGCCGGGGATCATCGTGGGTACGCCGAACTTACGCTCCAGTTCCTCCCGCCACTGTGCCACGAGCCCAGCCGGGGTGATGACCAGCGTCCGGCCGGCCAGCCCGCGCAGCCGCAGCTCAGCGAGAATCAGCCCGGCCTCGATCGTCTTGCCCAGTCCCACCTCGTCGGCGAGTATCGCTCGACCCCGCATCCGGCGCAGCGCGCTTCGCGCCGCCTGCACCTGGTAGTCGAACGGGGTGAAGCGGAGTGCGGGAACTGAGAGGAACGTGTCGAATCCCGGCCTGCTCCATACCTTGACGGCTTCGTCCACCAGGAGCGACACCCGCTCGTCCACCAGCGCCCCGACGCTGCCCGCACCGTCGCCGACACCGCCTCCCAGGCTGGCGAGCAGCGGCGCGTACAGCTCCAGCGCGTCCCACTCGCCCGATCGTCCCGTCCGCCCGTCCGTCACGCCGACCCTCCTCCGCGTGCTTGACGGGGATCCATGCTCTCACGGGTAACCGTCATTCCGGGGGTGCCGCGCCGCTTTCGCCCTGGGGAAGGCTTTTTATGTGGCTCGACGCCATCGCACCGCCGCCTCGCCGTCGCGGTAGGGACCGCCCTTGCGGGCGGCCCCCCGCGCAGATCCCAGCGAGCGGAGTTACCGCACTGGGCTCCTACCACGGGTGGCTGCCGGGCCCCGGCAGATACAACGGCGCCGCTGCCGGGAGGCCCGCATGAGCGAGACGATCACGCTTGCGCCAGCTGGCCAGCATTCGCCCGATTATCGCGAGGTCGCGCAGGCCTTCGCCGAGTGCGTACGGGTGCTGAACTACGCCATCGCGCCTTGGACAGGCTGGCCCGGGCTCATATACCCGGCCGACGTCTATGACGTGATCGGCGCGATTAAAGCCGGCGCCTACGCGCTGCAGCAGGCGTTCGGCCAGATGCGCGGGTTCCTGCAGGACCGGCTGGCGGCCGGGCGGCTGCGCCTGGACTCGGGTGGCGACCCCGCAGCGGCGGTCGGCGCGGCACGCGCGCATCTGGCCGAGGCCGCCGCGATAGCCGCGCACCTATACCACCGCTTGGAGCGAGCCCATCAGGCCATGGGCCATGTCGCCGGCGCGCCATCGGCCCACCACGGAGATGAGGCCGGAGGGCTGATTGGTGGGTGACCCAACCCCGCGCCCGGCGACGTCGCCCGATCCGGAGGCGGAGATCCGGCGTGTTCTTGCCGACCCAATGACAATCCGTGAGAACCGGGACAGGGGCGCCGCCGCCGAGTTCATCCGCGACGCGGTGGCCACCAGATGTGGGGCTGTGCTGATGCCGGAGCAGGGCAACCAGCGCGAGGCCAGGCGGCGCCACGCACATATTCTGGATCTCCCAGCTGAGCTTCGAAGAGTGAGCAGCGGCCCACAGCCCGAAGCCGAGGCTGGTACGTGACCCTCGATGGCGACCTCAGCTATTGGTGCCCAGACCCAAGGCTGCGCCTCGTTCTTCTCTTTCGCGGCCTCGATCGTCCGCACCGCGCGTAGGTACGGGGCGGAGGTATTAGGCATGACGGCCCCGGAGCGGCACCGGACGCTGACCGAGGTCTGTGAGCTGTACTTTCCCGGGATATCGCCGTGTGCGCTGCGATGGATGATCAAGCGCAGAGGATATGCGCACAGCCGGTGGGGCCGGGAATACCGGCTGACCGACTCTCATGTCGTGGCAATTCGGCAGGATCTCGCACGGCCCGCAAAACCGGGCCAAGGCCGGACGGCGACCGCCACTGCGCCGGGCACCAGCGCACATAAGAAGTCCCCCAAGACAGCGAAGGCCGCGGACGGCGAGGAGAAGCCAGCGGCCCGGCGCCAACGGGGCGAGGCGTCAGGGGACCCGAAGCGCGCGCTGGCCGAGCGGCTTTCGTCCCCTTTGTCGGTCACGCCGAGCCACACGCGCTGACACCGAGCCGCCCGCTCGTCCCCCGATGTGAGCACGTCAAGGAGCCCTCATGGCCCGATCGCAGTGTTTCGCCGAGAGACGCGGCAAGACTTGGCGCGGGCGTTACCCCGACCCCGACGGGCGGCTGAGGTCCACCAGCGGCTTTCCCACCAAAAAGCAGGCACTCCAGGCCGCGCGTGAAGCGCGGGCCGCGATCGAGGCGGGAACTTGGCGCGATCCCAGGAAGGGCGAGATCACACTCGCCGAGTGGACCAGCCAGATCTGGCCGACGTGGGACATCGAGCTGACCACCCGTGCCAACTACTCCGCCCCCATCAGACGCTTCATCCTCCCGGCCTTCGGCGAGCACGCCATTGCATCGATCAGCCGCGAAGAGATCGACGCCTGGGAGCGAAAACTCACCGTCAAGCGCGGCTACTCCGTGGAGTACATTCGCGGCGCACGGCGCCGCCTGCACACGATCCTCGCTGACGCGGTAACCGCCGGGCACATCGACACCAACCCTGCCTCTCGCCAGCGCGGTCCGAGGCCGCAAAGCCCACCAGGACCGCGCCCGGGTCGCCGCCGAGAAGGTCTGGGCCGCCGAGGACACGGCCCTTTTGATCGCGGAGCGCTGCGCACTGCTCGGCGGCGAGGCGGAGTTCGCCAGGATCCTGCTGATAGCGTTCACCGGCCTGCGATGGGGAGAGGCCACCGGATTGCAAGCCTCGTACATCCGCGGCCCGGATCACCGCCGCAATCATCCCTACATTCGCGTCGAATGGCAGCTCGTCGAGCTGAACGGCAAGTTCTACCTCGCGCCGCCCAAAGACGGGTCCCGCCGAGACGTCGACCTGCCGGACTGGCTCTTCACGCTGCTCCAGCGCATCAAACACGGCGCGAGAAAGTGCCGGAGTCCAGTATGCGCCGACGGGGCGAGCGCGTGCGGGTCGCGGGAGCCGTTCCTGTTCCTGGGAGTCGAGGGCGGCCACGCCCGGCGGTCCAACTACGCCGCGCGGGTGTTCCGCCCGGCATGCGACGGCCTCTACCCGGCAGAGAAACCCCGCCGCGGGTACCAGCGCGAACCCTGGCGGGTGCACTGCTACAACGAGCCGTGGCCAGCGATACCGGTCCCGATGACAGGAAAGCGGCGGGCGAAGGTCGAGCAGCTGGCCGAATGCTGCTGGGGGCCACTCGCGCCCGGCCTCACCCCGCACGGCTTACGGCACGGGCACCAGACCGCGTTGACGCGACCGCGTGCCCAGGGTGCTGCGACGCGACCGGCTCGGCCACGGACGCTCAGGCGACATCGCCGACCACTACACGCACATCGACGACGAGATGATCGAGGAACTGCTCACGAGCCAGACGTCGAGGTGGCAGTCCATCGTCGCCGCACGAGCGCGAATCGATGACTCCCGCGGCGCTCAGCCACGCTCAGGCGTGCCCGCTCTCGACGACTGGCTCGCCCCCCACCGGGAACGCGCCAGGGAAAAGCGCTCCCATTTGCGGTCCCAAACCGGCCCTCAGGAGACGGAGGTGAGCGTGCAACGCTCTGACCTCGATGGGCGCAGGCGGGTTCGAACCACCGACCCCTCACTTGTAAGTCGCATTTCTACCGTCGCGGGCCGTCGCCTTGCGTCGCCTGATGCGGCCATCTAGATGGACTAATGTCGCCGCACGTCGCTGTGCGTCGCCCGACGTCTGGCTGCGTTGGCACCCACTTTGGCTCCCCCGTTTGGCTCCCCGCGGGCCTTCTGCTTGGCCTTTCAGCACATCCGTTTGACCTGGCGCTTTCTCCGGGTTTGACCCCTCGCCACATTCGCGAGTGCCTGTACGGAACCCCTGGCCGAAATAGCGCTTCCTGCAAGCCTTGCTGATGTATGGGAGGCCTGCGGATGAGTCATCACCGCTTGCCACAGATGCTGCCTCCAGTCGGTGGCAGCCAGCACACCCGGCGTCGCTTGCAGCTCCACCGTCCGGGCGATAGCTTCGCATTCTCGCCTCCGGCGCGGCACACTGGAGTCGTGACCGCTGACCAGCTGGAGATGATCTCCACCGACCCCCGGGTGATGCACGGCCAGGCCGTGATCGCCGGAACCCGCGTGCCGGCTAGCGTGATCTTGGACTGCCTAGCCGCCGGCATGACCGCCGAGGAGATCACCGCCGAATACCCCACAGTCACCGTGGCTGGCGTGCGCGCAGCCGCCGCCTACGGTGCCGCGTTGGCGCGCGAAGAACTGCTCCCGCTGCCCCAGTCACGGTGAAGTTCAAGCTCGACGAGAACCTACCCGTCTCGTCTACCGCGATCTTGACCAGCGCCGGTCACGACGTCGATACCGTCACTCAAGAGGGCCTGATCGGCGCGCCGGACCAAGATATTGTCTCCGCAGCCACCACGGCAGGACGGATCCTGATCACCCTGGACCGCGGGTTGGGCGACATCCGCGCCTACCCGCCAGGCAGTCATGCCGCATCGTCATCCTGCGCCTGACCGACCAGTCGGCCGCCACAGCCATAAAGGCAGTTAGCGACCTCGCCACCCTTACCAATCCTGACAGCCTTGCCGGGGCGGTGGCGGTCCTGCAGCGCGGACTACTGCGCATCCGCCATCCATAAGCGCGCACCCAGACCGTGCCCTGCGCCCTGGCCGACCGGCCGAGGCTAGACGGGCCGACACGCGCAGCCGAGACGCTTTCACCCAGCCGCGCCGCGACGGACCGCCACTTTCCGCGTGCAACTCGAAATTCCCGTTTCCCCTGCTCACTGCCTCTCTCCTCGGCTTCTTACGCCCTTCTCCCCTGGTCGCTGCAAACGATCATGAACCGCCTTTTGCTCACCATGGTTCATGTCGCCGCAGACCGTTGCATTCATCGAAATGATCATGGTCAGCTCCGCGGCGACAGGACCCGGTGGGAAGGGACAGCAGGTTGGCCGTGGTCGTCACCGTCGCCAAGGGATACGACCTTGGCTACATCTGGAAGAACCAGGCCCAGCCCCGCACCGGGCGGGCCTCCGGCGGCTACTACATCGACGCGGCCCAGGCCGGGGAGCCGCCCGGCCGCCGGTGGGGACCGGGGGCACAAGCCCGCGGCTTCACCGATAGCCAGGTCGTGGAGCGCCAGCCGTACGACGCGGTATACCGGCAGATCGACCCGCGCACCCGGGCCCGGTTCGGCCGGCCCCGCGGCCGGTACCCGACCTTCGGCGATCACCTGGCCCGGCTGAAGGCCGCCGAGCCGCACGCCACCGCCGAGCGGCTCATCGAGCTGGAGCGCGAGGCGGCGCAGGCAACCCGCCAGCCCGCCGCATACACCGACGTGACGGTCTCATTCTCCAAGTCCATCTCGGTGCTGCACGCCTCGATCCGGGAGAACGAGCGCCGCGCCCGCCAGTCCGGGGACGAGCAGGCGGCCGCCTACTGGGCCGGTAGGGAACAGGCGTTCCAGGAGGTCCTGCACCGGGCCAACCGGGCGGCGCTGGAGTACCTGCAGGCCTGGGCCGGAGTCACCCGGGTCGGCTACCACGGCACCCAGGTCGACGGTCGCGAGCCCGGCCAGCTGGCTGACCCGGTCCGGTTCACCGCCGCCTGGGAACGCGGCGCATCGCTGCGGCTGCGCTCTGGGGTGCCCCGCGCTAGACGACTACGACCAGCACGGCCGGATCCGCAGCGCCCCGCCCGACCAGGCCATGGACCAGGCCGTCCATGCCTACGTGGCCAGCTACCTGGCCGGGCGGGCCGTGCTGCTGATGGCCGCGGGCTGGGCCCGGTGCCGGGACCTGTCCGCCCGGATCCGCGACGACCTGATCCACCTCGGCCTGGTCGACAGCGGCCCGAGCGTACGGATCGCCGAGGGCGCCGAGGCCTCGCCGGGGACCTGATCATCTGCCGCCGCGACGACCATACGCTCGAGGCAGGCGAGCCCGGCCACCCCACCTCGCCAACGGCGACGTATTGCAGATCCAGGCCATCGCCGGCGACGGCATCATGGTCCGCCGCCTGCTCGGCACGGGTCCGGGTACCGGGCAGCGGCGGTTCACCGGCCGGGCGTTCTGCTATCCCGGGTACCAGTCAGCCGACTTGGCCTACGCGATCACCGGGCATTCCGCGCAAGGCGGCACCGTGCACACCGGGATCGCGCTGGTGACCGGCGCCGAGGACCGGCAGTGGCTGTACCCGGCGATGACCCGTGGCACGGACATGAATTTGGTGTTCGTGTTCACTACCCCGGCCCGGCCCGCCGACCCGCAACCAGGTACCCGGGCCGCTCCCGAACTGGACCGCTACGACCGCACCCGCCTCGAGCGTCAAGGGCTCGTACCGGCCCAGCCCACGCCCGGGCTAGGGAGCCCGGACCCGCGAGAGTCGACCGCCGTGCTCGCCGACGTCCTCGGCCGCGACGGCGCCGAGCTATCCGCAACAGAGACCCAGCGGAAGAACCTAGCTAACGCCGACCACCTGGCCACCCTCCACACGATCTGGGCCGCAGAAACTCAGGGCACCCGCTACGACCGGTACCGCGAGCTGGTCATGGCCGCCGACATCGAGCTGCGCCGCCGTCATCCGGACCACGTCATCGAGCCGTTGCGCTCCGCCGAACCGGCTCCCTCCGGCGACAATGGGCGCGACGACCTGACCGTGGCGCCCGGCAAGAACATCGGCGACATGGCAGCGTGGATCAGTGCGCTCGCTACGCAGCGTCAGTAAATCCGAGAGAAACTCCAAGAACGGCAAGGCCTTCAAATCCCGAGCGAAGACCCAGACTGGGCCGATCTCGGCGAGGCATTCCCAGCCTGGAGGGCGCTCGGGCGGGATGCGATCCTGCAGCTGCCCAAGCCGCAGATCACTCCCTCAACCAGGATCCTCCAGCCCGCCGCCCAACACGACATGGACCTCGAAGCCACTGACTGACCAGCGCCGCAGGCCCCATCATGGGTCCGCTGAGCGCAGGGGTCGATCGTCGAGGCGGACGGCGCCTCAGGACGATCTGACAGATCCGCCATCCGCAGCCCGGTACATCACGCCACGTGACTAACGAGTGAATTGCAGTCGGCTCAAACAATTTCAGATCGCCGAATCGGCATGTCGTGGTGGTGAAACCCGCAGGATGCTCCGGCGTCGCAGATTATCCGGTTATGGCGCGCTGGTCGGCTTGGGCCGCTTCTTGTTGTTCGAGCAGGGCGGCGAGCTTGGCCAGGAGCTTGGCCAGGGAGGAGCGGTCTGGTGGGGGGAGCCCGTCGAGCAGGGCGGCTTCGGTGGCGAGCAGGTCGGGGTGGGCGCGATCGAAGACGGCGCGGCCGGTTGGAGTGAGCTCGACCAGAACCGATCGCCGGTCGCGGCCGGCGCGCTGGCGGGCGATGAGGCCGCGGCGTTCAAGCCGGTCCAGCCGTTCGGTCATGGTGGCCGAGCTGACCAGGACGCTGCGGTACAGCTCGGTGGGGGTCAGCCGGTAGCCAGGGCCGCCGCGGCTCAGCGCGGCCAGTACGTCGTACTCGCCAGAGTCGATCTGGTGGCGGCGCCAGACCTCGCGCATCGCCGCCGCCTGGTAGCGCTCGATCCGGGTAATCCGTCCGAAGATCGCCACGGGAGACACGTCGAGGGCCGGCCGCTCGGCTCGCCAGGCGTCCAGGATCGCGGCCACGTGATCACGCTGCTCGTTCACCAGCCCATGATAGCTCGGAACCGAGTTACATGTTGACGAGCTAGTATGCCAGGTCCTAGTATCTCGGTACCGAGCTAACTAGTTCGGCACCGAGGTACTTTTCGAGGGCGCCATGGCAATCACCGAAGCCAGCAGGGCCGGCTCGCGCGGAGAGAGCAGAGCTGCCGCGGCTGGTGTGGGTGCTGGCCGGCGGCTCGTTCGTCAACAACCTCGGCGGCTTCGTAGTGCCATTCCTGGTGGTCTACCTGGTCCACCGTGGTTACAGCGGGGCCGGTTCGGCGCGGGCACCGTGTTCGTGCCGCTGGATTCGGTCACCGATCCCGGGCTGGTGCTGGCCGCCGTCGGCCGGGTCTCGGGCGCCGGCCTGGCCGGCGCCGACTCGCCGGTGGAGGCGCTGGCCGAGACGTTCGGCGACGGCGCGTGGCTGCTGATCCTGGACAACGTGGCGGCTCGGGTCTTGATGCGGTCTTGATGGCTTCGATGATCCGCAGGATATGGTCGGGTAGCGGGTCGGCGACGGCGAATGCGTGTTCGCTGGGCCGGGGTACGCCGCCTGAGCCCGGAGCACGAGGACTACCCGCGCGCCCAAGATCGTCATACCGATGACTTTCTCGCTCCGCGCCGGTCTGTACACCGGAGACCGACTCACGGGAGGCTG
>DATIYI010000248.1:0-9895 GCA_035517695.1 Streptosporangiaceae bacterium
ACCGGCGCTACCAGATGGTGCGTCACCGTCACCAACGAGGACGGCTGGGTGATCGGGCACGGCTGCGCCACCCGCCGGCGAATGCGAGGGCGCCGCGGCCCAGGCCTAGACGACCCAGGGGCAAACCCCAGCCCGGGCCCAAACACAGGCCCAGGCCCAAACACAGGCCCAGGCCCAGGCGCACGCGCTGGCCCAAGCCAAAGCCGAAGCCAAAGCCAAAGCCGAAGCCGAAGCCGCGGCGATCCGGCCAGCCCGGCCGGCTGGCAGCTCATGATCAAGGTGAATCCATTGACGCTTGGCGCTTGTTCACACGAGCTCGAAGGCCCCGGATACCAGCCCACGCCGTCGCTGCGCCACCTGGTCGAAATCCGCGATCGCACGTGTGCGTTCCCAGGCTGCAGGCGGCCAGCGACAGGTTGCGACAAAGACCACACCGTGCCGTACCACACGGGCGGCCGAACGTGCTGGTGCAATCTCGCCCCGCTCTGCCGGTTCCATCACAAGGTGAAACAGGCCGACGGGTGGGAACTCGCGCAACCAGAACCGGGTGTCCTGATCTGGACGACGCCATCAGGCTGGACCTACCGCGTCACCCCGTATCCGCGTCCGAGGTGATGCACTAGCCCAGCAGTGCCCACGTCAACGGCGGCCAGGCGCCAGCCGTTGCCGGGGACGAGCCCTGGCGCAACGGCCACCGCCCGTCACCGCCGCGGCCACATCGCCTTTGCACCTGCCAAAGCCCCTGGCACCGCGAGCAGGACTGGATGGATGAACCTCTTCGAAGCCGCCTGCGACCCGCCTGCCACGCGGGACAAGCCGCAGAAAGGCTGGAGGTCAGCTCATCCGTGGGACTCAGATGCGACGATGCCGTCGAGCACGATCTCACTCAGCATGGGCAGGATGCTGCCGGGGTCGGTGTCGACGGTGTCGCCGATGAGGCGCAGCAGCGGGGCACTGTTTGTCGCCTGTGTCATGGCGATCGCAGAGAACAGGATCACATCGACCGGGAAGGGGCGCACGCGGCCCTCGGCGACGAGCCGTTCGAGCCGGGGTCGGAGTGTCTCGATGATGGGTCGCAGGTGGCGGTCGTATAGGTAGCGCATCCGGTCGCTGCCGCTGCGCGCCTCGTCGCGGAGGATGGAGGCGAGGTCGGGATTGGCGGCGATCACGCGGTGGAAGGTGCGGATGCCGTCGCGGAGTCGGTCGATCTCGTCGCTCTTGCGGTCGAGGACCCGCTGTAGCTCGCAGGAAAGGACTGATTGCGCGCTCCCGACGGCGGCCTTCCAGAACTCCTCCTTGGAGCCGTAGCGGTCGTTCACGAAGTTGTGACTCACCCCGAGGCGCCGGGCCAACTCGCGCACTGATGCGCCCTCGTAGCCCAGCTCGGCGAAGGCGGCCAGGCCGCGGCGCAGGATCTCGGCTTCGTCGGGGATGTCCGTCGAGCCCGCTGCCGGACGCCCCGGCCCCCGCGAAGGCGTCGCCTCTATCGTCATCTTGTCTCCCTCTTGACGGCTGTCAGATTAAGCGTACCGTAGGACGTGGATAATATGACAGTCGTCAGATTCGGGCCGGAGGGACACGCCATGACCACGACGACACCCCTGGCGGGCAGGGCCCACAGAAATGAAGGCCCGCAGAAGTGAGGGTCCAGAAGCGTCGGCAGAAGTGGGCGGCGCTGCAGGAGAAATGTGCGCGCAACGCCGCTGACCCGCGTCAAATGTCGTCCTTGCGCGCCGACGCCACCACCTCTGTCGCGGCATCGTCGGTCGCGGCATCGACGGGACTGAGCCGGAACACTGCGGCCCGCGCGACCCAGCGCTCCGGCAGGCTGGCCAGTGGCTCTGCCCCTGCGCGCCGCCGCGCGGCGAGCAGGGGAGCCACTTCACCCCATTCATCGCTGCCAGGCACGACCTGGCTGACCTGCGCCGTCCAGGTGATCAGTCGGCCACGCGAGTCCTTGCTTGGCACCGTCACGGTCACCTGCGACACGTCGTCAAGGCTAGGCAGGGCTTGCTCGCCCGCGCCGGTTACCACGTACGCTGCTCCCTGCCGGCGGTGGCCTGAGACCTCCCCGAACCGCATTGGCCCCGTGCGTGCCACTGTCCCGGTGTGCGCTGCCGTGTCGGTGTGCGCTGCCGTGTCGGTGTGCGCTGCCGTCTCCGTGTGCGCTGCCGTCCCGGTGTGTGCGGCTGGCCGTGGATTCGCCGTCGGCGTGGCATGCCAGATATGCCATGCTGGCGTCGGCGGCCCGCCCCCGGGCGCCGTGATCCAGATGACGCCCGACCTCCTGGTGGCCTCTTCGACGAGCGCAGCCTGGAACAGATCCACATCACCAGGTTGCCAGGCTCCAGGCACCATCGGCCAACGAGGCGCATTTTTCGGTCGCGCACGTCGTTCAGGGCAACAATCCACGACGGCTCATCGCCCAGGCCCGGGCTGATACGCACGCGCCGCTGTGCTACCCGCCGCTGCGCCCGCCTCTGTGCTACCCGCCGTTGTGCTACCCGCCTCTGTGCTACCCGCCTCTGTGCTACCCGCCGTTGTGCTACCCGCCGCTGTCGCCAGGAAGGACGTGCCACGCGGTCAGTGCCTCGGTGAGACCCGCGGTCAGCGGCAGCGCGGCGAACCCGGCGGGGCTGACCCAGCGAACGTCCGCCGCATCGTCGCCGGCGAGGAGCGCCCCGCCGGTGACGGTAGCTTCATAGTCGCGGATGTCGAATACGTCTCCGCCCGGCGCGGGCCGCTCGACTGCCCCCAAGAACAGCCCTGGGGCGACGGCTAGCCCAGTTTCCTCGCGGATTTCGCGTACGAGCGCCGCCCGGTCGCTCTCCTCAGCCTCGACTCGGCCGCCAGGCAACGACCACAGACCTTGGCCGGGCGGGTGGCCGCGTTGGATCAACAAGATCCTGCCGCCGGAGTCCCTGATCACCGCGCCGACGCACCGGATGAGTCGTACACCCACCACGGCACAGTATCCCTGCTCGGCTGCGCCGATGTCGGGCGCGAAGGAAGGCACGCGCACGTGACCAGCGGCTCCGCCGCTGCGTCCGCCTGCGGGGACGGCGCTTGCGTCCGGCTACTAGGAGGGCGCTCGCGTCCCGCTACGGGAGGGCGCTTGCGTCCGGCTACGGGACGCCGCTTGCGTCCGGATACGCGACGGCACCCGCCACCGCCATCTGATCCGGTCCGGCCACTTGACGCGGGGACGGGAGACGGATCACCTTGTGTAATCATGAAGCCGGCACCATCTTGCCCGCGCTGCGGCGGGCAGGTGCACGAACCGAACGCGTGGACGAGCGCGTGGCGCTGCGACGAGCACGGTGACGTGCATCCGCTGCTTCCCGCGTATCCGCCGTCCCGTGAAGGCATGGAGGCGCTGTCGCGCACTGCCGCCGTGCCCGTATGGCTGCCCTGGCCACTACCGGTCGGCTGGCTGGTGACCGGTTTCGCTGGGGCAGGTGACGGGCGCACGGGTGCACGAGCCTGCGTGGTCGCGCTGTCCGGCCCAAACCCCGTCGGCGGGCCGGGGGACCTGTTGGTGGTGGCGGAGGAGCCCGGTGTTGGCCTGGGCGCTCGGCTGGCCGGCCTTCCCGGGCCCGATCCCGGCCAGGATTTCGCGATCAGGCCGCCGTATGCGAGCCTTCAGTACGGCGGGCACGAGTTTCCGTTGTGGTACGTGCCATCACCGGACCGTGCCGTCTTCGCGGGTGAGGCGATGGGGAATTGGCTGTGGGCCGTGCTGTGGCCGGACACCGCGGGCGTCCTGCTTGTGGAGGCGCTCACCTTGCGCGACCTGCGCGATCCAGGCCAAGACCTGGATGTGCCCTTCGGCGCGCTCTCGCCGCGGCTGCCTAAGCCCGGCTGAACCTGCGGTTCGGCCGCGGCCCCGTAAAATCTGCTGTGATGCGCATAGACCTGCACGTCCATAGCACCGCGTCTGACGGCACAGATCCGCCCGCCGAGGTGATGCGCCAGGCGCGTGCGGTCGGCGTCGACGTCGTCGCGCTGACGGATCACGACACGACGGCCGGGCTGGGGGAGGCGGCGCGAGCGCTTCCTGCCGGACTCACCCTTGTCCCTGGCATCGAACTGTCCTGCCTCATTGGCTCGCACAGCGTGCACCTGCTCGGTTACTTGTTCGATCCCGCCGATCCCGGGCTGGCGGCCGAATGCGCGAAGATCCGCGATTCGAGGGTTGAGCGCGCCCAGGGCATGGTGGCGCGGCTTCGCGCGCTCGGCGTTCCTGTTACCTGGCAACAGGTAACACAGATGGCGGCAGGCGGCACGGTTGGCCGGCCGCACGTCGCCCGGGCGATGCTCGCCACCGGTGCGATCAGGCGCTTCGACGAGGCGTTCACCGAGAACTGGATCGCGCCAGGCGGCCGTGCCTATGTGGGCAGGTATGCGCCGGCCCCGGCGCGGGCCATTGGCCTGGTGCGAGCCGCCGGAGGCGTGGCGGGCGTCGCCCACCCCAGAGGCGGGCGGGGCTGGCAGCTATCGACCGAGCGGCTCGCAGAGCTCAAGGCGGAAGGGCTGGCTGCGGTCGAAGTCGACCACCCGGATCACGATCAGGCGGAACGGGCCGCGTTGCGTCGGGAGGCGAGCGACCTTGACCTGCTGGTACTGGGGTCGAGTGACGATCACGGGAGCCTCACGGGTCACAGGATCGGCTGCGAGACGACGTCGCCGGGCGAATACGAGCGTCTGCGCGGGCTCGCGACCGGCACGAAACCCCTGCCAGGGCATCCCGGGTAAGCGCACCGCGCGCCCGGCTGGTGGCGGTGGGGCGGCGGCCCGGTTCAGGGCCGCTCGGGGAGCTTGCCTTCCCGCAGGAGCGGCATCGAACGGATGCGCTGCCCCGTTGCCGCGAAGATCGCGTTCGCCAGCGCGGGAGCGACGGCGATGAGCGGTGTCTCACCTGCGCCTGCGGGCGGGATGTCCTTGCGGTCGAGCAGAATCACTTCTATCGGCGGCGCGTCACTGAAGCGTGGTACCCGGTAGGTGGAAAGCGACGCATTGAGGATCGCGCCGTCGTCGAAATGTATGGCCTCGAATAGCGCACCGCCGAGCGCCATTACGGTTGCGCCCTCGATCTGGTTCACGACATTGTCCGGGTTGACGATCGCGCCGCAGTCATAGGCGGTGACGATTCGGTAGATGGACAGCCGGCCCTCCGGCGTAACGCTCACCTCGGCACATGTGGCGACGCGGCCGTCCTTCTCCATCCCGCACGCGATCCCGAGGCCATGCCCGTTCTCGCGGCCGGGCCCGTGCCCGCGCTGAGCGGAGCCGCCGCCCAACCAGGCCGCCCGCTGCGCCGCGGCGCGCAGCACCGCCGCCAGGCGGTCATCGTCCAGCTGCCAGAGCCGGAAGTCCAGCGGGTCAACGCCGAGTTCGTGCGCAACCTCGTCCATGTGCGACTCGCGGGCGAAGTTGTTCGTCGTCGCGGCGAGGGCACGATACGAGCCTTGCGGCAGCGGCGAGTGCGCTGGCTGAAAGGTGATCCGCTGGTTCGGCACCAGGTACGGGGTGCGGATTCCGGCCGCACCCCCATTGAGGTTGGTGAACTCCCATCCGGTGAGCTCGGCACCAGCGCCGTTACCTGCGCCCGGCCCCATATCACGCCCAAATCCGGCGTCTTCGCTGCTTTCCGCGCCGCTGGTGACGTCGATGACCGCCGCAGGCCTGAAGTAACCCCAGGTAAACTCCTCTTCCCTGCTCCATTGCACCTTGACGGGCCGGCCGGCGGCCCTGGCGAGCAGGGCTGCCTCCACAGCGACCGGGCCTGCGTGCTTGCCGCCAAAGCCGGAACCTGTCCAGGGCACAATCACGCGCACCCCGGCCTCGGGGACGCCGAGTGCCGCTGCGAGCTCCTGCCGTACCCCGAACGGCCGCTGGGTGCCCGTCCATAGCGTCAGCCGCCCGCCGGACCACTCAGCCACCGCCGCGCGCGGTTCGAGCGGTACGTGCGCGATATAGGCGGTGGTGTACGTCGCGGCTACCCGGGTGCCCGCAGACTCCAGAGCTGCCGTGGCGTCGCCGGTCTCATGGTTGAACGGCCCGCCCCAGCCTTCGGCGTCGCGTGGATGAGAACGCAGGTGCGCCGCAAGGACTTGCTCGCCGGGCTGCGGCGCCCGGTCCCACGCGGCGTCGATCAGCTCCAACGCGCGCGCGGCCGTAACCGGATCCGGGCCGGCCACCGCGGCGAACGAACCTTCGTGCACCACGACCACGCCAGGTACCGAGCGGGCCCGGCTGAGGTCCGCGTGGCGCAGCGTGGCGCCGTAGGCAGGCGGCCGCAGCACCTTCCCGTGCAGCATGCCGGGCAGTGTCAGGTCGGATGCGAAAGACCTCGCCCCGGTCACCGCGTCCGCCGCGAGCTTCAGCGTCGGCTGGCCGGCCGTGCGCCAGGCCAGGCGGTCCGCGACGGGCGTGTCCGCGGCGGCCGTTACGGTTTGCCGCCTACCGCGCAGCAGGTCACCATAGCCGACCGCAGTGCCAGTCGAATTATCCTTAACGGCGCCGCCGGTGGCACTCAGTAGGCCCGGGTCGACCTCGAGAGCTGTGGCCGCCATGGCGATCAGTGCGTGCCTCGCCGCCGCGGCGGCGGTGGCCAGTGCTTGCCCGGTGTCGGGCATCGAACGGCTGCCGAATGTGCCGATGTCGAACGGGCAGAGGTCCGTGTCGCCCAGCACCATCCGCACGGCACGCAACGGCACCCCGAGTTCCTCCGCAACCAGCATGGCGAGCGCGGTCCCGTTGTCCTGGCCGACGTCGACCTTGCCCGCGAAGGCGGTGACCGCGCCGTCCGCACCAACATGGATCCAAACGCCGCCATTGGCCCGCCATGGTCCTGCCCGGCCGCCCGTTGCGGGCGGCAGCACTGTTACCAGGCCGTCAGGAAGGACCTCGAAGTAGTCGCGCTCCTGCTGTTCCTGCAGGTCCCACGGCACCGCGGGACCAGCCGAAGCCTCCGCGTGCGCCGTGGACCACGCGGCGTGCGGCAGCCGTTCTGATTCCTTGGTTCGTCCGGCCTCGGCAGGTCGTGCGGCGCGGGCCCGTTCGGCGGTATCCGCGCCGCGGGCCGCCGCCCGCACCGCCCGCAGGATGCGCGGGTAGGCGCAGCACCTGCAGATGTTGCCGTCGAGGGCCCGGATGATCTGCGCGTCGTCTGGATCCGGCTGCTCGGCCAGCAGGGCCGCTGCCGCCAGAACCATCCCTGGCGTGCAGTAGCCGCACTGGGTCGCGCCCACGGCCACCAGCGCGTTCTGCACCGGGTGCAGTTGCCCGGGCGGTGTCAGCCCTTCTATCGTCGTCACGGCGGCGCCTGCCACCTCGGCCAACGGGGTGACGCAGGCACGTGCTGGCGCGCCATCGACCAAGACCGTGCAGGCGCCGCAGGCACCTACCGCGCAGCCGTATTTCGCGCCGGTCAGGCCAAGCTCCTCGCGCAGCAGGACAAGCAGGCTCCGGCCCGGTTCTGCCGGGGGGGCATGGAGCGTTCCGTTCACGGTCAGCTGGATCGGCTCGGGCATTACCCCATCCTCCCGCACGCCTGCGGGAAGAGCATTAGCCACTCCTGATGATCTGCCCAGGCAGCGGTGGAATTGCTGAGCCGGATCTGTGGCCTGTCCGTGGCCTGCTACTGTCGGCCCCGCTGTGCAACTGGCGGTCCGGCGCCGTCCGGGTCCGTTAAGCAGGGCCGTCCGGCGCCGCCGCCGTTGGAACCGCCGCCGTTGGAACCGCCGCTGCTGGCACCGCCGCGGCCGCCCGCGGCGGGCAAGTGCGGGAGGCAGCCGACGGGCAGGAAGTCGGCGGGAGGCAGCCGGCGGCAGGAAGCCGGAGAACGCGGAAGGAAGAAGCAAAGGTGACCACGCGCATTGATCGTGTCGTCTCGTCCGGGCTGTTGGTCGCTGACGGCGCAGGCAGCGCGGAAGGCGCTGCCAAGCAGGTGGAGAACAACACCTGGATCGTCGGTGACGACAACGAAGTGATCGTGATCGACGCGGCGCACGACGCCGCCGCCGTGCTCGACACGGTGGGGGACCGCGACGTTCTCGCGGTCATCTGCACGCACGGGCATGCGGACCACATTGCCGCGGCGGTCGAGGTCGCCGAGCGGGACGACGCGGAAATCGCGCTCCACCCGGACGACCGCCTGGCCTGGCGCGAGGTGTACCCAGATGAGGACCCAGACATCGACATGGCGGACGGCGGCAGCTTCGAGGTCGGCGATGTCCGGCTTGACGTGCTGCATACGCCCGGCCACAGCCGCGGCTCGGTTTGCATCTACGCCGAGGATCTCGGCGTCGTGTTCTCCGGTGACACGCTGCTCAAAGGCAGGCCCGGCCCTTACGGTGACGACTATCCGGATTTTCCCGTGCAGCTCACCTCGATTGGCGAGAACCTGCTCACCTTGCCCGCGAGCACTCGGGTGCTGCCCGGCCATGGTGATCAGACCACCGTCGCGGCCGAAGAGAAGCGGTTCGACTCCTGGGTGGCTGCGGGCCCCGCGGCGCTCATCACCGAGTAGCCGATCTCATCACACCCCCGAAGACAGGCACCGCTCACCGCCCGGTGATGGACACCGGCTGAGCACGGTCATCCACAGGTAGCGATCGTGTCGCGCGGAAGGCACCTGGGGTGCGCGAGGATGGGTGGATGGACCAGTTGGGTTTCGATGGCATGCCGCGGCGGCTCTACCCGTGTACGCCATCACGGCTCACGGCCTGGCTCGACTGCCCGCGCCGCTACCGGATGACCTATCTGGACCGGCCGCCGCCGCCCAAGGGTGCGCCGTGGGCGCACAACAGTCTCGGGGCGAGCGTGCATAACGCGCTGGCCGGGTGGTGGCGGCTGCCGCTGGCCGAGCGCACTCCCGTCGCCGCGGGCGCTCTGCTCGAGCGCGGCTGGATCACGGAGGGATTCGCCGACGCCGGGCAGGCGGCGAGCTACCGCGCGATCGCCCGCCAGATGGTCGAGGCGTATGCCGCTGGGCTCGATCCAGCCGACGAGCCTGTCGGCGTGGAGCGCACGGTGGCGACCAGGACGGACCGGATCGCGCTGTCCGGCAGGATCGACCGGCTCGACGACCGACCCGTAAACGGTGCGGGGAGGAACGGTATGGGGAGCAACGGCGCGGTGAGCAACGGCACGGTGAGTAGCGGTACAGAACTGGTCGTCGTGGACTATAAGAGTGGGCGGCATGTGCTCACCGTCGACGACGCACGAACCTCGATGCCGCTCGCGCTTTACGCCTTGGCTGCGGAGCGGGTCATGCGGCGCCCCTGCCGCCGTGTCGAACTGCACCACCTGCCGACCGGTCGGGTGCTCACCTGGGTGCACTCCGACGAGACGCTGAGCCGCCACCTGCGCAGGGCCACCGAGATCGCCGCCGAGTGCGCGGCGGCCGATGAGCGTTACCGCGCCGGGCTCACTTCGGATCGCTACGACGAAGTCTTCCCCCCGAACCCCCGACCCGCGTGCGGTTGGTGCGATTACCTGCGGCATTGCCCCGAGGGGCATGCGGCAGCCACGCCCCGCCTGCCGTGGGACGGCTTGGCCACGGTGGAGCCGGCCCTCAAGGACATGCCCTAGCCGGAGTTTCGTGTGCCCAGCAGCGTGGGTGCACAGCGATGACCAAGAGGTGGTCACGTTGAGGTGATCCACGCGCAAGCTCAGGCACCGGTCTGCACGGCCGATTCCGGGACGAGGGCTCGGGGGCTTCGGGATATGGCGGCCGGGGCACAGTGAACCGGCTCGCCTGGACCCCGATCCAGCGGCACACCCTGGTTCAAGGCGTGGCGTCTCTCGATGACCCCGTCCTGTCCGAGTACTGGAAACAGCGGCGCCGCAAGGTCAAACCCCCGCTCGATCAGCACCACGTCAAGCTGCT
>DATIYI010000249.1:0-3787 GCA_035517695.1 Streptosporangiaceae bacterium
CCTTGGTGTAGGCAAGCTTCACCCGACAATCATTAGGCATCATGCATATGTATTGACCGAACGGCATCTCTGTGGGTACAGCGACGCGCTGTCATCGGCATGACCGAGCGTCGGCGCAGGCGCTGATCACTCAGGTCTGCGCGCAACGGCCTGCGATGCCCAGGTCTCCGCTGGGCCGGGGCGAGTGGTCCGGTCAGCTGGCGGCGGTAAGCGGGCGGATGCCGTCGAGCGCATCGCCGAGCCGGTCCTTTTCGAGCTCCAGGTCATAGCGCGACTGCAGGTTGATCCAGAACCGCTCCGACGTGCCGAAGAACCGGGCCAGCCGCAGCGCCGTATCCGCGCTGATGCGGCGCTGGCCGTGCACGATCTCATTGATCCGCCGGGCCGGAACCCCGATCTCCTTCGCCAGGTGGTACTGGCTGACCCTCAGCGGCCGCAGGAACTCCTCCAGCAAGATCTCCCCCGGATGCACCGGCTCCATGATCGTGTCTCCTGCCATGGCTCCCTCCCCTCTTATCAGTGGTAGTCGGTGATCTCTATGTCTTCGGGCCCGGCGCCGGTCCAGCGGAAGCAGATCCGCCACTGCTGGTTAACCCGGATGCTGTACTGGCCCGCGCGATCACCCGCCAGCTTCTCCAGCCGGTTCCCCGGCGGTACCCGCAAGTCCGCCAGCGTCTCCGCGGCGTCCAGCATGGCCAGCTTCCGCCATGCGGCCCGCTGTAACGGCGGGTCAAGCTTCCGTGACCGCCTTCGGTGCCAGACGGCCTCGGTGTCCTTGTCCCGGAACGACCGCAGCACACACCTTATGATAACGCGACACGTTATTAACGCAATACGTTATCAGGCTAAATGCGAGCGGCAGGCTTGCCGCATCGCTCACTCTGTGTGGTGCGCCAGCTGGAGGCTGGGCGAGACGTTCACATGTGGTCGCGACGCTGGCCATCAGGGCAGCCTAGGACCCGTTCCCGGATCAGAAACGTCCACCGTCCGCCTGCCCTGCGGCAAGAGCCTGCAGCATCAGCGAAAGCAGGGCCTTGAGTGGCACCCCAGTGGCACTTCCCAGCCGACGAGGTACTCAGTTCTATGTTCGAAAGTACCCACTACGCTCGGAGCCCCCTTACGGAATCGAACCGTAGACCTTCTCCTTACCATCGAGTCACTAACCGGCTCCACCACCAGGCACAACGTATCTGACCAGGGCAGACACAAGCGGACACCAGCACTCACGGGCTGAGAAACAGCACGCGTAAGCACGGTTCGCCACTCAATCTGCCACTCAGATTGATCTTGCAACGCCACCCGCACCCACTACATGACTATCTACGATCCGCTATACTGAAAGCATGGAATCGGCCAATGCAGGAGCCCTGCTCCGTCAGGCACGCAAACGGGCCGGCCTGTCCCAGGTGGACCTGGCTGCCCGGGCGGGTGTCACCCAGAGCGTGATCAGTGCTTATGAGTCCGGGCAGCGGCAGCCCTCCATCCCAGCGCTTGCCCGGCTGATCGGCGCGGCTGGCTTCGAGCTGACGCTGGGCTTGCGGCGGCCGCCCGGCCGCCTGGGCCGACTGTCCGGTCCGGTGGGCCGCCGCATCCGCCGCCACCGCAAGGACCTGGTCGCCGTGGCCGCCGCGCACGGGGTCAGTAACCTGCGGGTGTTCGGCAGCGTGGCTCGCGGCGAAGACCACCCCGACAGCGACGTGGACCTGCTCGCCGACTTCCCGCCTGGGCTCAGCCTGTTCGGGCTGGGGCGCCTCGAGGCTGACCTCGAAGGCATCCTCGGCACCCGAGTCGACCTGATCCCGGCCGCCGACCTCAAACCGGGCGTCCGGGAACGAGTCGAATCTGACGTGATCGCGCTATGAGTTACCGGGACCGTCAGCGACTGGCCGATATCCAGGCTGCGATCGATGCGATCCGCTCCCACCTGCAACGCGGCGACTTGACCGACGGGTTGGTCTTCGACGCGGTCCGCATCCGCCTGCTTGAGATCGGCGAAGCAGTCAAAGCACTGCCCGATGACCTGCTCGCCACGCAGCCATCGATCCCCTGGCGTCAGATCGCCGGCATGCGCGACCACCTCGCCCACCGCTACTTCGACACCGCTCACGCGATCTTGCAGGCCACGGTAGATGAAGACCTGCCCGACCTCGAATGCGCCATTGAGGCTTTGAACCGCTCGTTCGCCCACGAAGACTCGCCCCAGGGCCCCAGTACTACGTGATTTAGTGCTCCGGGCAACAGTCACTCCGGCTAATCTTGACTTCCTGCCCACCGTTGTCGACTGCTTTCTCAATAGCGGAGAAGCTGACCCGCTCCTGTTCCAGTCGGACGGACGGGGCGTAGCTGTCAGTGATGAGGTCGGCGTAGAGGGCCGATTCGGCCGGGTCGAGGCGGTCCAGGACCGCGGCGGTCGGGGCCGGCTCGCAGCCCCAGTGCTCCCGGTGATCCAGCAGGGTGGCCCGGTCCATGAGCATGGACCGGGCGTGGGGCAGGTGGTGGCGCAGCCGGTTGAGGATCGCGAAGCCGTGCGTGTCGATATCACCCCAGTACACGACGTCCAGACCAGCCAGCCAGCCCAGCGGCTCGAGGACCGGGACCGCGTACCCGCCGCCGAAGATCACCATCTCGGCCGCCGGGACCGGGAACGCGAGGTAGGTGATCTCGTTCTCGATCACGTAGGCCCGGCTGATGCCGCCGGGAGCTGACGTGAACTCGTCCGCGCGGGCCGACAGCTCGGAGAAGCCGCGGAATCCTCCGGCCACCCGGAACCTAACGTAACCTGGCCGCCGAAGGAAGCCATAGCGGTCGGCGAAGTCCGGGGCGTCGGCCGCCACCCGTGAGGGATCAAGCTGCGCGTCGAGCAGCTCAGCGAGCACGCCCCTGTGACGCTCGATGAACTTGGTATCGACGCCCGGAGCGTCGACCTGCCGCAGGTACATCCCTGGGACCTGGCGCCGCTCGATCCACGTGACGGTGGCCAGCAGCCGGTCCCAGTCATCGGCGAGCCGCAGCGCCCGCATCGGGTGGGCGGTCAGCCACGGGACTAGGCGGGTGCCCCGGGCAACCTCGATCAGACCGGTCAGGCGGCGGACGTCGGAGGCTACCTTGAGAAGCGCCCAGACGTCGTCGTAGCCGTCCACCCAGGCGCGGCCCGGGATGCTGTTCGCGCCGAAGTGCCGACCGCCAACCGGCTTGTACTCCACGCGCAGCGGACCACGCCCCGCCTCGGCCCATTCGGCGGCCCACTGGCGGGCCTCGGCTAGGTGCTCGCCCATCTGCCGGGCCGACGGGCCGCGGATCGGCAGGCCGAGCGGCTCCCAGTCCTCCCCGGCGGCGAACCGCCGCAGCAGCGTCCCGGAGTCCCATCTCTTCCGGAGCGCCGCACGGACATCAGCCGGCCGGGTCCAGGTCCCGGGGGCGCCCGCCGATGTCCCGGGCCGGGGCCGCACGGCGGGCACGTCAGTTCCCGCCCGCGGGGATGAGGTCGCTGACCACGATCTGCTGGGCGAGCTGGTGCGCCGCACGCCGGGCCTGGTACTCCTCGATCGTGAGCGTCTGCAGCCGCGAGTCGTTGCTCCGCGGGTTGTCCACGAAACCCACCGCGGACACATACGGCTCGATGACGTGGATCTTCTGCAGCGGGGTAACGATCAGCAGCTGGAGGCCGAGTCGGCCGAACAGCTCCAGCGCGAACCGGGTCGATTCGTCCGACCCCCGGCCGAACGCCTCGTCGATCACCGCGAACCGGAACGTCCGCGACTTCGCCGCCCCCCACTCGAGCTTGAAC
>DATIYI010000250.1:0-5148 GCA_035517695.1 Streptosporangiaceae bacterium
GACCAGTCCGGTGAGGGTCTGCGGTCCGCGCGAGTTGCTCACCACCACGTCGTATCCGGCGGCAACGGCTAGCCGCGCGACCGTACCGCCGATCATCCCTGCGCCTATCAGCCCAATCGTCGTCATGCTCCCTAACCCCTGACGCTCGAAGTGCCGCGATCACTGCGCACGAGGTTAGCTCCCGGCCAGTTTCGGGCTTGCCGCGCATCCGCTTTGCCATGTGCGGCGACAGCTCAAGGCCGCGCACCGCGTCCCCGGGCGCTGAGTGCAAGCGCCACCCACCCGGTACCGGCCGCGAACGCAAGACCAGGGCGAACCGTCACGCGCCGCCCACCGGCTTCCTTGCTCGAGCTATGACGAGCCCGACACGGACAGGCAGTGGCTTCCCCGGCCCGGCGCGCCGTGAGTGCGACCTCCCCATCGGGTCACACCGCATATTCGCCATTCTTGCTGCCGCAGACGCGCGCATTGCCGCCGTTCTGGTCGCCTAGGCCGCTGATCACGAGCGTGCCGGTGAGTGTGCATATTTGGGGTTCTGGTGAGCCATGCTGCCGCTCTGGTCACGGCCATGGCCGGCTTCGCGGCGGGGCCTCACCCCGGCCTGCTCCCGTGCTACATCAGCTGAAGGCGGCGGGCGCGACCGCGGCACCGACGGTGAGGCTGACCGCACGGCGCGGGGGTGTGCACGCCCGCAGGATCATCAGCACGCCCGGTGTTCGAGGGCGCTTGGGGCGGCGAGGTCGCCGCGTCCGCGCGCGAGCAGCAGGACGGGACTGGACCGCCACCAGCCTGGCTGACCGCGCGGATCGCGGCAGAAGCGGACTGTTCCTAGCCGGAACGCGCAGCTGGTATGCGCGGTGCCGCCAGAGGCGACCGCCGTCTGAAGGGCTCGCTCGGCTGGGCGGTGTCCCGTCCGCGACGGTGTACCGGTTGTTCTCCTCCAAGCCCGGGATTCTCAAGGCACTGCTTGATGTCTCCATCGCTGGTGACGACGAGGCCGTCCCGTTGCAGAACCGGCCGCACGCACGTGCGCTTTTCGATGATCCCGATCCCCGCAACCAGCTCTCGGGTTTCGCGGGCATCACCGTCGGCATCATGTCCAGGGCCGAGCCGGTTTACCGGATCCTGGTCAGCGCGGCCGGCTCCGATCCCGGCGCAGCCGCTCTGCTGGCCGAGCAGGCGCGGCAACGGGACCAGGGCCAGGAACAGATCGCGCTTTCCCTGGCCCGGGCCGGCGCGCTGCGGCCGGGCCTGCGCGAGCGCGATGCCGCCGACATCATCCACGCGCTGATGTCCCCCGAGGTCTACCGGCTGCTCGTCACCCACCCCGACTACCCCGGCGCGCGGCTGGTGGCCTGCAAGAACCCGCTGCTGCAGGCTGACCGGGCCCGCACGCGGGAATCGCTGCTGGCCGCCACCGAGGCCGACCTGGCCAAGATCACCGCAGCCACCCGCCGGGCCCGCCGGCCGCTGCGCGGCCAGGACAAGATCGCGCTGCGGATCGGCAGAATCCTCAACTGGCGCAAGTCGCCGGGCACTTCACCATCACCGCCCAGCGCGTCCCCGATGGCGAACACGACGGTAGCCCCATCACCGTCGCCGATCTTTACCGCGAACGGATCCACCGAAAACCCGCCCTGGGCGGCCTGATCAACAAATACACGCGCGCCGCCTGATACCCCGACGAACCGCAGGTCACCAGGCGGATCCCATTTTCGAACGGGACTGGTCTCGGCATGAAGATCCTCGATGTGTACGAGATGACCGAGACCACTGGGGCGGTCACCGCGAACACGCCGGACGCGTTCCGGCTCGGCACCGTGGGCCGGCCGTTGCCTGGCATGGAACTCAAGATCGCCGAAGACGGAGAGATCCTGGTCCGGGGCCCTGTAACCTCCCCGGGTATCTCGGGCCGCCGGAGGCGTCGGCTGGCCTGCTCGGTGCAGATGGCTGGCTGCACACCGGCGACATCGGCGCACTCGACGCAGATCGGTTCCTTCGCGTGGTCGGCTGTGAGAAGGAACTCATCATCACGGCCGGGGGAGAGAATATGTCCCCCACAGCCATCGAAGGCCTGCTTGTGGAGCACCGGCTGATCGGGCAGGCGCTCGCCTTCGGCGGCCGTCAGCCCCTGCCCACCCTCGACGGCGAGGTGGCGCCGCTGGGCGAGGGCGCGTGGCATCGAGGCGCGTTCGCTGGCCGAACTGGCCCGCCCACCCCGCGGTGATCGAGGAGGCGGGGGAGGCGGTCGCCGCGGCGAACAAGCGGCTCGCCCGAGTTCAGGAGGTGAAACGCTGGGAGCTACTGCCGGTTGAATGGTCCGCGGAGAGCGAGGAGCTCGCGCCGACGCTGAAGCTCAAGCGCCGGGTCATCCACGCGAAGTACGTCAGCGTCATCGACTCGCTGTACGCCAGTTGACCGGCCCGGTCGCTCCAGTGGGTGCCTGCGAGGCTTGCAGCGGATACCGGTTGATGTCGCGAGTTCCGCTGGCTCGACGTCGCGCAGACGGCTGATCGCCCAGCGGTGCTGAGGCCCGCGCGAACCGGCTGATCTGTGCTCATCGCCGCGCACATGCCCGAGGGCGCCAATCCGCAAATATTCGGCAGGCCAGAGCACAAGCATGCGAGCACGCAACGCATTCAAATCGGCACGAGTGCGTTTTTCACCGCGCCGGGGGAGTTGCGTTCCGACGGCGCGGTGTAGGTGATCTTCACGGGGAGGTGAGCGGTCTGGTTTTGACTCTGCCGTGAAAGCGGAACTGCAACCGCGAATCCGCGCCGGCAGTCACGGGCGTGCTGGTTTGCCATCTCGCAGTGTCTCACCGGTGATACAATGTTGGCATGGCTGAGGTCACGATCCGCGAGTTGCGGAACCAGGGTGGCGAGGTTGTTGACCGGGCTGCCCAGGGCGAGCAGATAACCATCACACGGGCTGGCAAGCCGGTAGCCCAGCTCCGGCCTGTGCCTCGGCAGCCGTTGACTGCCGAGGCGCTGCTGGCCCGCTGGCACCGGCTGCCGCCGGTTAATTATCGCGCCCTGCGGGCAGACCTCGACGAGGTCATGGATCCTGCGCTGTGACCGATACCGGCGACCGCCCGGCGCAGGGGATCTTGGACACTTCCACGGTTATCGCCATGCGGCAGATCACCGATCCCGCAGCGCTGCCGGCTGAACCGTTGATCACCACCGTGACGCTTGCCGAGCTATCGGCCGGACCGCTGGTGGCACGCGATGACCAGGAACGCGCGGCCCGGCAGGCGCACCTGCAGCAGGCGGAGGCCGACTTCGACCCGTTGCCCTTTGACCGCGCTGCGGCTCGTGCTTTCGGGTGGGTGGCTGCGTCGCTGCGCAAGTCCGGCCGCAAGGCCACCGCGCGCGCCTATGACGCGCTGATCGCGGCGACGGCTCTCGCTAATGGTCTTCCCGTGTACACCTGCAATGCCGCGGACTTCGAGGGGATCGACGGCCTAGATGTCGTGCCCGTCGCGCTGCCGCGGCAGGCGTCGAGCTGACAAGCGACGACCTGGCATTCGCTAGAACAAACAAGGAACGGACAGCCAACTGGACAGCCATCACACGCAGACTGACAGGCACTCACAGGCACACCGACGCACTCTGTCCGCAGGTAGATGCCGCTAATGCCCTGGCAGGCGGGTTGCTTGACTTGCATGGCATGCAAGAAGCCAGGGGTTCGAGTCCCCTTAGCTCCACGTTTCCGCAGGTCAAAGGCATATTCCGATCTTCATAAATGATCTTTGAGCGCTTGCAACTCAAGAATCCCGCAAGAGGCAGGGGGTCCTTGTCCGGCTGAAGCCGATGCAGTTCAGGAGGGTCCTGCATGGCCGGGAGACACGGCTGTGTCACTGCCATCGCTCCCGGACAGCCAAACGGCCAGCCAACTGGTAATCCGAGCGGCTCCTGTCCAGGCGGTGGCCGTCTCCTCGGCGCGGCGGTGTTGTTGCTACGTTCGGTGAACCTGGAGGATCTGCGGAGTCGGTCGGCGGCGAGACATTCTCCCTGCCGATTACGGGACAACCGTTCGGCACACTTTCGGCTTGAACGCGGCGTCGTTCTGCGCGCTTACGCGTGCGGCACGGGCATTCATCAAGGCGGCGCGGCGGTAGGTTTGATCTTCCATTTGAGCCCGGCTTTGGATTATCTGCGATCCGCTCACGGGTGCGTCTTTTTGAAAAGCTTGAAGTTGCGCTTATCTCCGGGTGAATCGCCGGGTTGCTGGAGTGTCCGGGTGTTTAGGGGCGTTCCGGGCGTTACCTGGGGTGATCGTTGCTGGTCAGCTGATTCCGCGAATCTCCGGCTGGCGGCCACAGTTCCGCGCTCCACCTTGCTCACGTACGACGGCGTATATCCGACAAGCCTGGCTAACGCCTTCTGCGAGTAGCCAGTGACCTCCCGCCAGTGCCGCAGCTCCGCGATGAAAGCTGCGACAGCCGGATTCTGCTGCGCCTCGTCAGGTTCTAACTGCACCCCGCTCCCTTCCCGGCGGGTGGGAATGGAGTGAATCCCATGTGATCGCTGGTCACCCTGTTGTCCATCGTGGTCCGTGGCCGAGCCTGCGGGTGTGAGCACATCCCGCGAGCGCCCGGCAGGCCAGCAAACGCCCCCATCGCTTGCCCTCCGCCGCAACGCCCATGGATGCCCGATCAGTGACGTGCTCCCTCGATGCCTATTCACGCTACCGCGCCAACCGCGTAACCGGCGGGTTCAGCTCCGCGAATTGAAGCCGAGCTCGGCCAGATCACGTTGGCGTCCCGGCAAAGGAGGCGAGCCAATGATCGCCGTCACCATGATCGCCGCCGCGTTCCTTATGTGCCTTTTGGCCGGTCTCGTGGCGTTATTGCGGGCGGGCATTGCCCGCGAAGAATCCGATAAGTCGCTCCGCAGCGAACCCGCGACACTCGCCGCTTTACTAACCCGCTACGTAGTGGGTTTGTACGTGCGTATGCCGCAAAGCGCCCCTCAGGCCGGTCACGCGGCTGACCAAACCGGCACCGGGCAAGGCCAATGCCCTCCAGCAGCTGGGCCTGGCCGATGACGCGCCCGGCCAGCAGCCAGTCATCCCCGTCTCGCCCGGAACGAACTGGGATCACTGGTCCCGAACTCTCCGAGCCAGGCAGGCGCTCAATCGCCG
>DATIYI010000251.1:0-16673 GCA_035517695.1 Streptosporangiaceae bacterium
AAAGTTCCAGACCACAAATTGTGAGTACTTCATTTTGACAATGCCGGAGACCAGCGTCGGCGTGAAGAAGACGGCGAGACGTCCCCATTTCGCGTAGATCGCCTCCGCCCTGGCGACGGCTTTGCGCCGCTGCGCCTGCCGCCGGCCCGGGCGATCCACGAGCTTGCGGCCCCACCGGTCGCCGATGCTGTATCCGGCCAGACCGCCTACCTCGGCGCCCATCGCCGCCACGACCAGAACCGCGACGATGTTGAGCTTGCCCTGACTGGCCAGAACAGCGGCCCACCCGACGACGGCCGTCCCGACACCCGGTATCCCCGCGAACGCCAGCGTCATCAGCGCGAAGACGGCCACATACGCCCACGCGCCATACGGCGCCGCCGATGAGACGGCTGCGATCGCGAACATGATGGGCGCCTCGGGGGGCTGTTAGGTCCCGGCTGCCCGGCACCTGGACGATCATTTTCGGCCGGGTGCCGTCCACTTCCCTCGCGAAGTGATGCACGTGCTGCCTCCCAGCCCGGCGGCGCCCGCACCACCCGCAAGCCTACCCAAAGGCCGGCGATCGGCGCTGTCAAGCGCTCGCACCTGGGCGGGTCAGTTCGCTGGCAGAGCAGCGTCGTCCCTGCTCCCGGCGTACCTCCAGAATTTGCCCGCCGAACATTTCAAGCCTGGCCACAAGCCCGTGGAGGGCGGCCTGGTCGGGCAGGGGGACCTGCAGGACGGTCTCAACCGGCTGGTCCGCGGTCAAGCCGGGTCATGTGGTCATGTCGATTACCTGGCGGGCAGCTGTCGCTGCGCTGCTCGCGACCGTGGAGGCTGCGGTTCACCGCAGGGCGAGCAGGTGGAACTGCCAGGGTTTTAGGGCGACGAACAGCCCGGGGCTGGCCAGCTCGTCGCCGTCCCGCTCGAACACGCCCTCGCCGAAGAGGTTGGTGAGGTGCCAGCTTCGTCCGGGCAGGTCTGCCCAGTCCAGCGGGACCCGCCCTTGCGCCGGCCGCGCGGACAGGTTGACCACCACGACATGCCGGTCAGTGCTGCCGTCACCGGCCCAGGACCAGGCGAGCAGGTTGCGGCAGGATGGGTTGTCGGGCCAGCCGCTGGCCTCCAGCAGCCGCCATGCGCCAGCGCGCACGTGATGGTCGGCGACGGCGGCTAGCAGCCGCCGGTACCAGCTGGCGAGTTCAAGGTCCGGCGGTTCGTCCGGCCGCCGCGACAGGAAGACTGGTGGCCGCACTCGCCGGCCCTCGAACTGTCCTTCGTGCCACAAGGTCGCCCCCGGCAGCGTGGTGACGGCGACGGCTGCGGCCCGTTCGGCGTCTGCTGTGAGGCGGGCGGCGATGCGGGGCTCGTCGTGGTTTTCGAGGAAGCGCACCAGCCGGGACTGGTAGCTGAGATCGGCGCGCAGGTGGTCGCGGACGGCGGACGTGTCCTGCCCGGCGATCCGGTCGTAGAGCCGCTTGTCGTAGCAGAAGTCGAACCCCTGCTGCTGAAGCTCCCATTCGAGGTCCCAGTAGGCCTCGGCGACGAGCACCGTGTCCGGGTGCCGGCCGCGCAGCTCACCGATCACTGCTGGCCAGAACTCCTGGGCCGGCTCGCGCCCGGTTCGGCCGCCCCAGGTCTTGGCGAAAACGTGATTGGTCATCAGCATGGCCATGTCGCAGCGGATTCCGTCGCACTGGCCGGCGATGCCGGCGAGGGTGCCGGCCGTGGCGGCGCGCAGGGCTGGCGAGAACGCGTCGAGTTGTACGACGTCGGGCCAGGGCGGGAAATAGGGGTCGCGGCCGTGGGCCAGCACCTGCCCGGCGGCGGTCATCCAGCCCGCTGGGTCAGCCTGGATGTCGTGTTCATCGCCGCGCACGAACAGCTCGGGGCTGCTGGTCACCCAGGGGTGGTCGGGGGCGACGTGGTTGGGCACGTAGTCGAGGATCAGCCGGGCGCCGCGGTCGGCCAGGGCGGCGCGCGCTGCGGCCAGCGCGCCGGGGCCGCCGAAGGCCGCGTCGGCGACGTACCGGCGCACGCAGTATGGCGATCCGATGACGTCGCCGCGCCGCAGGCCGGGCAGCGCATCACGGAACGACGCCTGCAGCCCGGGGTTCGTGTTCGCCAGGGCCAGCCCGGCCGGGCTGCGTTCCCACACGCCCATCAGCCAGACCGCGTCCACACCGGGAGGTGTGACGGCGTCCCAGTCGGTGCCCGCCACCTCGGCCAGCGTCAGCCGCCGCCCGGCCGCCCGGGACAGCCCGTCTAGCCAGACCGCGGTGTTGATCTCGTAGATGACGGGCCGGGCCGGCCACCCTGTCATCGCGGCGCCGCCGTGGGCCGGCGCGCCGCGGCGCTGCGGGGGGCGCCGCGGCCGCGGGTAAGCAGGCGTTCGGCATTGATGCCGCGGAACAGCAGGGGCAGCAGTGCTACCGTCCCGGTCCAGCCGGTCTGGTGGCTGGCGCCGATTCCGGCTCCGTCGTCGCCGTGGAAGTACTCGTAGAAGAGCACCAGGTCACGCCAGTGCGGGTCGGTCTGCAGCAGCCGCTGCCCGCCGTGCACGGGACGGTGCCCGCCGGCGTTTTTGAGGAACGTGCTGGTGAGCCGGTCGCTGATCTCGCGGGCCACCTCATGCAGGTTCAGCTGCCGGCCGGAGCCGGTCGGGCACTCGACCCTGAATTGTTCGCCGAAGAAGACGTGGAGGTTCAGCAGCGCCCGGATGAGCATCACGTTGATCGGGAACCACACCGGCCCCCGCCAGTTGGAGTTGCCGCCGAACATGCCGGTGTCGGATTCCGCGGGGCGGTAGCCGACCCGGTATTCCTGCCCGCCGGCCGTGATGACGTACGGGTGGGCGGCGTGCCACCGCGACACCGAACGGATGCCGTGCGGCCCCAGGAACTCGTCCTCGTCCAGCATCCGCGCCAGGATCCGCCGCAGCCGTGTCTCGTCGAACAGCGCGAACAGCACCGGGCCGGTCGCCTGAGCTTGCCGCCCGTGGCCCCACAGGGCGGCCGTGACCGCGGGGTGGCGGGCCAGGAACTCGGCGGCGCCCTGGACGAGCTGGGGGAACTCGGTGCGCACCGACGTGTCGACAACCGTCGCTGCTGCCAGCGGCATCAGCCCGACGACCGAGCGCACCTTCAGCGGGATGGAGCTTCCGTCCGGGCGGCGCAGCACGTCGCAGAAGAAGCCGTCCTGCTCGTCCCACAGGCTGAAGTTCCACTCGTACACGGGCAGCTGGCTGTTGGGGTGCAGGTAGCGGCGGGTCAGCAGGAGGCGGAGCTGCTGCTTTGCGAAGCCGACGTCGGCGACGGCGAGCGCAACCGCGTGGAAGGCGAGGTCCCAGGCGGCAAACCAAGGGTACTCCCACGTGTCCGGCATGGAGATGATGTCCTCGGCGATCAGGTGCCGCCAGTCGTGGTTACGCAGCCAGGCGCTGCCGGCGAGCGGGTCGGCGCCGTGCTCGGCCAGCCAGCGCTCCACATCGAGCGCGTAGTACTGCGTTGACCACAGCATGCCCGCGAGCGCCTGGCGGATTACCAGGCGCTCGTCGCCGGTGAGGTCGCCGGCGGCCAGCGCCTCAGCCCAGAATTCGCCGGCCTCGCTGCGCCGGGTGCGCATCAGCTCGTCGAAGCCGGCGAACGGGTTAGCCGCGGTGCTGGTTCCGCCCGGCTTTACGCGCTCGGTGTCGGTCAGCCGCATCCGCAGCCGCGCGCTGCCGCCGGCTTGGACCATCACCACGTGGTGCATCGCCGCTTTGGTGCCGCTGCCGCCCGGATCGACGGCGGCGGCGTCGCCGTGCACCACGGCGCGGTCGATACCGTCCTTGACGTAGGGCGTGTCGTTCGCCGACCCGAACACACGCTCCTTGTTGGTCTCGTTCCCCGTCACCAGGACCGGCACGATGTCCAGGCCGCGCTGTGGTGCGGCGGGCAGATCAGGGCAGTCGGCTTTCCTGACCTCCTGGTCTCTGCCGTGGCCGAGCGGGAAGGTGTCACCTTGCCGCATTACGACCGCGACTTTGACCTCATTGCGGGCATCACCGGTCAGGCAATGCAGTGGGTCGTACCCCGGGGAACCGTCCCATAGACCTGAGCCTAGCCGAGGACACCCGCGTCTCCCCGGACTGCTGCGGACCTGCCGGGGAGCACAGCGGGAAAGTGCAGCAACGGGCCCGGATCCGGGCGGATGCGGATGCACGTTCCAGGACCGGCGAGCTGCGGCGATAGACACCGGTGCACGTGCTGCCGCCTGTTTGCAAGCAGGGGTCAGGGGTTCGAGTCCCCTTATCTCCACAACAGTACAGTTAAGAAGCATAATTCGAACAATTTGAGCGAGCGTACAGCAGCAAGGTACAGCAACCGGGGCCCAGGCTGTCAGGCGGCCAGCGAGCAGCACCCGGAATCTGAGGTTTCAGGGCCGGCTCTTGCCTCTTATGCAGAAGGTCATATTCCCTCCCTTCCCGTAAGTCATTTCTAGAAGGCCAGGTGGACCCGTACGGGCGCACCGGATGCGAGGGATCAACTGGCCTCGATCAGGGCGGTGTGGATCGCCGACAAGGTATCGTCAGGGAGGCCGAGGCCATCGCGGAAGTACGCCTCGATAGAGCCGAAGCGCGAGTGCATTTCGGCGATTGCCCTTTCCAGGTAGTCCGGCTCCACGCCGAGTACTGGTAGCAGGAGCCGCGGATCGCCGCCAGCCTTTTCAAACTGATCGAGCAGTGGCTGGAGCGCTGGCAGGAGGTCCCGGTTGGTGAGTAGGTAGTCGGTCATGACGTCGTCGCCGGAAACGCCCAACAGCATCAGCGTCGCCGCCGCGGCCCAGCCGGTGCGGTCCTTGCCGGTGGTGCAGTGGAACAGGGCCGGCCGGGTGGCCGGGCCGGCCAGGTCGCTGAAGAACTGCCGATAGGACCGCAGCGCGCTGGGCAGGGTGACGATGTCCCGGTAGCCGCGATGGAACAGCGGAACCGCCCTGCCGCCCTCGAGCATCCGGGAGGCGGCCGCCGGATCGGACAGCATAGATAGCAGTTGTACCGGACCGGCACCGGCTGAGTCCTCTAGGACGTCGAGTGCCACCGCCCGCACTCCTGGCAGCGCCCGGTCCGGGTCGATTGCCCGCTCGTCCTTGGTCCGCAAGTCGAAGACCGTCCGGATGCCCAAGGCGCCGAACGCCGGCAGGTCCGCGTCAGTAAGTTTGCCCAAAGCTGCCGACCGGTATAGCACCCCGGGTCGTACTCGCTGGCCCCTCACCGTGGCATACCCGCCGATATCGCGGAGGTTCGGCACCGACCGGATGCCGATGTTCGCGCCTGGGATAAACGGATCATTGGCTGCCATATCCGCCTTCCTGCCATAGACCAGGATGGTGATTTCAGAACGAATGAGTCACCGGACCTTAATTTATGGCCGTAATAGTACTACAGCCGCAGTTTGCTGGAGACGCCTCCTTGACCAGCAACGACGCAAACGATCTTCCTCGCCACGAAACGTTCTCTAACTCCCTGACCAGCACGTTCTTTCTCGGCGATTCGAGAGTGCGGCTGTAGTAATAGACGTCATCCTTCCTGGACATACTGTCACTGTTGAGTTTCCTATTTCAGCGCGAGTCGCCGGAACAATGGTTTGCTCCGACGTATGACTGGCGATATTCGGAGTGCCGCAAGCTGGTATCAGCAATCGGACAAGGGTTACAATGAATAAAATTCCGGAATCCGTGCGCCAGGCACCGGAGCGGTGGCTGCTCGGGTTCACCGCGGCCGATCCGTACTCTCCGGCCGGCGACGGCCGCCCGTGGGGGGACGGCACGGCGATGGCGGCCCGTGCCTACGCGGGCGAGCAGCCCTGGGACACGGGCAACCAGGTCACGCCGATGATCGGCGGCTTCCTGGCGCTGAGCGCCATCCGCGATTCCTTCGAGAACGCGATCGACGAGGCCAACGTCCTCGCGGGCCAGGGCAGGCCGCCCGGTCAGCGCGGCCATGTGTACATCGCTGGCTGGGAGTTCAACGCGCTGCGGGATACCTCGACGGCCAATCCGTGGGGTGACGGGCCGTGGCAACCCGGCATGACGGCCGGCAAGGACCAGACGGCCCTGGGGCTTGTGATCCGCATGATGTCGGCTGGGATCGTGGTCAGGCTCCTGCTCTGGATGCCGGCCGCCAGCCAGCGCAAGGTGGTGAGCAACCTCGCCGACGAGCACTGGGCGGTTGCCGCGGCTGTGCAGGACCATAACTCGAACTTGCAGCGGCTCTGGCGGCTGAGCCAGCCTATCGGCGTGGCAGCGCTCGACCTGCGCGTTGCCGCGCCGCTCCTGGCTGTGCTGCACCAGAAGGCGATCGTGGTCCGGGTCGGTGCGGTGAACGCAGCGTTCTGCGGTGGCGTGGACCTCGCGTTCACCCGCCGCGACTTCGGGCTCGGCCCTGCCACCTCGATCGGCTCGGGCGACTGGCAGTCAGGTACCGCCATCCCGCGGCCCGGTGACGGCTGGCCCAAGCAGAGCCCGCCGCCGTACGGCGGATATCCGGCCTACCCTTATCCCGGCTCCCGCTTGCTGGAGGCGGGATCCGGCCCCGAGAGTCTGCCCGCGAATGTCTACGGCAGTGGCAACCAGCATTGGCACGATCATCACCTGCAACTCGAGGGCCCGATCGTGGCGACGCTGGAGCAGCAGTTCGCCGAGCGGTGGATCAGGCACTGCAATGGCGGGGCCAGCGTTTTCGACCGCGACTCCGCCGTCGGCAGCGCCGGCCAGGTCCAGCTGACCAGCGCCGACGCGATCTCGCACGGCAAAGTCGAGCCGCTCCCGCCCACCGAGGCGGTGGCGCCGGCCGGGGCGGCAACGGTGCAAATGTGGCGCACGATCCCGCTGTGCCCGGACGTCAGCACCGGCCCTTTTGCGCGCGGCGAGTTCACCGTCCTGGCCGGCCTGGCGAACGCCATCAGCCAGGCGACCGAGCTGATCACGATCTGGGACCAGTGCTTTTGGAGCGAGCCGCTGGCCAGGCTGCTGGCCACCCGGCTGATGGCTAATCCCGGGCTGCGGCTGCTCATCGTCATCCCGCCGTACGGTAACGACGTCCGGCTGGCGGAGATGGAACTGACGCTCCGCAAGAACGCCCTGCATGACCTGTGGCGCGGGCTGGACAACCATGGGCGGTCCAGGGTAGCGGTCAGGGACATGTGGGCGCCGGATCTTGGTATCGGCGTATACGTGCACGCGAAGTCGCAGACGTACGACGACCAGTTGCTCGTCTGCGGGTCCGCCAACCTGAACCGCCGGTCGACCGAGTGCGACGCCGAACTGGACTGCGCCGTGCTGCACCCGCCGACGGTCCGGGAGCACCTGGCCAACCTCTATTCGTGCATGACGGGACAGGCGTGGTCCGACTTCAACGCCGGATGGCTCGCCCGCTACTGGGAACGCCTGACCGCCGGCGAGGCCCGGGGCCTGATTGAAGACCCGTTCTTCGCCGAGACGATCGGCAGCCCCAGGACCCCTAACGGCGTTCCCATGCCCTGCAGCCCGGCGCAGCCGGCCTCGCCTGAGCCCACCTCGATCGGGCCGCCCGTCGAGTCGGGCACCTGCCAGTTCCCGGACTGCGCTGGCGACCCGCAGGCGCCCGGTCGGCTGGACGAGATCACCTTCCTGCTGGAGCGATGCCACCAGGGCACACACTGGTTCTGGCGCCAAGCAGCGACATGACCGGCCACCGGGAAAATCCCAGCCGGGTCAGGCGCCTTGCCGCTCCGGCAGAGGGGTCAACCCGGGGCGACCTGCCAGGTAAATCCTGTCGCCCACGGACAGCCTTATCGCCAGGCGTCATGAGTTGATGGCGCGCATATCGCCGATTGCGTGCGTATCGTCGCACCTTCGGAATTCGGGCTCGGCAGGCGCGGATCAGCTGGTTATGTGCGCGAGCACCGCGGCTGTCGGCTCCTTTGTGCTGATCGGCCAGGTCCCTCGCCCGCGACGGGGGAAGGTTCGCGTCGCCGCGCGAGATCGCAGGCGGGTGTCGCTTGTCCGATCCGGTGGGCTCGGGTCCGGGTCACCGTGGCCGGTGCGAGCGACGGGCCGCGGGTGCTGGCCGCCCTGGCGGAACAGCTGATGAACGCCCAGCTGCTAGGGAGGCCGCCCCGTCGGTACCCTCCCTGGACGCCACCAGCGCCGGGTTCGGGGTGTCAGGGGTGGCGTTCAGCCCCGACGGCACGCTGCTGGCCACGGCCGACGGCGACGGCATCGTGCGGCTGTGGAACCTGTTCACCGGCCAGCCCGTCGGCGCCGCCCCTCTTTCCGCCACCAGCGCCCAGGCCAGCATTCACGGGTCGCTCACCGGCCCCCCGGTCGGCACCGCCGGCCTCCCTGCCCCCGGCAACCAGGCCAGCGTGGACGAGGTGGCGATCAGCCGCGACGGTAACCTGCTGGCCAGCGCCGACGCCGACGGGACGGTGCGGGTGTGGGATCCGGTCACGGGCCAGCCCGTCGGCACGCCCTTCCAGACCGGCGCCCAGGGCCGCCCGATGAAGGTGGCGTTCAGCCCCGACGGTAACCTGCTGGCCAGCATCGGCAGCGACGGCACGGTGCAGTTCTGGAACCCGGTCACCGGCCAGCCCACCGGCACGACCCTCCCCCCCGGCCCTCCAGGCTCCGGCCCCCTGTCAGAACTGGTGGCGTTCAGCCCCGACGGCAAGCTGGCCACCGCCGACGGCAACGGCACCGTGCAGTTGTGGAACCCGGTCACGGGCCAGCCCGTCGGTGCGCCGTTCCACGTCGGCTCCATCGGCTTGTCCGCTATGGCGTTCAGCCACGACGGCAAGCTGCTGGCCACCGCCGGCGAGGACGCCGGCAGCACGGTGCAAGTGTGGGCGGTCACGGGCAAGCCCGTGGGCGCCCCCCACCATCCGAGCTCCATCCCCTATGGCGGCGTGTCGGGCTTGGCGTTCAGCCACGACGGCAAGCTGCTGGCTAGCGCCGACGCTGACGGCACCACGCAACTGTCGGATGCGGTCACAGGCCCGCCGGCGCCCGTCTCCGGGCTGGTACCAGCGCCCAGGGCGGCGTGTGGGGAGTGGCGTTCAGCCCCGACAGCAAGCTGCTGGCCAGCGCCGACGGTGACGGCACCGTGCGGTTGTGGGACCCGGTCACCGGTCAGCCCGTCGGCACGCCCCTCCCCGCTGACCTCGGCCCTTATGGCGGCGTTCACGGAGTAGCGTTCAGCCCGGACGGCAAGCTGCTGGCCACCGCCGGCGTCGACGGCGCCGTGCAGTTGTGGGAAGTATCGCTCTACACGGATCCCTATGCGGCACTCTGCGCCGACGTCGGGCCGCCAACACGGCAACACTGGGATCAATACGCCTCCGGCGAGCCGCAACCCAAGGTCTGCGCGTGAACCCCGGACATGACCTGCGTCATGCGCTTGATGAAGAACTCAGCTCTGCCACAGGGCGCGGGAGCAGGCGTTCTGGATGCACTCTCATCCTGCATATCAGTGTCACTCAGACCGTCTCCATGGGCGGGACAGGCGCACGCACGGACCCACACCCCGATATGCCGTCATGACAGACACGTAACGTGCAGAGTGCCGGTTCTGGAAAGCAAATGCCGTGGCCGGAACCCCGCCAATGTACGCGCCGAGATAACGGCGGAACTGCGCGTGACATAGCGCTGAAGGCTTTCACGGAACGTGACCGTGGCCTTCAGGAAGCTCCGAGGTTGCCCGGACGGCGCTGTGTCCATGGGCGGGCCTCCGGGGGGAGTTTTGCTACGGTCGGGTGAGCTGGGTGCGATGGCAGTACGGCTAACATCGCCTGATGAGTGATCGGTTCTTCGTTCCGCTGGATTTCGCGGTACCTGATGGGCTCACGGCTGAGGAATTCCGGCTGGAACCGCTTGGGCCTCAGCACAACGCCGCGGACTATGCCGCATGGACGGCCAGCATCGGCCACATTCAGGCGACGCCGGGATTCGCCGGGACAGACTGGCCGCACGAGATGAGCCTGGCGGAAAATCTGCGCGACCTCGAACGCCACGCGCAGGACTTTGCCGAGCGCCGCGGGTTCACTTATACGGTGCTCAGCACCAGCACCGGCGAAGTCATCGGCTGCGTGTGCATCTACCCGCCGCGCAGCGAAAGCCCAGCGCGGGTGAACAGGATGCGGCCGTCAGTTCCTGGGTGCGCGCGGACCGTGCGGCGCTCGACTCAGTGCTCTACCACACGGTCCGCGCTTGGCTGGAACGCGACTGGCCGTTCCACTCGATCGAGTACGCGCCACGGGTCTGACTTGGTGCGACCTGTTTGGGTGACCTGTCAGTCCCGGGCTGAGGGAACGCCCGATTGACGCAGCAGCTCAGCGCCTGTCACAGGGCCACTTTGCGTTCACGGAGCGTAATAGCTGGATTAGACCGGGTTGCCGAGTCTGATTCGGAACGCCGAATCGGCGCGGCCAAACGGCCGGAGAACTAGGCTCGCATATACGTGCGGATTGTTCAATTCTGCGTATTCGCTCGGCATGCTCCTGAGACCCGCAGCGCCCATGGTTCCAGAAGCCGGCGGCCGCTGGGTCCTCCCAGCGGCCGGTGAAGACCTCGGCCCGCGCGGAGCTGTTCTCGTCGGGCGGCTGCACGGGCTCGCGCCGCGGGGTTACCCAGCATGCCCCGAGAGCGACTTCCGCACCTGCCAAAGGAGGTCCTTGTGCTCCCGGTCCTTGCATCCTGGCCGCACCAGCGGGCTGATCAGGGCACCGGGCGCAGCTGCTCGCTGAGGCGGCTGCCGCTTGTCGTGAAGACGCCGCCGCATGCGTCACGGACCGAGCAGGAACCGCAGATGTCCAGGTAGTCGTTCTTCCAGTCACTGATTGAGCGGACCGCGTACGGCCACAGGCGCCGGTCGAGGACGCAGAGCTGGTGGTTGTAGATCCGCGTCGCGATTCCGGCTGCGGCAAGTATGTCGACCGCCCCGGCAAGCTCGCGCTGGTAATCGGCGGGATCGGCCCACACCAGCGGCGAGTTTGGCCGGGCCAGGCCAGTCATCTCCAGTCCCATCAGCGCGACCTGAGCGACGAACGGCAGGTTCCGCACGATGAATGTCGCCAGGCCGGCGAGCACCGGAGCGGTGTGCCGCTGGACTACAACCCGGATCTCCACCGCCTGACCGAGCGAGGCCAGGTTGAGGATGCCGTGCACCGTCTCGTCGAACGCGCCGGCGGCCTGGACGATGAAATCGTGCAGGCCCGGCTCGGGCGCGTACACCGGGATGCCGGCCATGATGTCGGAAAGACCGACCGCCGCATAGCGGCGGGTGAACACTGGGTCGGCGAAACGGCGCCCGTTGGACAGCAGATGCACCGAGAGCCCGGCCGCAACCCGCTTGCAGTGCTCAAGGAGGCCGATGAGCGCGTCCGCGTGCAGCGTCGGCTCGCCGCCGGTAAGGCTGAGAGCCCGCGCGCCCACGGGCAGCAGGCTGATCACCTTCCTTGCCCGGTCGAACAGCCAGGAATCGTCGCGGTCCTTCGGCGGCTGGGAGCACATGAGGCAGTAGTTGTCGCATTGCTCGGTGAGCAGCAGGGCGTTGTGCCTGGCGGAGTTCTTCCACAGCACGGTGACCAGGCGGCCGTCGTCGGGGACGTGGATGATGTCGCCCGCGTCGAGATGCGCCAGCTCGGGCCCGAGCCTGAGCACCGGACCGGGCATCTCGGACACCCCAGGGCCGCGAGACCCGGCCCCGAGCGTCCCAAGTCTCATCCCGGGCTCGTATTCGGCCATCAGATAGAGGCCGTACCCGGGGGGTGCGGCCTGCCCGTCCCGCAGTAGGCATGCGATGGACTTGGCGGGGTCTTCGTCGCCAACGCCGCTGCGGTCGCTGTCTGCGTCCTCAGGCCGGCAGACCCGCCATACATCGTTGGCCACCGGCCCGGCCAGCCCGCTTGCGTCAGCGCGGCCCATCAGCTTCAGCATGACCGTCCCCGCCTCACCAGCTCTGCCTCGCCGCATCGCCGCGGCGGGCCACCGTGCCAGGCGGTCTCACTGCGCCCACCGCCACAGCAGGTCGCGGAAATAAGGGTCGTCGCGCATCTTCCGCAGCAGCAAGGTGAATACGCCCATGTTGCGCCGACAGAACGCCGACAGCGCCTTATGCCCCGTGAAGTCTCCCATGGTCGCGTAGTGGAACACCGGGTCGGCACCGCAGTACGGCTCGAACGCACACGTGGCGCACATCGGCGCGCTGAGTGTGATCGATTCCGTGAGCGGGTACAGCAGGCCGTCGGAGAGCATGATGTCCGCGTAGGAAGAGTCGTGCACGGTGCCGAGCCTGAAGGTGCGGTCGCCCATTTCGGCAAGCATCCGGCCCTCGTCGCTCGCGTAGATATCGCCATCGTAGTTATAGACGAGCGCGCCGATCCCGATGCCGGCCGGAGAGGTCAGGTCTACGTAACCGGGGTCGGCGTTGGTAAGCATCTTCTTCGCGATGATCGACGCGTACATCTCCACCATAGGGACGCCCTGCCGGTTCATTTCGACGATCTGGTCCAGGCCGGCCTCGTAGAACTGAAGCCACCGGTCGACGTCGTAATTCGCGCCGCCACGGCCTCGCAGCGCGAAGCCGTACGGCGAGACTGGGCGCAGGAATATCCCGTGCAACCCGAGCTCGGCGTAGGTGTTGATGATCTCGGCCGCCCGGCCAAGGCTCGCCTCCGTGGTAGTCATCAGCGCGCTGACCCTATCCTTGCCAAGCCGCTCCTGCACCCGCCTGATGCCCGCCACCGCCTGTTGCCAGCTGTCGCGCCCGGGGCGGCGGCGGTTGCCGTTGTGCAGGTCCTGCGGGCCGTCAAGCGACGTCGAGATGTGTATCTCTTCCTCGGCGCAGAAGTCGAGGATCTCCTCGTCGAGGAGCGCCAGGTTCGTCGCGATCACGAACGCGAGATCCTTGCCGTGCTCCTTATTCATCCGCTTAGCCTCGGCCGTGATCCAGCGGATGAGCGGGAAGTTGAGCAGCGGCTCGCCGCCCTGGAACTCGACCTTCAGGTGCGGTGACGGCGACCTGAAAGCCAGCTCAAGCGCCCGGCGTGCGGTCTCCTCGGTCATGTCAAACTCGTTCTTCGCTGCCGACTGCCGAGACACCTGGCAGTAGCGGCACGTGTGCTCGCAGCGCAACGTGACAACAAACATGTGCAGCCCGGTCGAGTCCGGCAGGCGCCGCATCCGAGTGCGCAGTTTGATGGCCAGCAGTTCGGCAGGCAGTGTCTCGCCCGGCACCTGGATGAGGTGCGCCGCCCGCAGCCGCGCAAGCAGTTCCTGATCCGCGCAGGTACCGTTCACCACGGCGCTCAGCTCGTCCGGCGTCACGAACACGTGCTCTCCTACCAGGTTGGTGAGGACCACCGAGTCCGCGTCGATCCGGTGGAACCGCAGCGGCAGCAACTGCCAGCCGTGCCGGGGCAGCGCCGTCGCCACCCGCTCCAGTTTCATCACGCGCCCTCAGCCTCGACAAGGCCGGTCTGCGAGAACGCCAGCGCGAAGACCAGGTTTCGTAGCGGCTCGGTCTCCTTCGCTATCCGCACTCGCAGGATCTGGTCGTTCACCTCCGCGCGGAACCGGTGCTTCAGCTCGTCGTCGGTGGTGTCTTGCTTGCGCGGGAAGAAAGTGCACACGTAGTCCGCGCCGGAGACGCGGATGTCGACCGTCATCTCCGCGGCCACTGCGTAGGCGCTCCGCTGCAACGCGTCCAAGTTCACCGTGGCCTGGTCAAAAGCCAGCGTGATCTCCGCGGCACCGATCGCGCCAGCACCAGTAGCCTCAGCACCGGTGCGAGGCGCGCCGTCCGCCGGGCTCATCGCCCCTTCCTTCGGCGGGCGAGCTGCCTGATCGTGCCCGCGAGGGCGCCGAACGGCGCGACGATGACGGACGCGCAGCCGCTACCGTTACCACGGCTCGGCGTCGGGCTGCCGCTCCCCACGACTGTCGGGCTGCCCGTCGGGCTGCTCTGCGGCGGCGCGACGGCAGGCGACCCGTCCGTGCTCGCGCTGGCGGTCTGGGCCGGCCTCGCCGTCGGCGGGGGCGGCTGGGGCGCGACAGGCGCCGGGCTCGCCGTCGGCGGGGGCGGGGGCGGCTGGGGCGCGACAGGCGCCGCACTCGTCGGCACCGGGGCAGGGACCGACGAGACGTGCGAGACGTGCGAGACGTGCGAGACGTGCCCACCAGAGCCCGACACATGAGATGAGTGGCTGACGTGAGACCCGACGCTCGCCGGTGCCTGGCCCTTCACCGCGAGAAGCGGAAACGCCACGACCCTTGCCCCATCGCGCTTTCCCGGCGAAAGCGGCGCGGCCTGTGCGGGCGACGCGCCAAGCGCTACTGCGGTTACCGCAGCGGCCAGCGGGAGAATCGGTGACTTTGGCACTACAGGACCATACCAGCGATAGTTCGAGTGGATGCCTACAACAAGGAGAAATAGGCGCGCAGTGAGGGCGAAGCCGCGGGACCGTCCGGGCGAATGCCCGACGATCGTCCAGGACAACGGGCTGGGGCCGTCCTCGCAGAAATCCTCGAGGCACTCCTATACCTACGGAGCCTCACATTGACAGAGCCGGGTCACGCAAACTAAAGGGCACCAGCCCGTCAAGCGGAGAACGCCATACCAACGCCATACCGGTCCTGCGCCAATGCAACTCGTGGCGCGGCCCCCACATCATCTCGCCGTAAGACAGATCGGTTCAATTCTGCCGACATGCGGAACGGTTGATAGATATCAACAAGACCATACAGAACGGCGAATATAGGATGAAAACACGCGATCCGCAGTGGTTGCTGGATGTGCTTAGCAGCGGCGGCGACCGCCGCTCGGTATCGCCGGATATTTCTCGTCGTTGAAACCAGCTGAGACATTTAGCTAGTCATCTCTGGGCCATCTCTGGGCCATCTCTGGGCCCCTGGACAGCACGGATTTTGCATCGGTGCGGGCCAGGCCAGCGAGGGCAACAAGGATCATGAGGCCGACGCGCAGCGCGTCTGCGGGCTCAACCTGGCTGGCGCGTATCAGGTCGAGCAGTACATTTCCAGAGGTGCGCCGCCCGAGCCGCTCCAGCGTCTCGACGTCACCGGGTTCCTCGAATCGGTACCCGCCGGTCAGTGCTCTGACCAGCGTTTCGGCGATGACGTTGGCGTCCGGTCCGCCGGTGTGCCTGCCCCGGCAAGCGCATCGTGCATCTGGCTTTCGAGCACGGCGAGCACCTGCTCCACCGGGTCGAGTCCGAGGATTGCCCAGGCGGCTTCGATCAGGGCGTAGCCGCCCCGAACAGCGGGGCGTTGAGTTCCTGGAACAAAGCCCAATCCGCTTCTGGCTCGTCCCCATCGGCTCGAGTGAGCTCTTCACAGACCACTGGTCCGAGCATGCGAAGGATCTCCGAAACCACCGGGTTGTCAACCGGCACCGCGTCCAGCACGACCCCGCGGAACAGGGCGGACATCGCGGCTTGCCAGTGCCCGGGACTGCCCGCGAGCACGGCGGAGCTTCCCGTCCGAGCGGCAGCACGGCGACGGGTCCAGCCGCCCGGTCACCGACGACGCGCTGCGCCTCGGCCTGGCTGAGGCGGTCGCCCGGGCAGCTGCGCGTCCGCGAGCACAGGCGCCCCGGCCGCATCGGCGAGCCATTTTGCGGAAAAGAACCGGTCGCCCACGGAGTCCCAGGCCCACCGGGGGATGACAGCGGGCCGCGGCGCCGCACCACCCCGCCAGTATCGCCTCGCCTGGTCCTCGCATTCCTGCTTAGCAGCCCACTCGGCGAGCGCCGGCCGCATCGCCGTCGCCACGGCCTGCAGAGCACGCCGCCGCTCGAAGCCGGCGCGCGACTGCCCGGCCCCCTGACGGCGCTGACCCTTCCGCTTGCTCGCCTTGCCCACGGCCCACACCATATCGAGGCACCGCACGCCCGCCCCGGCACTCGGCTCAGACCATGCGGCGAGCTCCGGCGGAAGATTCAGGTGTGCTGGCCTGACGGCGCGCAAGCAGACCAGCAAGCAGACCAGCAAGCAGGCCGATGCGGAGTGCGGCGATGACAGCGCCGCCGCCGGTTCGCGACCGGATGGCGCACCTTCCGGCTCCTATCCGGCGTAATCGAGCAGGATGATCCGGTGGGGCTCGTGCAGCCCGGGTTCGTCGTGGAACACGTGCCCCAGGCCACCGACGAGCATGGACCCGAACCGGCGCGTGACGTCTGTCCCGAGCCGCGACGCGACCAGGCTCGCCACCCGCCGAGGCGATGCCGATGCGCCCATCTGGCGCGAACTTGCCCCATACGACGGCAAGGCAACCGGCCCGCAGCGCCGCCACTGTCGCGTGCAGACACGCGCCCTGACCATACCGCCGGCCAGCACCCCCTCGGCCACCCGCCCAGCCCGGGATCAGCCGGCCACCGCACGCGCGAGATCACAATCCCAGGCATCCCAGCCGCTGCCGGGAACGCGCCGAACGGCCAGGCCTGTACCTTCGCACCAGCCTGTCAGACCATTTGGCGCCATCCGCCCAGATCGGCGGGAATGTGTGCTCAATCGTGTGTGACAGAGAAGACAACAGATTCTGCGATCGTTTGGCGCTGAGTGGCGCGGTCAGCGACGCCGGGCGCGCAGGACTACACCGGCGATGTGCGGGCTATCCGGCGGCGGGTCGATCCGCGGTTCGACCGCGGGCAACTCGATCAT
>DATIYI010000252.1:0-6216 GCA_035517695.1 Streptosporangiaceae bacterium
GGCCTGTGTCAGGAAGCTCGCACCCATCAGGTCAGTGCCCTCTTTCTCCTGCCGGCTCAGGTTGCTGTAGAAGGTCCAGGCGGAGCCGAGGAGGTAGTGACCCGAGAGCGTCACCGTGCGCCAGTCATACCCCAGATCGAAACGACTGAGGCTCGAATCGAGGTCGGTCATGGCGGCAGTCGAGCCGGCATGCACCCAGCCGTTCGGCAACGTGAGCGCTCCACTGCCGACGCCGCGAAACGGCGTCACCGTGTCGTCGTAGAGCCGGTTGGGCTGGCCGTCGTAGCCGAGCGCGAGCCCGTAGCGCCCGTCCTGGCCTGCCTCGATGAGGCCGTCGCGCGATGCGAGGCCGAGGTTCTGAAGATCGTACCTGAGGTAAGTGCCGTTGGTCCTTTGCAGCGTGCCGCTCGCCGCCGCGTCGACATACGCGTGGCCGGCATCGATGCCGGTGTAGCGGCCGTAGCTGTCGTTCGCCCCGCCCGCCCCGAAGGCGCCGATCTCGGCCTCGCCCTGGTAGCCGCTGTAGAACGGACACTGCTCGCATTTCCAGTTGCTGGTGTCGACCTGCGGCTCGGCGGCAGCGGCGCCGCCGGCGGCCAGGCTCGCCGCGACGGTCAGGCTGAGCGAACGCCGCAGTGCAGGCTTATCTCCCTTCATGCCATGCCTCCTAGCGCATCAGTGCCTGACCGGAGGGATGATTCGAGCCGTGCACCTGCGAGTGACAATTGAGGCAGGCGCCCCCCACCAGGAATTGACTCGGCATGCCCCCGCCCGGCAGCCCCTGTGGCGTCATCGGCGCGGAAGGATGTCCCTGCCCTTCGTGGCATTGCTGGCAGAGGAACGGCGGGCGCACCTTCAGCAGCGCCGGCTGCACCGAGCCGTGCGGCTCGTGGCAGTTGTCGCAGTCCTCGCCCACCGGCTGATGCTCCCACAGGAACGGGCCGCGGTACTCCGCGTGGCACATCGTGCAGGTCTCGGTGACGGATTCCCTGAGGAGGCTGCTCGGTCCGCTCGAGCCGTGCGCCGCATGGCAGGACGTGCAGGCCATCTTGCCTTCGTGCAGCGGGTGATGGAACGGCTTGACGAGGTTGCTGTGCTGCGATTCGTGGCAGCCGCTGCATACCTCCGGCTGGGTCGCCACCTGGCGCACCGGATCGACCGGCGAGTGCGCATGGTGACAGTCGGCGCAACTGAGCCCGGCCGCCGCGTGCCGGGTCGTGTCCCAGAGATGCGCGCTGTTCGTCTGATGGCAGGCGAGGCACTTGCCGTTCTGAACGGCGGCGCTGCTGATGCCTTTGCGGCTGAAGTCGACGATACCCGCGGGCTCTTTGCCCCGGGCCTTGGCGTGTGCGTCGCCCGGCCCGTGGCAGGCCTCGCACTGCAGGCCCCCGTGCCCGAAAGGCGCTCCCGGGACCGTAGGACGGCCGTGCTCGGTGCGGAATATTCCCATCAGCGAGGCGTCGTCGTGACAGCCCAGGCACGTATCGGCACCCTTGCGGCTGTAGGCGGGAGCGCTCGGCGTATCGGCAACGACCGGACACGCCGTGGCAGCACCGATCAGCCCGAGCAACAGCGTCGCGACGAATCCCCGGAAGCGCGGGCTCGGATCAGACTCGCGAGCGCGTGCGCTCTCCTGGCCGCTTCGTGCCGACACGGCCATCCCCTCGCTACCCTGACACCGATCGCAAGCGCCCGGTCTTCAGGGCTGGGACGCTATGACGTTGTGCACCTTGCCGACGTCCGCGACCGCGCCCGGCCCGTGACATATGGCGCAGGTCTCGACACCCGCCGGATTGGAGGCCGGAACCATCCGTCCCTCGGCATCCTTCAGCACACTCGTCGAGCCCCCGTTCTGCTCCATGTGCGAGATCGCGAGACTGTCTTCGTGGCAGCCGGTACAGGCGGCCATCGTCGGGGTCGTCGAGATCGGATTGCCCGGCGAGCCGGGCGCGGGTGCGGCCGGAATCGTCGGATCCTTCGACAGGCCCGTGTCGGTGGTCATCGCCTGCATGAGCATGTCGCCCGGATAGAACGTGGGGCCGCTCGCCGGGTTGGAATGGCACGCATAGCAGTTGCCGACGTCCTGCGGGAAGACGACCTCGTTGAAGTTGTTCACGCTGCCACCGAAGCCGTAGATGATCCACGGCGCATAGTTCGTCTGCGTCTGACGGAAGGCATCGGAATGGATCTTGTGGATGTGGTGCTTCAGGTCAATCGTCTGCTCCCACAGTCCGTCGACCCCCGGGGCCACCAGCGCCTGGCGCTGGCTGACGTCGGTCGATGCCGGGTTGTGGCACACGACGCACGCCTGCGTGTTGTCGTTGCGGTTGCTGCCGTGCAGCTGCAGCGTGCTATGGCACACGTCGCACTTCGCGATATCGACGATCGTGCGACGCGCCACGGCCGTGGCACCGGCGGTGTTGCCGTAACCCACCGCGGTGGTCACGCCAACGCGGTCAGCGGTGGCCGGACCCGGGGCCGCCACGATGCTGGTGACGACGCCCGGATGTCCCTCGAGCACCGCCACGACGTTCTGGATCGGCGCGCAGGCAGTGCCGCTGCCCGGCGGGCACTGCGCCGCCGGCGGCGCCGGCAGTGCCGGACCGACGACCGTGAAGCTGCCGTCCGCGAGCGGACCGTAGACCGTGCTCGGCGCCGGCGGCGCCGCCACCGCAGCGCCGCCGTAGGCGAGCGTCGAGGCTGAACAGCCAGCCGGCACGCTGCCCGCGCCGGGCACCAGCGGATTCACCGACACCGGCTGACCCCAGCTCGCGGCGGCAGGCGCGGCGGCGCTCCCCCAGTTGGTGTAATCGCTCGTGTCCCAGCCGACGTCGATCGCCAGGCGCGCCGCTCCCGTGCACACGGGCGTCGTCGTGCCGACCGTCGGCTGCGTGCCGCCGAACTGCTGGTTGGCCAGGATGCCGTTGCCGACGAACGTCGGCTCGGTCAGGAGGTTGTAGGGCTTGTTGCTGTTGGTCGGGTCAGTGACCGAGATATTCACCACCGGATAGGTGCTGCCGCCCTGAACCGAGACAGTGACGGTGTTGACGTTGAACCGGTAACGGGTCGCCGCCACCACATCCGGTATCACGTGCGCCGCGGCGACCTGCAGCTGACCATTGTCGAGGTTCGAGCTCGGGCCATGGCAGGTCACGCACTGCGTGTCATTGGCGACGATGTTGGTGCTGTGGTTCGCGCCGGTGGCGAAGTTCACGTTGTCGTGGCAGGCGCCGCAGGCCTCCATGGTCGGCACGGCGGCATAGTTGGCCGCCTCGGTTGCGCCCGCGAGATTCTGCACGTGGCAGGTCTGGCAGTTACGGGTGTCCTGCGGAAACAGCACGGTGTTGAAGTTATTTAACGACTTCATGTAGCCGACGATCCAGTAACCCTGCCCGAGAGTTGGCGTGGTGTTGGATCCGGTATGCAGCGAAGCACTGCCCGTGAGCGCCAGAGCGGGCGGCGTCTGGATACTCGCCAGCGAGTTGCCCTGGTGGATCTTGTGGATCATCTGCTTGAAGTCGAGCGGGTTGCCGCTGTAGGGATCGGTGTTCTGCGGGCTGTGGCACATCACGCAGTAATGCACCTCGACGCGGGCACCGCCGTGGGCGTTGAGGAAGCCATGACAATTGTCGCAGGTCGAGGTCTCGACGATCTCGCGACTGAAGATGTTGGTGGTGGCGCCGGTCGAGGGCTGAAACGTGTATGCGCCATTGTTCGCCTGGGCGAGTCCGCGGATCTCGAACGCCACCCGATGCGTCAGGGTCGCATCGTATTTCACCAGCGGATCGGTCGTGACGTTCTTGTTGAAGGTGTAGACGTAGGTGCCGTCGCCGTTATCGACCAGCATGCCGCTCGCCGCGCTCTCGGTGGTCGGCTGAGTCGCGGCCGCCTTGTCGCACGCGCTGGCGCCCGTGGGACAGCCGCTCGGTGTCACCGTGTGGTAGATGTACGAGGTCCAGTAGCTCGCCATGCCATTGGTGCCCGGATTGAGGTTCGCAATCCCGAAGCTGATGTCCGCCGCGGGCAGGCCGCTCAAGGGCGCGCCGTTCTGATCGACGAGCTCAAAGTTGACGATCGGCTGTCCGCTGGCGGGCACCGTGACGCTCGTGATGGTCCCGCTGATGGCGGTGGCGGTCGTGACGTTGAGCCCGGTCACGGGCCCTGTCGGACCGGCGGGCCCGGTTGGGCCGGTCGCGCCGGCTGCGCCAGCGGGGCCTTGTGCACCGGTACTGCCGCTGCACGCCGCGAGCACTGCCGCAAGCAGTGCCGCAATCATGACGTTAGAGATCAACGCGGCATCTGTGCGGCGCCGCGCATCGGTCCCCAGGCTCGTGTGCATCGCGCTCCCCTTTACTCCGACATGCTCAAGGGCGCTTGACGGGTAGACGATTCTCTTTTTGAAAGTCTCGCACACGGGATCGCGCGGAACAACGGCGCCGCCGTGAGGACCTGACGCTACATCGATGCGAACTTACCCTTAGACGCATGCGGATATTCCCGCACCCCGCCTATGAAGTTCCCCTCACACGGGTGCGCATTTTCCCTGACGTCTGTGTCAGATTCGGCAATTGTTGGTCGGGCACATTACGGCCGTGCTCCGGGTCAAGGTCGTTGCCGCGGCCCGACCCGCGGCCGGCCGCAGGCTGCATCAGAGCTGCCAGGGTTCCTTCCGGCCCGACCCCGACTACAATTCGGGACGTGGCGCATCTCGATGCACAAGGCGATTTCTGGCGGAAGATCGGACCACGGGACGTCTTCTGGTTTCTCTCGGGAGCGCTCGTTGCCGTTGCCGCCTCGCTGCTGATCTATCCGTGGGTGCTGATGCGGCATGCCGCGTCAGCGCCAGCGGCGACGGACGCGGTCGCCGCGCACGTGAGCGGCAGCGCCCAGTCGGGACAGTCGATGGATGGCGCGATCACCGCGCTCGAGCAGCGCCTGGCCAAAGGCGGCGGGAGCGACGCCGATTGGGAGCTTCTCGCCCGCTCCTACGAGTTCGTGCAACGCCCCGAGGCCGCAGCGGCCGCCCGTGAAAAGCGCCTGCTGCCGGGTGCCGGCGCGGCGCCGGCTGCAGCTCCCCCCGGCGCGCCTTCTGCGGCGGCAGCTCAGCTGATCGCGAGCGCCGACGCCGCTCGCAGCAGGCACGACCTGGCGGCAGCGGCGGCCGATTACCGGCAACTCGCCGCGCTGAAGGAAATGACCGCGGACACCTGGGCGGACTATGCGGACGTCGCTGCCGGACTCAACGGCAACTCGCTCATCGGCGAGCCTGAGAAATATCTGCAGGCCGCCCTGGGGCTCGATCCACAGCACCCCAAGGCCTTGTGGCTCGAGGCGAGTCTGCAGCATGAGACCGGGCAATACACGCAAGCGGTGACGACCTGGCAGAGGCTCGCAGGAGTTCTCGGGCCTGAATCGCCCGATGCCAGGGTCATCGCGGCCAACCTGGCCGAGGATCAGCGGCTCGCGGGCTCGGCGGCTGCGGCGGTGGCGACGGCGGACGCTGGCGTCGCGGTCCGCGGCGAGGTGCTGTTATCGGAGGCCCTGCGGTCACGGGTGCCCCCGGGCCTCACGCTGTTCATAGTCGCCAAATCCGTCGACTCACCGGGCCCGCCGGTGGCCATATTGCGCACCACCACGGGCAGCTGGCCGCTCAGGTTCGAATTGAATGACGCGCTCGCCATGATGCCCGACCGCAAGCTCTCGACCGCCGGCCTGGTCACGATCGAGGCGCGCGTGTCGAAGTCCGGACAGGCGATGCCGCAGAGCGGCGACCTGCTCGGAACGACCGCGCCGCTGGACCCCGCGGCCCGCAAGCCGGTGCGCATCGTCATCGAGCGGGTCATCGGCTCGTAAAGCGGATGGCTGAAGCATGGCGAACGACACATTCATGAGGCAGTTGCTGGCGACGATCGATGCAAGGGACGCGCAAGCATTTGCCGGGTTCCTCACGAGTGACGCGAGTTTCCGCTTTGGCAACCATCCCGCCGTGATCGGGCGAGAGGCGATCGAGGCGACCGTGGGCGGTTTCTTCGGGGCGATCAAGAGTCTCTCCCACCACCTGGAAGAGCAATGGTCCCTGCCGGATGTGGTCATCTGCAGCGGCTCGGTGACCTACACGCGTCACGACGGCAGCAGCTTGCAGGTGCCCTTCGCCAACATCCTGAAGCTGCGGCGCGGCGCTATCTGCGACTATCGGATCTTCGTCGACAATTCCGC
>DATIYI010000253.1:0-61727 GCA_035517695.1 Streptosporangiaceae bacterium
GGGCAGCCCGGTCTCCGCCCGCACCTCGGCGAGGATCTTCAAGCCCTTCTCGCCGAGTCCCTGGAACGCGTAGGGCGACGTGCGCGGCTTGTACGCGCCGCCGCGCAGCAGGGCGGCGCCCGCGGCCTTCGCCATCTGCGCCGCGGCGAGCGCCTGAAGCGGGGTCTCCACCGCGCAGGGGCCCGCGATGACCGTGAGGGTGTCCGGGCCAATCGGCACCCCGCCGACCCGGATAACCGAGCGCTCCGGATGATTCTCCCTGCTCACCAGCTTGTATGGGACGGAGATCCGGATGACATCGCGGACGCCACGTAGGCTGCCCAGGTTCAGCGTCTGGAACTGCTCGATGTCACCAAGCAAGCCGACAACCGTGCGGGACACGCCCCGGCTGACGTACGCTTTGCCGCCCGCGTCTCGCACGGCGTCGACCACGGCGTCGACGTCCTGTTGGGTCGCCTCCTGGGCCATCACGACGACCATGGCTCTCTCCTTCTATGGAAGCCTGCTACGGAACCTCCGTGGTGCGTGGTGCGTGGTGCCTGGCGTGTCGGCGGTCGTGCTCGGCGTCCCGGTCTTGCCGTCCCGCGGGGACTGGCGTGGCCTGTAGCGGCGCTCCAACGGGTCGCCCGCGCCTGCTCCATGACGGAGCACTGTAGCCTCAATCCCTCCACCGGGGGATGAAACTCCTCGGATGACAGATCTTCCTTTACCTGCCTAGTCCGGAATGGGACGAAGTGCCGCTAATAGCACAAGATGGATGTTACGAGGGCGCGTAGTCTGATATCCCCTGGTTTCAATGGAGGCCAGGTCCGTTGCCGTCCCGGAGATGTCGCCTTTTTCTGGGTATCGTCGCGCTCAGGCCACGCTCGGGCCAGGAAGCACGAGGCCGGGCCGCACAGGCGGTAACTATTTGGTGGTCCCGTTGCTGGCTGGCGCCGATGGAGCGGTGGTGGGTCAGCTGGTTTGCCGCGGCCTTTGGTGTAGCCGGCCCAGGTCCAGTTGGCGGCGCGGTAGCTGGCGCAGGTGAAGCCGCTGCCGCCTCCCGGCGCCCCCTTACCCGGATCGCTCTTCTCACCCGATCCGCCGAACAGCATCCGGCTCAGCGTCACCACCCGCTGCTTCAGCGCGGCCAGCTGCTCCCGCTGCGCGGCCACCGTCCCCGCCAAAGTCGTGTTCTCCGCCGCCAGCCGCGCGTTCTCCGCCTCCAGCAGCTGCGCACAAGAACGCCAAAACGCCGCCTCCCCCGAGGCAGCCTGGGAACAAGCTGGCGCGATCATCACGCCAAGGCTGGACCACCGCCACGGTCTGTGTTCAGCACCGCACCCGCGTGTCGCATCAGCGCGACGGGATCACCGAATACTTACCATAGGCGAGCATGGGTGACTCGTCCTTGTCGTCCGCCGTGCGGCAAAGTTGCCGAAAGGCGCACACCCTGCCGGTCAGGCTGCTATGCTCCTCTTCCCAATGGTATAGGTCACTAAAGTCTTCCCAAGCGGTATAGGTCAGCAACGCTACCTGCCTTGGTCCTTAAGAGGACCGAACGGGTGCGCCTGAGTCAGAAATTAATTGAGGATCTATTCTTATGATCATTAAACATATAGAACTTAGAACTATTGGCGAGGCGACAGTACTGTCTGCCCAATGCAAAATACGCAAGAACGGCTGGGACAAGGTAAATTTCAGTCTCAGCAACGCCGCGCAGGGCGCTAACACTTTCGGCGATGCCAGTCCATTTGCGGCAGCTCTCCTGTTGCCTTCCATGAAACAGGGTGAGGACCTGATTATCAAGGGAAGTATATCGGAGCAACTTCTCAAAGGAATGTATGCAGTAATGGAGGAGGTGCAGCATTGGGACTTAGGCCTGAGGCCAGTTGAAATTAGAGCTGATGCGGTCGTTCCCGATGCCCACGAGCCGCATAGAACGGCATCTTTCTTTTCCGGCGGCGTCGACTCTTTTTATACCTATCTCAAACACAAAGAAGATCCAGTGGAGGCCGACCGGGTTGATAACTTTATCCTGGTCGACGGCTTTGATATTGATCTCCGTAATAAGCCGCTGTGGAACCGTACCTTGAGGAACATCAAGGCTATTGCTGCGGCAGAGAATGTCGAACTGTCGGTAGTCAAGACTAATATTTACGGACTTGTGCAGCCAATACTGTCGTGGGATTACAGCCACGGCGGTTGTCTGGCTGCCGTCGGACTGTTCTTGCGTGGCGCATTCCGCCGGGTGTATGTACCATCGACCCTCTCCGTCGAGGAACAAATGCCCTGGGGCTCAAGCCTTGCCCTCGATGGGCATTGGAGTACAGAAAGCACTACTTTTGTGCACGACGGAACTGAGGCGACGAGAATCAATAAAGTAATCTGGCAGATTGCCCAGTCGTCCCTCGCGCTCGAACACTTGCGAGTGTGCTATGAGAATGAAAATGGCGCTTACAATTGCGGCAAATGTGATAAATGTTTGAGAACAATGATTAATCTATACGTCGCCGACGCCCTTGAGAATGCAAAAACCTTTCCTCATCACATCGACCCAGTACTGGTTGCCTCGGTGCCTGCTCTTTCCATTAATGGTACTTTTCCAGTTCAGAACGAAAATCTGCGTGCCCTTAGAGAGAGGAATCTTGCGCCCGACCTCCAAAGAGCTATTACTGCCAGCCTAGATAATTGCGCTGACACGAAGAGCCGTTTTATGGCGAATAATATTAGAGACAGAATCATATATCTAGATCATGTTTACGCCAATGGATATGCTTACTCCCTTTGGCAGCGGCTTTTTGGCAGGAGATTCTCCTAGCAATGTCACACTGCAGGTCGTCAATAGCGATATCACAACGTGTTGTCGTGACGGTGGTTCTGGGCAGCTGACTTGCGGTCTAACTTGGCTGGGCCTCGACGCCCTTGGTCCGCCAGATGGAGCGCTCCTAAGGCGTCTAGGTCGAGGAAGGAGCCCGGTCGGGCATGACATACATTCTGTTGGACAACTATGATTCCTTCACCTACAACCTCTACCAGGCATTGGCGAACGTGGTGGGTCGGCCTCCAGTTGTGGTGACCAATGACGATGAGGCCGGGCTGAGCGCGCTCGACCTCGGCGAAGTCCAGGGGATCATTATCTCGCCCGGCCCTGGGAACCCGGCTGTCGAGCGAGACTTCGGCCTGAGCCGGTGGGCGGTTGAGCAGTCGGACATTCCGGTATTGGGAATCTGTTTGGGTCACCAGGGCCTGTGTCTCAATGCGGGTGGCCGCGTCGATCTGGCGCCCACGCCGATGCACGGCCGCCCTAGCGACATTGTGCATAACGGTGACCGCCTGTTTGACGGCATACCGTCGCCTTTTTCGGCGATGCGATACCACTCGCTGCTCGTCTACGACCTCCCGGACGAGATCGAAGCCATCGCCAGGACCGTGGTGGACGGTCTGCTGATGGGTGCGCGTCACCTGACCAAGCCCCAGTGGGGGATTCAGTTCCATCCGGAGTCGATCGCGACCGAGTTCGGTGAGCGGCTACTCGGGAACTTCGTTCGAGCGTGCTCGGACCATGCGGCACGAACGGTCCGTCGGGCCGTTGCAGACGCGGCCCTAGCGCGCGCGGTGGAGCCGGGGGCCGACCGATACCGACTGCACGTCCGCGAGGTCGGGAATGTGGTAGCAGTCGATGCTCTGTTCGATGCCCTTTTCGGCTCGGATAAGTCGGCGTTCTGGCTCGATAGTGCACAGCCGATCGCTGGGCTATCGCGCTTCTCTCTGCTGGGCAGTTCCGCTGGACCGCTCGGCGAACGGCTGGTCTACAACGTTGACCTCGGTCAGGTCGAGGTGTTCGGATCCGACGGTTCGCTCCATGAGCGCTTCGACGGGGAAATCCTCACTTATCTGGCAGGGAAGGTTCCGTCGCGTCGTGTCCCGGGCAGCGGATTGCCTGTTCAGTTCGCCCTCGGGTACGTCGGCTACCTCGGTTACGAATTGAAGACCGCGGTCGGAGGATCGACCCAACATAGGTCGCCGACCCCGGATGCGCAATTCATCTTCGCTGATCGCGGCGTCGTGATCGACCACGAGGAGAGCCGCGTCTGGCTGCTGACGCTGAGCCGTGAAAGCGTCGACGGACAACGATGGCTCGACGAGGCTGAGTCGGTCGTTCAGCGGCTTCAGCCGCTGCCGGACGTGCCACCGGCGGCCGAGTTCTGGAGCACACCGGCCGTCCGGGCACGACACTCCAATGAGGAGTACCTGGCGCTGATCACGGAAGCCCAGCGACTTATTAGCCTCGGTGAGTCGTACGAGGTCTGCCTGACGAACATGTTCGAAGTCGACTGCACCGTTGACCCTTGGAGCACTTATCGTCGTCTGCGCGCGGTCAATCCGGCGCCGTTCGGCGCATTACTGAAGTTTCCCGGTCTCGACGTGCTTAGCTCGTCACCGGAACGCTTCATGAGAATCGGCACGGACCGGGTTGCCGAATCCAAGCCGATCAAGGGAACCTGTCGCCGCGGCTCGTCCGCGGCGGAGGACCGGATGCTGGCGATAGACTTGGCCATGAGTGAGAAGGAACGCGCCGAGAACATCATGATTGTCGACTTGGTGCGCAACGACATCGGTCGGACCGCCGAGGTCGGCAGCGTCTTTGTGCCAGTTCTGTGCGGTGTCGAGTCCTATCAGACCGTGCATCAACTCGTGAGCACTATCAGGGGTACGATTCGGGCAGACAGCAGCCCGGCCGAATGCGTGCGGAATGCCTTCCCGGGCGGATCCATGACCGGGGCTCCCAAGCTGCGGACTATGGAGATCATCGACCGTCTTGAGGCAGGACCGCGCGGGGTCTACTCAGGCGCGATCGGTTACTTCTCACTCGACGGTGCGGCGGATCTGAGCATCACCATCCGAACGATCGTAATCGCCGAAAACACTGTGTCGATAGGCGTTGGCGGTGCGATTACGGCATTGTCGGACCCAACATCGGAGCTGCAGGAAATATGGCTGAAGGCCGAGGCGATGCTGATAACCCTCGGCCAGGAGACCGGCGCGCAGCGGAGTCATCTCATATCGGCCGCGACTGAATGACAGTGTAGCCATCGTCGGTGCCGCTGGAGGCGTAGGGCTCCCAGCGGCTTCACGACTCGTAGAACCCACTGGCCGATCGCTGATGGTGACGGACCCGCGTTCTGACATACTCGTGATGCGTTCATGGATCTGACATACTCGTGATGCGTTCATGGATCTGCATGCTCGCCGCTGACTTTACGCCAATTGACAACGAGCAGGTGCCGCCGACACTTGTCTCGGCATCGCCGGTTGTCTTCGGCATCGCCCGTCGTTTCGGCGTCGGCGAAATCGGAGTGGCACAGCCGAGAGCGGCACAGTCGCAGTGGCCGACGACGAGCTTCGCGAGCTGCGCCGAGCGGCAGATTCGTCATTCGCTCAGACGTCCGCCGTTGTGGCGGGAGCCGAGGAGAACCATCGAGCGCAATCGGCAGCGAGAATCTCTTGTTGATTGCCCAGCCACCCGGACATCTCGGCAATCATCGCTTCGAAGTCCCCGCGGTCAGCAGATCTAGCCGACAGTTCCTGGACACAATCGCGCACCTGCACGCGGGTTTGTTCGGCGAGCGGATGAACATCCTGGATCTCGCGATAGACTTCCGGCTGACCGCTGCACAACCGTGCGCACAGTGTCAACATGGCCCGATATGGCGGAGTCGCCAGCTCGAGACATCGTGAAATATCGATTCCTGAACGGCAGATCGACAAGCCGAAGGCAAGCACACTCGCATGGGTCGCCACCTGGATGCTTGCGGTCAAGCGGTCGTGTTCGTCCGGCGTGATCCGCACCACACGAGCACCGGCTTCGGACATGAATCGCGCCAGTGCGTCGATTCGAGGCCCTGGCCGAATTGTAGTAAGCGCGACCGGGCGTCCTTGGAAACCGAGCGCAGGTGCGAACATTGGATCCACGCCGCAGGCTTGCAGCCGATGTCGCGTCGCTTCGGTCAGCAGCAGCTCTGAGATGACGGTCTGCACCGAGGCGGTGTGAACGAGCAGGGCATCACGCGACATCAACGGTGCGACGGCGGTTACTGCAGACTCCAGAATGTTTTCCGGGATTGCCAGCACGACCACCTCCGCCTGCCCGATCTGTTCGATCAGAGCCGCGTTCGGCGCGCAGATGTCCGCGGTCACATAGGCCGCCACCTCAGCTGTGGGCTCCTCGACCCTCCTGGTACGGTCGATGGAAGTCGTCGGCCCGTGGACGGCTAGAAGCCCACAGAACAAGCTTCCTACTGCACCACGTCCACCGACGACGAGCGAGACCACTAGAGGAGCTTATCCGGTACGATTGGCCGCCGACAACCGACTATCCCCGGCAATGCCGCCAAGTCCGTTCCCGGGAAACACGGAGAAACGGTGTCGGCTTTTTCCCCGGCGTACCTCTCGCGCCTTCGCGTGGATCTTCAGCCTCTCCGCGGGCGGTCGGCGTGCTGGCTCGCAGGCGGTGGTGCTCAGGGATGGCCGAGATTCCCGCGACCTGCGCGTGAAAGTTGATCAAGACGTCGTGGCGATGACTACCCTGGCGGTCCGGCCGATGCCGTGACCTCTGCTCAGAGGCGAATCTGGTTCGTTGATCGCGCGCCGCCGTCGGCATGGCGGATGCGGAGCTTCTCGCGCCCGGACCCGTTGTTCCACGGGCTGAGGTGCCTACTCCGGATGACCAACTCAGCGTCGATGCGCGCGACGTGACTGTACTGTGCTCTAACCCGGTTGTTCGCCAGACCAAAGGAGTTGCGACATGTCCAAGCCAGCAACGACCGCGTCCCTGGAGGAGTTGCGGGCAGAGATCGATCACATCGATGAATCCCTGCTCGAACTGCTCGACCAGCGCATGCGCGCGTGTATCGCAGTGGCCGAGATCAAGCGGGACAATGACATCCCGATGATGGCGCCGGACCGCCTGGCTGCCGTGCGGACGCGGTCGCGCGATTTCGCCGAGGCGCATGGCCATGATGCCGACTACCTGTCAAACATCTTCGACGTCATCACTTCAGAAAGCTGCCGGGTCGAGGACAAGGTGATCGGCTGCAGCAGTGGCAGGGCGTTGGGCTCAAGGGCGGTGCGCATCGACCACGTCGCCATCGCGGTTCGTGATCTGGACAGAGCTATTGCCTCCCTGCAGGACCGGTACGGCTTCGAGCTGCTGGAGCGGCGGCAAATTACGGGCGAGCTGAGCGGCATGGATACGGCGACAATGCGGGCCGGGGATGTCACGTTCGTCCTGTGCCGGGGTGATTCCCCTCGGTCCAGTGTGAGCCAGTACATCGAGCACTACGGCCCCGGAGTCCAGCACATCGGGATCGTCGTGCGCGGCCACGAGGACCTGCATACCGAGCTGAACGAGCGCGGAGCAGACTTGCTCACTGGCATCCTCCATGCACCTGGGCAGGACCAGTCCTTCACCCGGCGCGAGGGGAACACCGGTGTCCAGCTCGAGTTTGTCACCCGGACCGGCAACGACGGTTTTCACGACAACACGCAGGAGCTGTTCGCCGTGATGGAGCGCGAGAACGTCTTCTGAGCCGAGCGGGCATAGGAATGCTGACTTACTAATCCAAGGCGTCCACTCCGTCCAGGACGACTTGTCCATCCCTATACCGGAAGCAGATTCGGTGGCCGTCGCACTCGACAAACGCTGGCTCCCATCGAGGATGATCATAAGCCCGAACCTGCCGCACCACTGACTCCCAACCTCCCGACAGGTCGAGGCGACCCTCACGCGGCAGGCTCGCCTTGAAGTACTGGGCCCGGGTTGCGTCCTGGGCCCGGGTTCGGACCCGGCGGCCATCGCTTGCCGCTTGCACAACCCGAGGCAGGGTCCGCCGCAACAGGAGTAGCGCCAGATCATCCACCTTGGAACACAGCGAGCGTGCCGTGTCGAGCGCAGTGATGGGTATCCGCTCCTCGTCGACGATGGGCCCCGTGTCTATCCCGCTGTCACATAGGTGCAGAGTTGCACCGAACTCCGCTGCTCCGTCGAGCAACGCGTGCTCGACGGTGCGGCATCCCCCATACTCCGGCAGCGGTGCGGGGTGAATGTTGAGCACACCCCACCGAACCTGATCGATGAAGTCGGGCGGGAAGATCACCCGGTTGTAGAACGAGATCACAAGGTCGGCCGCGCCCACCTCACCCCGAACACCCGGCAGGTCGAGGAGTGGAACGCCTGCCCTTCGAGCAACTCGCTGCAACGGACCGTCCTGGTAACTCTCGTCGCCTCGACCGCAGGTGACCGACACTAAGTGAATGCCGGGTTGAGCCACCACGATCTCCAGGCCACGGACGCTCGCATCCTCACTGCCGTCGCCGAAATAGGAGGTACTGACAGGTGCAAGGGGATGGTTCACCGTGCCTCCAAGTGATCATCATCTGCTGGTTCAAAAAAGCGGTGGTTGGTGCGCTCCCGATTGTCGGCGAAGTCGCCGCGCATGACATCCACCATGTGGAACCGCCTGCGGCAGAAGCTGCGATGAGGCCCTGATGCGGAGGATGTCCCGGTGAATAGCGCAGCGCGTCGGCGTCACGCGCGGTGCGGTAGGCCCAAAATGTACCCCAATGGCTGACGCCAAGGTGGCCGGCCGGTGACCGATCGTCGAGCGGACCTGCAGGCCCAGGGCCGCTGAGCCTCGCGGACTATGGAATGAGCTCGGCGCCCGCCGCGCCCAACTCGGCCAGCGCCTGCTCGCTGCTATCCGGGGCCACACCGGCGATCAGGCCGGTGAGCACGCGTGCATGCAGCCCTTCGCGGATCGCGTCTGACGCTGTCGCGCGGACGCAGTAGTCGGTCGCCAGGCCCGCGATGTCGACATCGGTGACACCGCGCTCGCGCAGCCAGGTGGCCAGCGGTGTCCCGGCGGAATCAGTGCCCTCGAACCCGGAGTACGCGGCGTCATGCGCTCCCTTGCTGAACACCGCCTCGATCCTCGTGATGTCCAGGTCCGGGTGAAAGGCGGCGCCGGGCGTCCCGGCCACGCAGTGCGGAGGCCACGAGTCCACATAGTCCGGCTCGCCGGCGAAATGGGCGCCAGGATCCACGTGGTAGTCCCTCGTGGCGACCACATGTTGGTACTCCGCGGCGTGGCCGTTCAGGAAGGTGCTGATATCGCGAGCGACGGCAGCACCGCCGATCACCGGCAGCGAGCCGCATTCGCAGAAGTCGTTCTGCACATCGACGATGAGGAGAGCGCGCACTGCTTGACCGTATCGCGGCGTCTGCCTGCCAGGCCCCCGGAGAACACCAGTCTGCGCTCATAGCTGAGAGCTACCGGGTCGCGGGAATCGCAACCACAAGCTCCGCGGCGGGCAGGCACTCGTCATCAGGGACGGACATGCCACGCTCGCGCGAAGCGCTATCCAGGCAGCCGGGCGACCTGGCGCATTTGTTGGTCGCGTCGAGGGCGGCAACCTTGAAAGACTCGGCAAGGGTCGGGTAGTCGAAGACAGCATCGACAAGATGGTCGACAATGCCGCCGCAGCGCCTGCCTATTACCTGCGCGCCGCTGCGCTGCGTATTACAGCACTCAGCTCGTTACAGCAATGGGCTGGTCGGCGGCGGCACCGTGCCGATGGCCGGCCGCTGTGACCTGCAGCTCGCGAGCTCGTTACAGCATTCACTCGTTACAGCACTCAGCTAGCATCCCATAGGGCGCCGAGAGCGGCGTCGACGGTCGTGGCCAGCGGGCCAGCGGGAGGGATCACCGGCCGCGCCGGGCCCGCCTCTACGCGGTCGCACACCGCGAGCGCTGCGTTATGCAGGAACCGGCTGAGCGGCGCGTAGCTGTGCCGGTCGCTGCGGGCCGTACGGTAATGATGCATCCGCAGCGGCGCATAAAGGAACAGATGGTCCCGGGCGCGGGTGACGGCAACATAGAAGAGGCGCTGTTCTTCCGCGAGGCCCGCTGGCGTGGACAGCGCCATGTCAGCGGGGACCGCGCCGTCCACCAGGTGCGGCAGGTGGACGACGGGCCATTCGAGGCCTTTGGCCGAGTGGATAGTGGAGATAACAAGGTAGTCGTCGTCGAGCCGCGGCGGCCCGGCCAGGCCGGAGGTGGCTGCGGGTGGGTCGAGCGCAAGGTCGACGAGGGCCTCATGCAGCGACGGCCTGCTCGCCGCCGCGTCGGCCAGCCGCTGAAGATCGGCGATGCGCACCGCAGCGTCCGGATAGCGAGCCTGCAGCGGAGCATGCAGTGCGGCGAGGATGGCGGCGGCACGCTGAGCGGTGCCCGCCAGCGCCGCGGCCTCGACCAGGCCAGCGACGGTCGAGGCAAGCGCCTGCCTGGACCGGCTCGGCGCGGTCGCAAGCCCGGCCGGCCAGCGCTGCAACGGCGCCGGTTCAGCCGGCCGTAGTTCGGCGATGATGCGCCGCGCGTGCACGGGTCCGATGCCGTCGTGCAGCCTGAGCACGCGGAACCAGGCGAGGTCGTCGCCGGGATTGGCGACAAGTCGTGCGGCTGCGAGGAAGTCCTTGACATGGGCGGCCTCCGTGAAACGCAGCCCGCCGAACTTGACGAAAGGAATGTGCGCGGCGGCAAGCTCGATCTCGAGTACATCGCTGTGGTGGGCCGACCGGACGAGCACCGCCTGCTCACGCAGGTCCCGGCCGCCCTCGTGCGCTTCGAGCACGCGGGCGCGGATCTCCCGCGCCTGGGTTGCCTCGTCGTGGCATCGCACGAGAAGTGGCGGGGGCCCGCTGCCGCGATCGCCGGTCAGCGTGAGTGCGAGCCCGCCCGCCTGCGGCCGTATCGTATTGGCCAGGGCGAGGACGGAATCTCGCGAGCGGTAGTTGCGGACGAGCCGCACGACAGAAAGGCCGGGAAAGGTGGCGCCGAGCGCGCGAAGGTGGGCCGGGTCGGCGCCGCGGAAACCATACACCGCCTGTGCGTCGTCGCCGACGCAGGTCAGCCCGCGTCCGTCGGGTGCAAGCAGGCGGACGATGTCGGCTTGCACGGTGTTCACGTCCTGGTACTCGTCCACGAGGACCGCATCGAATAGCCCACGCAGGGCGGGCCCGGCGGCCGCGTCGTCAAGCGCCGCCCGCCACAGCAAAAGGAGGTCGTCGAAGTCGACGAGCCCGTGCCCGCGCTTGTGGGCGACAAAGGCGCGGAACAGCGCGCCAAGCTGGCCGGTAAAGTCGGCACACCATGGGAAGTCGGTGGTGACGACGTCTTTCACCGGTCGCTGGGTGTTGACGCAGCGGGTATAGATGTCGGCGCACACGGTCCCGCGCGGTGCCCGCCGCTCGGTACCTACCAGGCCCGCTCCGGCGCGCAGCGTGTCGAGCAGGTCTGCGGTGTCGGCGGGGTCGATGAGGCTGAACGCGGGCGGCAGCGAGAACGCCTCTGCGTGCGCCCGGATGATGCGGTGCGCGATGGCGTGAAACGTGCCGCCCCATGCCGCGGCGGAGACCGCGGTATGGGAGGCGGCCACTCGGGCGAGCATGTCGTCGGCGGCACGGCGGGTGAACGTCAGCAAGAGGATCCGGTCGGCCGCGAGGCCACGGGCCTGCAGCCAGGCCACCCGGGCGGCGAGCGTCGCGGTCTTGCCCGTACCCGCGCCCGCGAGCACGAGCAGCGGTTGATCCCCATGCGTCACCGCGAGGCGCTGTTGATCGTTAAGGTCCCGCAGCGCCGCCGACACGTCGAACATGCGGACGAATATAGCGGTTCCGCCGCCGAATCCCGCGCACGGCGCACCGGTGTCGAATGTGCACAGCGCACGGGTACGGCGAAATCGCGGTCAGAGCGGTTTGCTGATGAAAGCCTTCTGGAGGATCGCGTCGATCTGGGCGACCTACATCGGCGTCGGCGCGAGTTCGAAGATCTCGATGCTGAAGCGGCCCTTCCCCTCGGCGAGGAAGGGGTGGTTCCCGGCGAGTGCGCGGGCCGCATCGACACTATCAGCCTCGACGATCGTGTAGCCGTTCTGGTCGCTTGGCGCCGGGCTCGATCCGTCGTCACTGACGGAAGTGCGCGCGCCGAAGGGCGCGCCTGGCTCGGCGAGCGCCGCTCCGACGCGGCCCATCCACTCACCCCACGCGCGCGTCTGCTCAGCAGACTGCTCCGGCGTGAAGTCCTCCATCGGCGTGGCGGGACCGCGGTACAGGTACAGGTACTTGCTCATGTGTGGCTCCTCTCGTTGTCTCCCGAAGTGGGGGAGGTCGGCCGGTTAGATCGCACGCGGTCTGCCCGGCCGGCGCGCAAGGTGCGCGGCCTAATCAACCGACGAGCGCTGTGGCGGCGAATCGACAGCTCGGACAGTCCGCGCTCGGCGGTGCACGGTGCGGTCGAAGAGGCGCGGTCGAAGAGGCGCGGTCGAAGTGGCGCGGTCGGAGCCGCTCAGCTCAGCCGAAGGACGGCTTAGCCGGGGGCCGCTCAGTCAGGGTCAACGGGCGGGGCACGCGGTGAGAGCTTCGGCCACACCGACGTCATCGACCTCGGTGACACCACCACCGCCCGTGGCGCGGAAATGTATCTTCCCATCTGGCTGCGGCTGATGTGCTCGCTCGGCACCCCGATCTTCAACGCCAGGATCGTTCGCTGATCTGCGGTGTGGGTGATCAGGTCTGGGTGGCTCGCCGCACTGCCGCCCGGACGGCCTGCGCGGTCACGGCAGAATCAGCCGGGCCGGTCACTGACGTGTTAGAGACCAGCAGGACCAGCCGTCCTGCGCGGGCAAGCACGATGTCCATGCTGAGCGGGATCCCGGCCATTGTGCCAGTGGCACGGTAGGCATGTGCCTGAGCCCCGGCGGCCGGGGCGGCCGCCGGGGCAAGCACCAGCCGCACGCGATCTCCTTCCTCGGTCACGGTCACCGAGCGACAGCTAGCAAGAGCGTCGGCGAGCTTTGCTATGCGGTCGCGCGCCGCCCCGCCGGCCGGAGAAAGGACCGCCTCGTCGATCCACGGCCCGAGCGGGACACGGAAGAACTCCACCTGCGCGTGCGGCCCTGTACCACCGGCAAGCAGCGCTTGCAGGCCATGACATCCGGTCAGTTGCGACGGCAAGTTGCGGCTATCGAGCGGCCGGACGATGAAACCTTGCGGCAGGTCAGCTAGCCGCAGCACCGTCGCCTGCGGGCCACGAGGCGACTGTGACGGCGAATCCGGTGCGGCGGCCGGACCTGTCGCCGCATGCTGATGCGGTCCTGCCGCCGCGCGCTGACGTGGTTGTGGATGACTGCCTGAACCGCATCCTGCTACGGCCAGGCCCAGCGCCAGCACGCCAGCCAGGGCGCGCGCTGCCGCGCTCATCGGGAAACGAATCCTTGCTGCACATTGGGAGTATGCCCTCCCTGTACATGGGTGTCGCGGACCGGGTGGGCATAATCCATCACCCGATCCGCGGCGCCAACGGCAAGCATTCTTCCGCGGTGGACTCGCCCGGCTAGCGGTTCAGATTATCGCCGAGCTCATCCAGCTATCGGTCAGTACCAGCCGTACGCAAGCTCGTGCTGCCACGCCTGAGACGGGGAACCGTACTGCCCCTTGATGTAGCGAAGGCCCCACAGGATCTGGGTGCGGGCGCTCGTCCGCCAGTTCGGACCCGCGCTCGCCATTTTGCTGCCCGGGACGGCTTGCGGAATGCCATACGCGCCCGAATAGGGGTTCTCCGCGCGGGGATTCCAGCCGCTTTCCCTGACCCACAGGTCGTTCAGCCACTGGAACTGCGAGTACGACCAGCCGAACGAGCTGAGCATGTACCAGGCGACCTGGCGAGGAGTTTCCGCGCGCTGGCTGGCCGCATTCGTGTCGGCCCTGGCTGGCGTGGCGAACGCGTCAAGCGCGGCACGCCGCGGGATTGACGGCGCACTGATCACTTTTGGTTCCGTGGCCACGGTGGCCTGCCCGGTTGCGTCGGCTGCACTTGTCACGCTGGCCGTCATGCTTGAGGCGATGGCGCCCACGGCGATTGCGGAGCCGGCTACTGCGACGGTGAGGGTTGAGATCTTACGTTTGAGTGTCTTGTTGCCGGACAAGATAAGCCTTCGGTCGGGCACATGCTGTGCCGCTTCCGCCCATGGCTCCTGCCCGCCACCAGGAAACAATGGGGCTAAGGCAGCGGCGTGCGGACGTTGACGCGGGTCAGGGCGACGAGTCACTTTCGGTAACCATCGCGCACGCTGGACGCTGGAGCCACCACGATGCCCAAGATTCCGCCGGTGTGTACCCGGAATGGGGAAACGAATCCTATGACCTGAATGATGGCGAACATGCTTATTAGTCCGTATTAGCGCTCTTACCTGCACGTTTAGAGGCCAGCAGGCACCGCATTCCGAAGAATGTTAGGAATGTCACATTCTAACGCAATTGGTACGACCAGATACTCCATGTAGTCATCTTGGCCACGATTGTGACCGAACAGTCACCGTTCGGTAGCACCAAATGTGACCTTCGAAGCGACTAACGGCTCGCGGGCTCGGTGGGTTCCTGCGCAATCGCGCGAAGCACGGTGAGCCGGGCCCGCGACGTGCCTTAGCCGGCCGCCATGAAACAACTGCCCATGAACTCGTTGCGGAACTTGCCGACCGGGTCGTACCCGCGTATGAGCTCCAAGAAGTCGGGAAACCGCTCGTACAAGGCGGCCAGGGCCGACGGAGCCGTACCGAACAGCTTGCCCCAGTGCGGTCGCGCGGCGAGTGGCGCGAGCCGCTCCTCAACCGCCGCGATCACTGGCGTCACCGCCGCCATGTCCTTGATCCACGTGAAGTGCAGTGCGATCGTATCCCTGTGGTAGCTCGGGCTCAACCACAGGTCATCGGAGGCGACGGTGCGGATCTCCGAAATCTGCAGGACCGGGCCGATCCGGGTGCCGAGGCCTGCCATCGCGTCAAACGCGGCAACCGCGCGATCACGGGGGACGAGATACTCGGACTGGAGTTCCTCTCCCCCGCTCGGCGTGAAATCGAGCCGGAAGTGCGGCAGCCGCTCGTGCCATGGACCGGGCACGCCAAGCTGCCGCGTCGTGTAGGCGGGGGGCATTCCTGGCACCGGATGGCGGGGACCATCCGCCAGCCTGGCATCCATCCAGTGCTGCTCGGGTCGCCAGGAGCCGCCGTCGTCGGCCCGACGCTTGACCCACAACTGCTTGTGCGCCGCGCCTAGCCAATCAGTGAACACGCTCACGCTGTAGCCACTGGCGAAGATCTCCGCGAAGCAGGTGTTCAGCCGTTCGGCCGGGAGGTCGTCGTACACGTGCTGCCGGACGTCGAACGCGGGGACGATGTCAAGGACCAGGCTGGTGACGATGCCGAGCGCGCCAAGCCCGACGACGGCCCCGCGGAACCGTTCGCGGCCGGCCGGGCCGCCGTCCCGGCTGAGGACCATCACCTCGCCGTCCGCGGTCACGATCTCCATTGCCGACACCGCGGTCGCGAGGTTGCCGTTCGCGTCACCAGAGCCGTGGGTTCCTGTCGCGCACGCGCCTGAAACCGAGATGTGCGGCAACGATCCGAGGTTGTGCAGTGCATAGCCCGCAACGTGCAGGCGCGGGGCCAAGTCGCCGTACCGCAGGCCGGCGCTTGCTGTGACGGAGGCACGGCCAGTGTCGATCTCCATAACGGGCGGCAGGCCGGCCACCGAGATGAGCACGCCGCTTGAGTCGGCGATACGGTTGAACGAATGGCCGGTGCCAAGCGCGCGTACCCGCTCGTTCGCCGCGACCAGATGCTGGAGTTCTTCCACCGTACGCGGCCGCTCGATGCGGTCTGCGCGGTACACGACGTTGCCCGCCCAGTTGGCCGGTTGCCTCGGCATCTACCCACCATCAATCCGTCGTCGGCCAGGTCATTGTCCCGCATCCGCCGCGCGCGTGCGCGGCGGATGCACGGGCGGCCCGGTAGCTCGATCTTCACCCGCGGCGGGTGATGGCAGGCTGCGGGTGACCGGCGTTCAGTGGCCCATGGCGGACCGACGCCGGAGGGATGAGCGGATGGCGCTGAGCGAGTACACGGCGGGAACGGCATTTCCCGGTGTGATCGGGCGGACGGCCGAGGAATCGAGCCCGGCGTGGCCCGGCCCCCTGCGCGCAGCCAGGGGCGCGCCGAATGTGCTTTTCATCGTGCTCGATGACACTGGTTTCGGGCAGCTCGGCTGCTATGGCAGCCCGATCGCGACACCGAACTTCGATGCACTGGCCGCGGCTGGCCTGCTGTATAACAACATGCATACCACCGCGCTCTGCTCGCCATCACGGTCGTGCATTGTCACGGGCCGCAACCATCACGCCAACGCTACGGCCGCGATCAACGAGCTGGCTACAGGCTATCCGGGCTACAACGGCAACATGCCGTTCGAGAACGGGTTCCTGTCCGAAATGCTGGCGCAGCAGGGTTACAACACGTACATGATCGGCAAGTATCACCTGCTTCCTTCGGAGTACGAGTCTGCGGCTGGCCCGTTCGACCGGTGGCCGCTTGGCCGTGGATTCGAGCGGTTCTACGGCTTCCTTGGCGGCGACACCAGCCAGTGGCATCCGGACCTGATTTACGACAACCATCAGGTCGAGCCGCCGGGTACTCCTGAGGAGGGCTACCACCTGACCGAGGACCTGGCGGACAAGGCCATCGAGTTCATTGCCGACGCCAAACAGGTAGCACCCCACAAACCATTTTACCTGCATTTCTGCACAGGTGCCACGCATGCCCCGCATCATGTGCCCAAAGAATGGGCCGATCAGTACAGGGGAGTATTCGACGACGGCTGGGACGCCTATCGCGAACGCGTTTTCGCCAGGCAAAAGGAACTTGGCGTGATGCCAGCCGACGCGGAGCTTTCCCGGCACGACCCTGACGTCCCCGAATGGGATTCGCTTTCGCCAGATGCACGCAGGCTCGCCGTCCGGATGATGGAGGTATTCGCTGGTTTCCTCTCGCACACCGACCACCACGTCGGCCGGATACTTGATTTCCTGAGGGAGACCGGCGAGTTCGACAACACGCTGATCATGCTGGTGTCGGACAACGGGGCAAGCGCTGAGGGCGGTGTCACGGGGACGACGAACGAACTGCAGTTCTTCAACAACGCGGCCGAGCCGCTCGAGGACAGTGTCCGGTCGATCGACGCACTTGGTGGACCCACGACGTTCAACCATTACCCGTGGGGGTGGACGTGGGCGGGCAACACCCCGTTCCGCAGGTGGAAGCGTGAGACCTACCGCGGCGGCGCCTGTGACCCGTTCCTGGTCTGCTGGCCTGATGGCATCCAGGCGCGTGGCGAAATCCGCGGCCAGTACGCTCACCTCGTCGACATGGTCCCCACCGTCCTTGACGTGCTGGGGATCGACCCGCCCGCAGCGATCAGGGGAGTGGTCCAGGCACCGATCCACGGCGTCAGCTTCGCCGCCACCTTCGCTGATCCGTCGGCGCCTACCCGGCACCACACGCAGTACTTCGAGATGTTCGGCCACCGCGCCATCGACCACGACGGGTGGCGCGCCGTCTGCCCATGGCCGGGGCCATCCTTCGCCGAGGCGGGCAAGCCGTTCGGCACCCCGATCACGGCACAGGATCTGACCGATCTCGACGCACACCACTGGGAGCTCTACCACGTCGCTGACGACCCGACAGAAAATCACAACCTCGCCGACCACCACAGGGACAAGCTCATCGAGATGATCGCGCAATGGTATGTGGAGGCCGGCAAGTACGACGTGCTGCCCATCGACGGCGGCGCGCTGGCCCGGCTGATGGCAGAGCGCCCGCAGGTTGCCGAGCCTCGCGACCGCTACGTCTATCGGCCGGGCACCCAGACCGTGCCGTATTTCGCCGGGCCACGGGTCCTCAACCGCCCCCACTCCGTTACCGCCGACCTCGAGATCCCGTCAACCGGCGCGGAGGGCGTCCTGATCTGTCAGGGCTCTCGTGTCGGTGGCTGGTCGCTGTATGTCAAGGACGGCAGGCTGCACTACGTGCACAACTACGTCCGCCGCGCCTTGTACGAGGTGTCATCGCGCGACGCCGTGCCCGCGGGCAGGCACGAGGTTCGCTTCGAGTTCGAGCCCACAGGAAAGCCGGATTTCAGCACGGGCCAGGGCGCGCCGGGCCGGGCGCAGCTTTACCTCGACGGCAAGCTCACCGGGCAGGCCGACTTTCCCGTCACGACACTAGTCGGACTCAACCCTGGCGGGCTGACCTGCGGCGCCAACCCGGGCTCTGCGATCACTCCGGACTACCGGTCTCCGTTCAGGTTCACCGGAATCCTGCACACCGTGACCGTGGACCTGTCCGGTGACCTGATCACTGATACAGAAAGCGAAATGCGGATGGCCATGTCGCGGCAGTAGCAGGCGAGGGCAGTCTAGAGGAAACGCCCTAGTACCTCCGCGCGGCCAGCGGAAGCCGCTGGCCGCGCGTGCCGAGCTGCGCGCGCCGGGCCAGTCAGTACCTGGTGCCGTGGACGTGATCGGCCAGTGGCGCAAGGCGGGACAGCTCGTCATCGGTCAGCGTCACATCGAGCGCGGCCACGTTCTCCTCGAGGCGGCTACGCCGTTTGGTGCCAGGAATGGGGACGATGTCGCCGCCGCGCGACGTGACCCATGCCAAGGCCACCTGCGCGGGAGTGACCTGCCTGGCCGCCGCGATTTCCCGGACCACGTCGACGATCGGCATATTGGCCGGGAGGGCGTCGCCACTGAAGCGCGGGTTCGCCCGCCGGAAGTCGTCGTCCGCGAGCGCCGCCACAGAGCTGAGCGCGCCGGTCAGGAAACCACGTCCGAGTGGCGAGTAGGCGACGAGGCCAATCCCTAGCCTGCGCATCACGGGCAGCACATCCTCCACATCGCGGGTCCAGAGCGAGTATTCGCTCTGCACCGCGGTGACCGGGTGCACGCGGTGGGCGCGCTCGAGCAGTTCGGCGCTGACCTCAGAAAGCCCGATGTGGCCGACCTTGCCAGCCGCGACCAGCTCGGTCATAGCGCCCACCGTCTCTTCGATCGGCGTATCGGGGTCCGGACGGTGCTGGTAATAGAGGTCGACATGGTCGGTGCCGAGCCTGCGCAATGAGGCGTCGATGGCGGACTTCACATATTCCGGTCGCCCGTTCACCGACCTGCGACTGCGGTCGTGAGCGGCTCGCGGGTCGCGCACGATGCCGAACTTGGTGGCGAGGACCACATCGTCGCGCCGGCTCGCAAGGGCCCGGCCGACAAGCCGCTCGTTCTCGCCCATGCCGTACATGTCGGCGGTGTCGAGCAACGTCACACCGAGGTCAATGGCCCGGTGGATGGTCGCGATGGACTCGGCTTCGTCGCCCGGACCGTAGAACTCGCTCATCCCCATGCAACCGAGCCCTTGGGCGGAGACGACGAGGCTTTCGTTACCTAGCGACACTGTTCGCACGATGCTTCTCACTCCCGATTGACGGCTATCAACGTATCGACGCTATGACCTGAAGTCAGTCCTGGGTCAAATCGGGGCTCGGCATGATCAGGTTTGACCCGCACAGGCAGGCTGGCTAGTCGCTTGAGCGTGTTGAGTTGCGGTCTCACAGGCCGTTGGGCTTGGTGATGGACGCCGCCGCCCCGTTCGTGGCGCGGACCAGGTCGGCCGGCGAAAGTTCGATCTCCAGCCCGCGCCTGCCGCCGCTGCAGAAGACAGTGCCGAAGTTCAGCGCCGACGAGTCGATCACCACCGGCAGGCGCTTGCGCTGGCCCAGCGGTGAGATGCCGCCCGCTACGTACCCGGTGGCGCGCTCAGCGGCGGCCACGTCGGCCATCTTCGCCTTCTTGCCCCCGGCCGCCGCGGCGAGCGCCTTGAGGTCGAGCTGGCTTGCGACGGGTACCACGCCGACCGTCAAGCCACCATCCACGTCGGCCACGAGCGTTTTGAACACCCGCTCCGGCGGGACGCCGAGTGCCTCGCTCGCCTCGCGGCCGTACGACTCATGTCGCTGGTCGTGCTCATATTCGTGCACGCTGTGCGCGATGCCCAGCCTGGTCAGCATTGCCGTCGCCGGCGTACCGCGTCCTGCCACGTCCAGCCACTCTAGGCGGCGCGTCGGGCACACCGGCGCATCAGCACGACTGTTGTCCCGCCGGTGGCAGCATGCAGGGTATGGACGGGTCAGCGATCGTTCTGCTGGATTCCCATGGCGTGATCCAGCTCTGGAGCGCAGGGGCGGAGGCGCTCGCCGGCCCCGGCGCGGCCGGCGTCACCACGCATGGACGTTTTCGTCCCCGCCGCTTCGCCGGGCGCCTGCTGCCCGTTTTACGCTCGGCACGGCGAACTCGGGTACCTCAGCAGCTCGCCGGGCCGGCGTCCGGCGAGCACGGTCGGCCGGAAACAGGATCAGGAGGATTCGCGGTAGACCTGGAACGGCGCGAAGCTCTGGGCGACGGGCATGAGCTCGATGCTGTTGATGTTGACGTGGGCAGGCAGCGACGCCGCCCAGCAGACGGCCTCGGCGATGTCGCCTGCTGTCAGCGGGTGGGTGCCGGAATAGACGGCGTCGGCCTTGTCCTTGTCGCCCTGGAACCGGACGAGGGAGAACTCGGTCCCGCCCGCCAAGCCGGGCTCGATGCAGGTTACCCGCACACCGGTGCCGTGCAGGTCGCTGCGCAGGTTGAGACTGAACTGGTGCACAAAGGCCTTCGTCCCCCCGTAGGCATTCCCGCCCGGATAGGGATAGCTGCCCGCGACCGATCCCATGTTGATCACGTGGCCCCTGCCGCGGGTGACCATGCCGGGCAGGACGGCACGCGTGCAGTACACGAGCCCCTTGCAGTTCGTGTCGATCATCTGTTCCCAGTCGTCAACATCGGCCTGCTGGGCCGGCTGCAGGCCCTTGGCCACACCGGCGTTGTTCACCAGAATGTCGACGTCGCCGAACTCCGTGGGCAGGTCAGCGATCGCTTGGTTGACCGCTGACCTGTCTGTGACGTCGAGTTCGACAGGCAGGACGCTGGAGCCGAACTCCGCGGCGAGTTCGGCGATCCTGTCGGCCCGGCGCGCCGCGGCGACCACGCGGGCGCCGTCCGCCGCGAAGCGCGCGGCGATCGCGGCACCGAAGCCAGTGCTTGCGCCGGTCACCAACACGGTTTTACCGGCGTTGGGCGTGCTTGCTGTGCTTGCGCTGCCGGCTGTGTTTGCGGTGCTGGCCAAGAATCGTTTCACCGTCCCGTCGGGGCTGCGGCCCCGCATCGCGATCGGGGCGGCAAAGTTGGCGCAAGAAGGTCGTGGCGAGCCTGGCGCTCAACGAATCATGTCAAGAGCGGCCGCGCGGCTGCGACCGGGCCCATGGGCTCGGCTGTTGTGCGGTGCCCTGGCTGTGTCGCTAAGGGTTGGAGCCAGCACCGCCCCGTAGCTGATCGCGGAACCTCAAGCAGTTGGAAACGCCCTCCGAGGCGGCGCCTCTGATGCCTACGAAGCTGCTGATGCCGAGCTGGCCTGCGAGGTCTGAAACGCCAGCACAGCGGCGAAGCCGGTGACCTGGCCTGCAGGCACATTGGCACTAATCAGATTGACAAAGCCATGCAGACGGCGGCAACGGCGGGCCTCATCCGGATGGGACCTCCACGGTGATCAGGTTGCCGCCGCCGAGGTGCAGGTAGCCGCGGCCGGGTTGCACGGGTCCTCCGGTTAGATCCCGCGGCAGCAGCACGCCGACCAGGTCACCGTCGGTGAAGTCCCGCGGGGACAGGAGAAGCCCGCGCCGGGCCTTCTTGGCCGCCAGCAGCCAGGTGCCGAAGCCGACGAACAGGGCATCGGGGCTGCCGGCGCACACCACGGCCCGCTGCTGGTCGGCGCCGAAGGTCACGATCTGGGACAGCTGCTCGCCCGCCTCGCATTCCTTTGTCATTTCCGCGTCGTCGATCAGGACCACGCCGGGGCCGGTGAACCTGTCAACCGCCGAACTGAGATCGGCCGACGAGATGGCCGCGGATTCGAACGTGGCCACCACGCCCGGCTGGCAGGCGAGGTCCCGCAGCGGCGACGGGCGCGGCGTCACCAGCGCTACCTGGGAGCCTGCGGCAAGGAAGGAGCGGGCCATCGACACCAGCGCGGTGCTGCGCCCCGAGCGCATCGGCCCGGCGATGGTGAAGGCCGCCGCCCCGGTGGCCAGGTCGGGGCCGAGGCCGGTCAGCTCGTCGCCGCCGACGCCGACCAGGCCGAACAGCGGCCGGCGGGCCATCGCCGGATCCCGTATCTGCCACGCGTCGCCGAAGGTGATCCGGCCTGGCAGGACGTCCACCCGGAATGGCCGCCGCTGCGGGGGCAGGCCGGCGGCCCGCGCGGCGGCGTGCTCGCCGATCGCGGCCAGCGCGGCGGCCTGCCCCTGGCCGGATGCGTCCGGGGCGAGCAGCGCCACCTGGGTCTCGGTGCCGGTCTCGTTGCGCAGCGCGCGGCCGGGCAACATGTCACCGGGTACCTTGCGGGAGCTGACCCCGATCGAGGCGAACTCTGCCTTGTCAGTGAGCCGGAAGCCGATCTTGTCTTCGGTGGCCGCGGAGATGCGGCCGCCGAGCAGCTTGTGGTCGCCGGTGATGATCAGGTGAACCCCGGCGCTGGCGCCCTCGGCGAGCAGCTGCTGGATCTTGTCTTGGAGGTCCCCGTGGTGGAGTTCGCTGAGCGAGGTAGTGAAACCCTCCCAGCGGTCGATCAGCACGAGCAGGTGCGGCAGCCGGTCCAGGACCGGGACGGCGGCCCGCTGTTCGGTGATGTTGGCGAAACCGCCGGCCGACAGCAGTTCCTGGCGGCGGGCCACTTCCTGGCTGAGCCGCCTGATCAGCCGGGTGGCGCGTTCGGCCTGGGTGCGGGTGACCACCGCGCCGCAGTGCGGCAGGGCGGTGAGCGCGAGCAGCGCGCCGTTGCCGCAGTCGATCCCGTAGATGTGCAGGTCGGCGCAGCTGACCCGGCTCGCGGCCGAGCCGGCGATGGTGCGCAGGTACTGCGACCGCCCGCTGCGCGGTGCGCCGCCCGCTAGATTGTGCCCAAACGACGCGAAATCGATGACCGCGGCCCGGCGCACCTGCAGCGTGGGCAGGTCGTCGACCGCGTACGGCACGAGCGGCAGCAGATGGCTCTCCCGGCCGGCCGCGGTGGTCCGGGCGTCGGCTGCCACCGCGGCGTCGCCGTCAGCATGCCCGGCCAGCGTGTCCCCGGCGGCGGGCAGGTCGGCCAGCAGGATCGACGTCGGCAGCGGCGGCAGCCACGGGCTGTGCTGCGGCGGCAGCCCCAGCTTCTCGTTGGCCGCGCGGACGGCCCCGACCAGGACCGTCAGGTCGGTGATCTCCTCTTCCTCCGCCATTGGCGGCTCGGGTGGCTCAACCGCCTGGCGGCCGAGCTGGTCCCACTCCAGTCTCGCCAGCCACGGGCGCTGGCGCGCGGGCCCGGTCGTGCCCGGCCGCCTGCCGCCCACCCGGCCCGTCTGGAACGGCACGACCGAGGTGTGGCCAAGCCGCGCGTACCCGCGCCCGGGCGTGGTCTTAGAGATCCGCGCTGCGTCCGGCGCGTCGATGACGTCGGTGCTCTCCGCGGTGTCGGTGACCCGCAGCGCGACCCGCAGGTTCGTGTTCGCCCGGATGTCGGCGGTGACCACGCCGGAGGGCCGCTGGGTGGCCAGAATCAGGTGGATGCCGAGCGCCCGGCCGCGCTGGGCGATGTTCACCAGGCCGGTGATGAAGTCCGGCAGGTCCCGCACCATTGAGGCGAACTCGTCGATCACGAGCAGCAGCCGCGGCATCGCGGGCACCCGCGCGCCATGGTTGCGCGCATCGGCGTAGTCCTCGATGTCCTTGACCCCGACGGCGGCCAGCAGGTGCTCCCGGCGGGTCAGCTCGGCGCCGAGCGATTCCAGCGCCCGCTCCACCAGGTGGGGGTCGAGGTCGGTGACCATGCCCACGGTGTGCGGCAGGCGGACGCAGTCCTTGAACGCGCTACCTCCCTTGTAGTCGACCAGCACAAAGGTCATCGCGTCGGGCCGGTTAGCCACCGCCAGCGAGGCCACGATGGTTTGCAGCAGCTCGGACTTGCCAGAGCCGGTGGTCCCCGCGATCAGCGCGTGCGGGCCATCGGTCCTGATGTCGATGCCAAACCGGCCGTCGTACGACTCGCCGACGACGGCGCGTGTTGTCTGCCCGCCCGACTGCCAGCGGGCCACCAGCGCCTCCGGGCTGGGCGGATCGAGGCGCAGCACGTCGAGGAGCCGGCTCGACTCGGGCAGGCCCAGGCCGTCTTCGGTGTCGCTGACGTCGCGGATCGGCGCGATGCTGCGGGCGAGCCGGGCGCACAAGCCGGGCGGCATGTGGTCGGGGCAGGCGCCGTCGATCGCCGGCTCGCTCATCTGCTGGACCCGCAACCCGCCCGGTTCGCCGACCGCCACAGCCTGGCACTCGGCGGGCAGGAATCGCTCCTCGCTGTCCAGGCAGATCGCGTACACCCCGGCCCCGGGCCCCTCGCGCAGCAGCTGGATGACGCCGGGCATCGAGCGCAGCCGCCGCGACCCGTCCAGGACCACGATGGTGTCGGCCTGCGCGAACGAGACGTTACCCGGTGCGTTCTGGGCTGCCTTCTGCCGCTCAGCCACGATCTGGCGCAGCTCGCCGATCCGGGCCGCCACCGTCTCGGCGTCGTTGCCGATCAGCACGTTGGCGTTCTGTCCCAGCGCGGGGACGGTATGCGGGAGCCAGCGCACCCACTCCCAGCACGCCTCGGCGGCGGTGTCGGTGAGGATGTACAGCTGCAGGTCGTTCGGGCTGTGCAGGGCCGCGGCCTGGGCAACCAGCCAGCGGCCGATCGCCCGCGGCGCCTCGCGCGGCCCGGCGACGCCGAGCACGCCCCGGTCGCGCAGCGGGATGGTCACCGGCGCGTCGAGAATCGTCCAGTAGACCTGGCGGGCGTGTTCATCTTTGGCCGGATCCTCGAGCATCACCGCGGACGGCAGGTCCGCGGTGCCCACCCGCAGCATCAGGTAGTCGGGGTCGGTGCGGCGCCGTTCCCAGAGCCGGCGCCGCGGGCCAGAGGCGATCATCAGCACGGTCGCCGGGTCCGGGCAGCCGGCGCGCCGCTGGATTCGCTCGGCCTCTAGCGCCTCGCTCGCGTCACGCTCGATCCGCGCCTTGTGGTCCCGGTAGCCGGCCATCCGCTGCGCGTGGGACTTGCGGCCGTGCCGCTTGTCGCTGACATACTGGCCGATCAGCATCGCCGGGCTCAGCGCGACGAACATCAGCAGGTACGGCGACCTCATCATGAACCACAAGCCGACGCCCAGCGCCACCGGCAGCACCGCCATCAGGATCGGCAGCGGCCGGCGATCCGGCTTCGCGGGCGGCGCGGGCAGCCGGAACTGGGTTTGCCGCCGCGGCGGCAGCAGCCGTGGCGGCCGGTTGAAGTCCGCCCCGGCGCCATCGCAGGATCGTTGCAGCGCGGCGTCCGGCGGCGCGTAGCGGGCCAGCTCGAGCAGGCTGGACCCCACCGCGAGCTGCGCCCCGGGCACCCAGATGACCGGTCCGCTGACCGGTCGGCGGTCAAGCAGGACAGCAGCGCCGCGTAACGGGCAGACGCTTACCTCGTCCCCGGCGTCCACGCTCAGCCGCAGCGCGAACTCGGGCAGCTTCGGGTCGTCGATGGTGATGTGCGCCAGTGGCCCGCTCCCGATATCGGCCTGGCCATAGCTCAGCCCGTGCACCCTCCCGGCCGCAGGCCCGCCCGCCACCCGGATTTCGAAGATCCCGCCCGGCTCCGCCGGGGGGCAGCCAGACGGATCACCCACGCTGACCACGCAGCCCTGCCGGATCGGCGACTCGGCCAGCGCCAGCCGCGGGCTGACCGGACACCCGTCCACGAACAACGCCGGGCCGCTGCGGCCGTGCCCGGGAAACTGCCCACCGGTCGCGCCGACAGCCGAGCTAGCAGCGGATCTCAGGTCGGCAGCCGGCTGTCCAGCGAGCCGCGCTAGCGCTGCGGCAATCTCCCCGACTTCAGTCGCTCCCTCGGCCTCGACCATGACGTTGAGACGTTGCCTCAATAAGGGCGACAGGGCAGTCAGCGCCAGCCGCATGACTTCCTCCCGCAACCAGACTCCGCCGTTAGCCACGACCGATCCCGGCCGCAGCCTGAGCCACCAGATCGCCCTCCCGCGAGGCCGGTCGGTCGCGAACACGGATCACCACCGCAGCGGGATCCCCTGGTTGCTCGCGGATCCGTAATGAGCCGCACACCGCGATGTAATGGGCGCTCGCGTACTGATACGACGCCAACCGGCCGAACGGTTCAAGCGCTTAGCCACTATCCGGAAAGCCCTGCAGCGACCCGCCCGTCACGGTGAAATCACCGTCAAGCAAAGGCGCAGCCATTACACCGCCGCAAGCTCTAGGCGGTGCGCCGCCTCCGGCGCGCGGATACCCATACAGGTGATCAGCGTTAAGGGCCAACGGATCTACGAACCAACGTCGCTGGCTTACGGCCGCAGGTACCCGAAAGCGTCATGCGGAGTCTTGAACCGCTCGGCTCATCATTGCCGTACTTGTCCCACAGTAATAACCGCGAAGCGAAACATTCATCCGAGTCAAACGTCAGCGGGGCGGCCCGCTCAGTCCCTTGGATTTCCATGATCAGCAGCTGCGACATCTTCGACCAGATCCCCGGCATGAAGATCACCCCGGTTTGCGGCTGGTGACCGCTTCCTTGCCACCCCCGGAGCCTGCGCGCCGGGCGCCGCGTGGTGCGCCCGACCATCGGGTCTGGCCACCATCCGGGGCGGCGACAGCTGGCGGGCCGTCAGCCGCCGGACCGGCTCGGGCTTCCACCAGCCTGACGCGGCCCCGGCCGGGCCCATTTGGGTCTGCGCCCCCGTGCGCCGTCCACTCGCCTGTCCCGGGCCACGGCCCGAACGAGCTGGGCCTAGAGTTCCCGTACGTGCCGGCCCATGCGCAGGACCCGAGGCAGGGTCCCCCGCCCGGCCGACGGCGGCTGTGGCGGACAACCTTCCCCGGCATCGCCGCGATCGCCGTCGTCGCGGCTGTGGCCAGCCTCGGCTACCTCATGTTCTTGCATTTCGGCCGCGCCGTCAGGCTTACGCCGTCCGCGCGTGCGACGTCGCAGCTTCAACGGCGTGCGATGCCGTCAGCCGGCTCGGCGCCAAGCACGAGCGCGCCAGGAGTGGCGCAGTTCCCCGCGCTCACCGGGGTGGGCTGCCCCCCCAGGCAGCGGACAAGCGCCATCACCGGCACCAGGAGCCAAGGCGGAGACGGCTGGATCCGCGTCAACGGCGGCCTGCCCGATTGCCGCGGGCAGGCGATCGCGACGCGGAAGACCGGGACTGTGGGCCTTGTGCAGGACACGTTCACCTGGACCTTTCATGTCGGTCATCCGGCCATTTGCACGGCACAGATCTTCATCGCCGACATCAACACGTCGTCCGGGTCGGCCCAATACGATGTGTACGGCAAATCGCTCGCCCCTGACGCGCGCATCGGCCACTTCGAGATAAACCAGCGAGCGGCGAAGGGCCAATGGGTCCAGGAAGGCAGCTGGCAGGTGGAGTCCGCACTGTCCGTCCAGCTCACCGATGCACCGGCCTATCCAGGCGACGTCTATCACGTGACCGCATCGGCCGCCACGGCGAACTGCGCATAACGATCACCCTGCGGTTACCGGCCGACGTTCGAGTCCGCTGGCCCCTTCCTTCAGCTGGCTGGAGCCGGGATGGGCACGGGAACGGCGGTCGGGCGATGCAGGCCGCGCTGACCTACGTGGTGATATACAGTGCGCCGGCTACAGTGCGCCGGCTACGCCTCCGCGCTCAGGGTCGCATCGCACGGCAAGCCGACGGCAGCCATGACGAGGCCGCGAGCTGTCTGCGGTCCATAAAGGCGGTCGGCAAGGCCCACGGCGCGCCGGCTCCTCATCAGGTGATCAGCGTCAAGGGCCGGAGATCAGCGGGCCAGCGGCCGCTGCCGCGCGGCGGCAGCCCCTGGGGAAAACTGCACGCGGAGTGAACCGCTTCGCTCGTCTTGGTCGTAATTGTGTCAACGGCGCGGCAGCAGATGCCGGACCGAGACCGGTAACCGACGACGGCTGGGTGATCTTTTTCGTCCTCTGCGCAGGCTGGCCCGGGAGCAGCTGAGCGCACGAAGGCCGCCGCGCAGTTTGCGGCCCGCTGTGCGCGACCGCCACGCGGCAGGTAATCAGGCACACATGACGGAGGTAAGCGATGGCAGGCGAGGTTTCCGTTGAGACAGGCGCCATGAACGCGGCAGCTGGCCAGCTCGATGAGGCCTACAGCGAGGTGAAAGCGTTGCGGCAGCAGCTTGGCGGCCACCAGTCCGAGCTGATGGGCAACTGGAGGGGGACCGCGGCGAGCGCGTTCGCCAACGTCTACGAGGCGTTCGACACCGACCTGGGGAAGGTGCTCACCGCGATGAACACCCTGCACCAGAAAGTGGTTCAGACCCACGCCACCTACCAGGCCACCGAGGCGGAGCAGATACAGACCGTCAACAAGGCCGCGGGCCGGCTCAGCTAGCCGACACCGCCCGAGCGGACGGAGGGAAACGACAGTGAGTGAGTACACGAGTGCCAACTTCGGCGGGATGGCCCAGGCCGAGTCCGGATTCCTGTCGATCTTCAATGCGCTGACCAGCACGCTGAACGATTTGCAGCGCAATCTAGATGGTTCGCTGGCCCAGTGGACCGGTGCGGCGCGCGCGTCATATACCCAGGCGAAGGCCACCTGGGATGCGGCTGCACAGCACATGGCGAGCGTGCTGCAGTCGCTCGGCACCGTGATCGGGACCGCGAACGACACATACCAGCAGACGGAGCGGAGCCTCACGAACCTGTGGAGCTAACGCCGCGCCCGGCCGGCCGCGGTCCCGCGGGCTAGGCCAGGATTACCGATAGTGATTCATCGAAGTTGTCAGCAGGAGCGGCGATCACGATGGCGAACGGCTTCCGCGTCGATCTCGATGCCTTCGGCGAGGCGGCATTGGGGGGTGTCCGATCTGACGCACGAGCCTGGTCGGCCCGACATGTACAGCCTTGACCCGGGCGCAGCGGCTGTGGCGCACGGGGGCTCAGGCGATCTCAACGCTCGGTGGGTCGCAGCGCCGCTACTCGCGCTGGCTGGAGCGGCGGGAAGCGGATCACCGCGTAACCCGACCGTGGCGGCTCGCGCTGTGCCCGCGCTCGTCCGCGGGCCGTCACGATCGGCAGCACGCCGCTACCGACTCGGTGGGAGTCGCAACACGAACTGCTGACCGGGCCCACTCCCAGAAGTCTGCGCGCCGCATACGACCGGTATCACGGCGCAGAGGAAACCAACACTCAGCTGTGCCGGCAGCCGATCAAGCTGGCGTCATTGACCTGGCCGGAAGTAGCTGAAGGAAAGGAGTATCGTGGCTACGGTGGCCGCGGGTCTGACCAGCTACCAGACATGCGGCAAGGCGAATCCTGGTACAACGCCGCTGTCGGCGGTGTCGTCTCCACGCCGTACCCTAGGCGTCGGCGCGGCCGCAATTATCGGCGGAGGGTCGCTGGTAGCTGTCGGCGGGGGCGTCGTCGCAGGTGGTGAGGTCGCGCTCGGCGTGGGAGACTTCGCGCACAACATGTTCCACGAGAACTGGCATGGTGACTGGAACAATGCGTGTATGACCACGATCCAGGGGAAGTGGACGTTCTCGGGTGGGAGGAGTTCATTGCCCGCCAGTGGGAGTCCATCTTCGCCGGCTACCGGTCCACTGTCGGCCTGCGCAGAATGTGCCGCCGCTGGAGTGACCTGATCGAGATCGGCCTCGGCTGCTCGCAGGACATTGCTGACCTGCTGGTCCGCACCGAGTTGATCGACCGTGCCGATCGCGACCTGGAGGGCGCCGCGGATGCCGAAGCCATCGTGGCCGGGATGGCCGAGGTGGTCGCGGATCTGCGCACCGATCTGGGTGAGATGGGCGAGATAGGTCCCGGGCTGTCGGCCAGGTTGCTCGAACAGCATGCCCGCCTGCTGAGGTTCGTCCGCGCCTATGCGTTCGGCCAGGATCCCGGCGACGCGGCGGGTACACCTCAACGAGATGAGTGAGCCCGGGCCCGTGATCCGTTAGCGGGTGAAGATTCCGGCTGATAGCGCAGGCAAGCTAACACAGGTAGGGAACATCACTGTGTGAGTCCGGCCGGATGGCGTTCAGCCACGGGCGGGCTGGTCGGCCTGCCTGCCCGCAGTCGCTGGGATCTTTATCACCACGAAAAGGGTCCCTCGTCGCTGCAGGTTGCGGCCCGCGGAGCCGTTAGGGATGAGGTCGGTCTCAATTTGGGCAAGATTCGGCGGCGACTCGCCGCGCGGTCTTGCGTACAAGCCCCGGATAGGTGTGAATGACGGTTCATACAACTGGGTCGAACCCCACTAGAACCGGGAATTTGGCTGATGAATGATAATTCAGCCGAGCGGGCAGGGAACACGGCGCCTGGACAAGAGAGCCTGGCTTCGCGGGCCGTGGCCCTCGATGTACGCGGTGTGACGGTGCGATTTGGCGGCCTCACCGCCCTCGACGAGGTGTCGCTCACCGTCGAGCCGTGCCAGGTAGCCGGCGTGATCGGCCCGAACGGAGCGGGCAAGACGACCCTGCTCAACGTACTCTGCGGCTTCGTGCGGCCGCAGGCGGGCAGCATCTCCTTCGACGACAGGCCACTGCGCCGGCTGCGCCCGCACCGGCTTGCGGGACTCGGTATCGCGCGGACCCTGCAGGGCGTGGCCCTGTTCAGTCGCCTGTCCGTGCTCGAGAACGTGATGACAGGCGCGACCTGCCGGGCCCGCGCCGGGTTCGCCTCCGCGCTGGTCGGCCTGGCCCGGTCGGACCGGGACGAGGCGGCGCTGCGAGAACACGCGCTGGAGGCGCTGCACGACGTCGGGGCGGCCGGCCTCGCGGACCGGATGCCGGATCAGCTTTCCTACGGGATGCGCAAACGGGTCGCCCTGGCCCGTGCGCTCGCTGCCCGCCCTCGGCTGCTCCTGCTCGACGAGCCGGCCAGCGGGCTCTCCGAGGCCGAACTCGCCGAGCTTGCCGGGCTCATCAGGAACCTGGCGACCCGGGCATCTGTCGTGGTCATCGAGCATCACATGGACCTGATGATGTCGGTCTGCGACACCATCGTCGTCCTCGACTTCGGCAAGGTCATAGCGAGCGGCACCCCGGATCAGGTGCGTAACAACGATGCCGTCACCGCCGCCTACCTCGGCGTGGCGAGCGGGGGCGGCACCGAAGGGGCGGGCGGGGCGGGCGGCGCGGGCGCAAGCGATGCCTGACGCGGGCACGGGCACGGGCACGGACGCCGACATGCTCATGGTCGAGGGCCTCAGCGCCGGATATGACGGGATTCTCGTCCTGCACGGGGTTTCGCTGGCGGTACCGCGGGCGACGATCACCGCGGTGCTCGGTGCCAACGGCGCGGGCAAGACAACGCTGCTCCGCGCGGTCAGCGGGCTCATCGGGCCCCGCCGCGGGCGGGTCAGCGTGGCGGGTGCGGACCTGACTGGACGTCGGCCTGAAGACATCGTCAGGGCCGGGGTGGCGCACGTCCCAGAGGGACGCGGCGTGATCGCGGAACTGACGGTGGAGGAGAACCTTCGGTTGGGCGCTCTCTGGCGGCGCGACCGCGGGGACCGCGCCGCCGCGCTGGCCAGCGCCTACGAGCTATTCCCGCCCCTCGCGGCGCGCAGCCGCAAGCTCGCGGCCACGCTGTCCGGCGGCGAGCGGCAGATGCTGGTGATTGGCCGGGCCCTGATGGCCCGGCCGAAGCTCCTGCTGCTCGACGAGCCGTCACTCGGCCTCGCGCCCAAGGTCGTCGCATCCTTGATGCAAGTGGTACGCGGGCTCCGCGACAACACCGGGCTGACGGTGCTGCTCGTGGAGCAGAACGCGCGCAGTGCGCTGGCCATCGCCGACCAGGGCGTCGTGCTCAACCTGGGACGCGTTGTCGCGGTCGCTGATCCGCGGACGCTCGCCGCCGACGCCGCCCTCCGCCACCACTACCTGGGCTTTTGACGGCCGAGCCGCTGAAAAGAGGTGTCAAGGTTGCGCGAGTTCATCTCCTTCACGCTCGGCGGGATCAGCTTCGGGATGGTGTACGCCGCGATCGGGCTGTCGCTCGTCCTGATCTGGCGGGCCACCAGGCTCCTGAACTACGCGCAGGGCGGGATGGCCATGCTCACGACCTTCATCGCCCTGTCCGTCGTCCAGGCCACCGGCTCCTACTGGGCCGGATTCGCCGCCGCGCTCGGCGTCGGCTTCGTCCTCGGCGCGGTCATCGAACGTGTGGTCATCAGGCCGGTAGAGAACAAAGGGCCGCTCAACGCCGTGATCGTGACCATTGGCCTGCTCGTGTTCCTCGAGGGCCTAGCTGGCATCATCTACGGCGGCCAGTTCCGTTCGTTTCCCGCGGCTCTGTCCATCACCGGGTTCAAGGTGGGTTCCAGTCACATCGACCTGTCGCGCAACGACCTGTTCGTCACCGGCTCGGTGCTTGTCGCCGCGTTGCTGCTCGCAGCTCTTTTCAGGTACACGCCGGTCGGCCTGCGGATGCGGGCCGCGGCCTTTGAGCCCGCGGTCGCCCGCCTGCTCGGCGTCAGGGTCGGCCGTGTGCTCACCCTCGGCTGGGCGCTCGCGGGGCTGATCGGCGCGCTCGCGGGTGTGCTGGTCTCACCGTCGACGTTCTTGTACCCCAACAGCATGGACTCGATCTTCGTGCTCGGCTTCACGGCCGCTGTGCTCGGCGGACTCGACAGCCCCATCGGCGCCGTGGTCGGCGGGCTCGTCCTCGGCATCGTGCTCAACTACGTCGGCGGCTATCTCGGCTCGGACCTGGTCACCATCTTCGCGCTGCTGCTGCTCGTCGCGGTGCTGATGGTCCGGCCGGCTGGCCTGTTGTCCGCGACCACGACGCGGCGGGTGTGACAATGATCGATCGCCTGACCGACCGGCGGACCGAACGCGGCGCCCGCCCGCTGCGACCGCTGTGGCGGCACGTGCTCGGCGCGGTCATCCTCGCCGTGATCCTGCTCGCGCTGATCAACGTGTCGAGCACTTTCCGCGACTACCAGATCGCGGAGGTCGCCGTATATGTCGTCGCGGTCGCCGGCTTGACCTTCCTCATCGGACTGAGCGGGCAGATCTCGATCGGCAATGGCGCCTTCATGGCGGTCGGCGCATACGTTGCCGCGCTGCTGATCATTCACCTGAACTGGCCGCTACCCGTCGTCTTCCTCGTGGCCGCGGCCGCGACAGCGCTGGTCGGCGGGATTCTCGGGGTCGCGGCGGCCAGGCTACGCGGACCATACCTGGCCGGCACCACCCTTATCTTCGCGGTCGCCCTGCCGTCACTCGCCAACCGCTACGTGGGCCTGCTCGGCGGCGACCAAGGCCTGAGCGTGAACATAACGGTGCCTTCCGGCCTCGGCACCACGTTCCCGCTCACCCGCTGGCAGGCATGGATCACCTGCGCGACGGCGATCGTGACCCTCGTCCTGCTCGCCAACCTCGCCTCGAGCAGGATCGGCAGAAGCTGGCGCGCGGTACGCGACGACGAGGTGGCGGCCGCGCTGGCCGGCCTGAACGTGGGCCGCCTGCGCGTGCTCGCCTTCGTCGTCAGCGCCGCAACCGCCGGTCTCGGTGGCGCGCTGCTCGCCATCACCACGGGGCTCGTCGCGCCAACCTCGTTCACGCTGGCGCTGTCCATCGGATTGCTCACCGCCGCCGTGGTCGGCGGCCTTGGCAGCCTGGCCGGCGCGGTATGGGGCAGCCTCGTGCTCGTCTTCCTGCCCACCTACGCCACGGACGTGGCGACCAGCCATGGCCTGTCGAGCTCGGCTGGGTCCAACATCCCGATTGTCGTCTACGGCGTCGCGCTCATCGCGGTCATGCTGGCGTTCCCCAACGGTATCCAGGGCGGGGTTCGCCAGCTTGGTGCCTTCCTCATGGGCACACGGCGCAGTAGCGCGCACTCTCCGCGCAACCCACCGGCCACCGGCTTCCCGGACGGGAGCGCCACGGCCAGAGAACATCAGGAGGAAGGTCCCAGATGAAAAAATCCCACCGGTCGCGGCTGTCCCGCGCCGCTGCGTTCTGCGCGGTGGCGACGGCAGTAGCCATAACGGCTGCCGCGTGCGGCGGCTCTAGCGGAAGTAGCAGTAGCTCGAGCGGCGCGTCGGCGCCAGGCATCACCAAGACTCAGATCCTCATCGGCAGCCACCAGCCGCTCACTGGCGTGGCGGCGCCCGGCTACAGCGAGATCGCCCCGGCGTCCAACGCCTATTTCAGTTACGTCAACGCACAGGGCGGGATCAACGGGCGCAAGATCGTCTACAAGTACCTCGACGACGCGTACGACCCCTCCAAGACCTCATCAGTGGTGCGGCAGCTTGTCCTGCAGAACGGGGTGTTCGCGATTTTCAACGGCCTCGGCACGCCGACCCACCTGGCCGTCGTGGACTTCCTCAACGCCCAGAAGGTGCCCGACGTGTTCGTCGCCTCCGGCTGCGAGTGCTGGAACAACACGCAGAAATACCCGTGGACGTTCGGCTGGCAGCTCGACTACGTGCGTGAGGGCAAGATCCTCGGCCAGTACGTCGCGCAGCATTTCAAGGGCAAGAAGGTCGGTTACTTCTACCAGGACGACGAGTTCGGTCAGGATGGCGTCAAGGGACTGGACGACGAGATCCCGTCCAGCATGGTCGTCAGCAGGCAGAGTTACCAGCCGACCAACGTCAACATCGGCCCGCAGGTGACGGCGCTGAAAGCGGCCGGGGCGCAGGTCATCGTATCCTTCTCGGTCACGGCCTTCACCGCGCTGCTCAAGCTCAACGCGCTCAAGCTCGGCTACAACCCGACATTGGTCGTCAGCAACGTGGGGGCCGACCCGATAACGCTCGGCGGGCTGGTCGAGGCCTACGCCAAACAGGGCGGCGCGACCGTGTCGGGCAATGCGCTGACCACCGGGATCATCACCGACGGTTACCTGCCCTCGCTCGGTGACACGACGAACAGCTGGATCGCGCTGTTCAAGAAGGTGCACGACACCTACGACCCGAAGGCGCCGTTTGACTTCAACGTGCTCTACGGCGAGGCCGTCGCCTACACGTTCGTGCAGTCGATGCTCAAGGCGGGCAAGAACCCCACCAGGTCAAGCCTGACCGCGGCGATAACAGCCGGCCTGCCGCAAGGGCCGGCCAGCGCGCCCTTCGCCTTCTCGAGCAGCGACCATTCCGGCATGACTGGCGGGTACGTCGGTGTCATCAAGAATGGGGTGATCGTCGCCCAGGGGCCGGTCGTGACCACGGACACGACCCAAACCGGCGCGATAACCACCTACTCCGGAGGCCAGCCGGCGGCGCCCGCGAGCGGGATTCCCTCGCCATGACACGGCGCCCGCCGCCGGGCCGCGCAGCACTGGCCCGCACGGGTGGCCCGGCGGCGGGCGTCCAGGACTGGAGTACCGAGCATGACCGCGGAGGCCAACAGGCGAGCCGTAGCGCGGGATGACCGGCCGCGAGCACAGCGCCTGCTCGACGCCGCAGAGCAGATCTTCGGTGAGCGCACCTATCGCGGCAGCACCGTCGCCGACGTATGCGCACGTGCGGGCATCGCGACCGGTAGCTTCTATGCGCACTACGGCTCCAAATCGGAGCTCTTCTCCGCCGTCGTCCTGCGGATAAACGCCGACGCCCGAGCCGCGATGCGGGCGGCGATCGAGCAGACCGATGGCACCCAGCGCGCGGTCGAACGGGCAGCCTTCCGCGCCTTCTTCGACATGCTTTCCGAGCGCCCGTGGATCTACCGGATCGTGCGCGAATCGGAATTCGTCGTACCCGGCCTGTTCCAGGACTATTACCAGAGCCTGACCCGCCGCTACGCGCGCGGCGTCCGCCGCGCGCAGCTTTCCGGCGAGATCGACGCCCACTACGATCCCGAGGTCATCGCCTACGTGTACGCGGGCCTCGGCTACACGATCGGCATGCGCTGGGCCGAATGGACGGGGGGAGGCCACATCCCCGCGGATGTGCTCGACGACCTGCTCAACGTCCTCGCGCGCGGACTGACGCCGCCCGAGCGCTGACTTCCCACCCTGATCGGCCCATCACGGGGCGAGACCGCGCCCGGACTCGGCAGCCGCGAAGTAGCTGACGAGCGCCTCTACCGGCTGGCGCCGGCCAGCGCGGCGCGCACGCTGTCGGCATCGGCGGGCCTGCCGGTTTCGTCGTCGGTCGTGACCCACAACACCCCAGCGGCGATGAGCGCCGCGACGGCGGGACGGCGGTCGGAGTTCATGGAGCCATCGTCACGCCATGCCTGCGTAGAAATCGCCGTTAAGGTGCAGAGGCCATATAACGTATCGCTATATGGCAGTTAACCTTGATGAAGTTGACATCCAGCTGCTTAACGCGCTTCAGGCGGACGCGGACCGTACGAACGTCGACTTGCCCGGCTCGTGGGGCTCTCCCCGGCGGCCACGTTGCACCGGGTCCGCTGGCTAAAGGAGTCGGGTGTGATCCGCGTCATCAGTGCCCGGCTCGATCCGGCCGCCGCCGGGCTCCCTTGGAGATGTTTGTAACGGCAACGCTCGCGCGCCATGACCCTCGCCCGAGCCGCATCTTCGAGGAGCGGGTCCTCGCGCTGCCGCAGATCATCGCAGCGGACAACGTCGCCGGCGAGACGGACTATCTGCTCACCGTCGTGGCCCGTGATGTCGCCGAACTGCAGCAGGTGCTGGCGTCGCTGGCCACGCGGGGCGGGCAGCGGCTGGTGACCTACCTGCGGCTGGAGGAGGTCAAGCCTCCCTCCCGGCTACCGCTGGCGCCGGTTACGGCCGCGCCGGGCCGGCCATCCCGCCACCGTCGCCGGCCAACCACTCGCTGACCAGCACCGGCGGTGTGAAGCGATGGGTTAGGCGGTATCGTTGCGTTTCCTGCCGACCCGTTGCCGCCGCTGTGAGGGGCGATTGGATGCGTGCTGAGGAGGCCCTCCGGCCACGCCGGTGCGCGGTCATCGGCGCCGGGGTGCTGGGTGCGTGCGTGGCGGCCCGGCTGGCCGAGGCGGGCGTCGAGGTGACGCTCTTGGAGCAGGCCCAGCCGGGCGACGCCGCCACTAGGTCGAGCTTTGCCTGGCTGAACGCGAACGACAAGATGCCTCGCGCCTACCACGACCTCAATCACGCCGGGATGCGGGCGTGGGCGCGGCTTTCTGCGAGCCTCGGCGGCTCGGCATGGTACCGGGGGACCGGGAACATCGAGTGGGCGGCGACCAGCGCCGGGCGCGCCCAGCTCGCCGCGCGGGTCCGCCGGCTCGCTGGGTGGGGGTACCAGGCACGCCTTGTTGACGCCGCCGAGGCGGCTGGGCTTGAGCCGTCGCTACGGCTGGCCGAGCCCGCGCCTGAGGTCGCGTGGTTTCCTGAGGAGGGCTATCTGCTCACGACGCCGCTGATCAGGCAGCTGACCAGGCTGGCTGCCCAGCACGGGGCCACGGTGGCGACCGGCGAGCCGGGGCGCGTGGTCGGCTTGGACGCTCCCAGTGGTGTGGTGCGGGCGGTGCGGACCGCCGCTGGCGACGTCATACCGGCGGATGCGGTGGTGTGCTGCGCTGGCCGGTGGGTTCCTGGGCTGGTCGCGCTGGCCGCCGCGGCATGCCCGGTCCCGCTGGTGCCGTGGGCGGCGGCCGGGGCGACAGCGCCCGGGCTCGTGGTACATGTGGGGCCGGTAAGGGCGCCCGGTCCGGTGCGTGTGGTGCACGCGCCCGAGGTGTACCTGCGGCCCCATTCTGAGGGGCTGGTGCATCTTGAAGCGCCGGACGCCGCCGTGGATTTGCACACTCCCGAGGCCGGGCTGCGGCGCTGGGCGCAGCAGTTGCTGCGCCGAGCGCGGCAGGCGGTCCGCGGCCTCCAAGACGCCGGTGTCGTCGGTCACCGCGTCTGCGTACGCCCGATGCCGGCGGACGGCCAGTCCATCGTGGGCTGGCTACCGGGTGCACGCGGGCTCTACGTGGCGGTGACGCACAGTGGGGTGACCCTCGGCGCGCACCTGGCGCAACTCATTACCGCCGAGCTCGTCGGCGGCGCGGCGGCCACCGAGCTCGCGCCTTACCGGCCGGATCGTTTCATGGCAGGGTGACCGGCATTCAGCCCCCGGGTCATGCTAAGAGCCCGTTGGATGACCGGTGCTGCGCCCTGAGCCGGGAATCTCGAAGGCGCGGGGAGCTCTTGGGTCATGGCGCTTGTGCTGCCGGTACCGCAGCCGCGCCCGCGCCGCCTTAGCCTTGCCGCTGCGCTCGTTATCGGCCGCTATCCTCCTGGCGAGTTCGACATCCGCGCTGCTGATCAGGCCGCTGGCGATCAGAAATTCCGCAAGCTCGCGCTGGTGGCCCTGCTCGTTCCAGGTGAGGCGCTGAAGTTCCTTCTTGTACTCAGAAACCGCCGCGTCTCCGGTCAGGTCCAATGCGGTGGCGACCTCGATCATCGGCACGGTCTGAGGGCCGACCGCGCCGACAACGAACTCCTGGTAGTAGTACGCGATCGCCATGCGGGCCAGGGTCTTGCGCTTGAAGTAGGCACGAACCCTCGGCACCGCGTCGGGCAGTGGCCGGGCTCGGCGGCCGCGCGCAGATGACTCGTTTGCGCGGCTACGGTGCTCTTGGGTAACAGTCTCGTTATCGGCCGCGCCCGGGCTGCCGCCGAGATGGTCGGGGCCATCAACATCCAGCATCACGACCCAATTCCCCACGCTGACGAGGCACGAGCCGTTATCGAGCCGCACGGGGTACGGTTGGAGCCTGCCCCGTGCCACCGCCAGCACGGCCGCAGCGGCGGCCTGCACCTTCTGGTGGTCAAAGCAGGCCTCGTGGACGACCGGCGCGACGTACACCTCGTGGCTCGTGTCGTGGCTGAACAGCTCCCACCCCCGGTCCACATAGCGAACGCCGGCGCAGCGCGGTGACCGGTGCAGCGTGGGGTCGTTGCCCGCACTGAGCAGGCGCCGGTCAATCCAGGTGATCTCATCGATCGGGCAGTCAAGCTCTTCGCCCAGCTTGGGGGACCAGATTACGAGTCGTGCTGTCGCCAATTCCCCACCGCCCGATGAGGCCGCCTAGTCGGCAACAGGGCCAGCCTGGTTGGCAACAGAGCCAGCCTTGTCGGCAACAGCGCCAGCCTTGTCGGCAACAGAGCCAACAGAACCGACAGAACCGACAGAACCGACAGAGCGACCACTGCCAACACAGCCGCCAGCGTAGTTCAGGATCGCTGCGGATCGGCTGCCTCGGCTGAGGGTGAGAACCATCAGCCGACCTCGACCCTCGACACGAGCGCGTCGGGATGGGGCCCCCACCTGATCAAATCGCCGTCGCGCAGAGCGTGCTCGTCAATGACGCGCATCTCGTTCACCAGCACGCCGTTGCGACCCAAACTGGTGATCCGCCACTGACCCTCTGTGAAGGTGAACTCGGCATGCACCCTCGATACGGTGGGCTCGTCCGGCAGCGGCAGCTCCACTTCGCTGCCCCGGCCCGCGCGGGCCCCGCTAACGCGGGTCTCCGCAACGCAATCGTTGGTCAACAGCCGCAGCAGCGGCGCACCACGGGGCGCTTCGACGGTCATGACGTCCCTGACGAGGGTCGGTGCCACCGATTGAGCACCATGGCCGCGCCCGTCGCGGCGAGGAGCCGCTACATCGTCAGCCGCATGCCCGAAACTGGCTCGCCTGGCCTGCTTGAGGCGGTACCGGCCGACCGGCACCGCGGGGTCGGCGACGATGCTCACATCGACGGGGCCGGGGCTTGCGAGGCGAGCGGCGTGCGCGGCCACCTTGGTTTCGTACAGTTCGCTGGCGCTGGAGTTGATTACTTCCAGCTCCATCATCTCGGTCAGTGACGCCACATCGGCGGGATTCATCCGCAGCTCGACAAGGTTCGGCGCTAGCAGCGACCCGCTCGGGGTGACGACAAACACCTCAGGCACGTGCCGCAACGCCAATTGCAGCACTTCATTTCCATCGCGCCACGGCCGGGTGGCCGCGCGCTGAATCCATGGATGATCACGGTCGATACCCAGGTGCCGAAGGGTGCGAAGGCTCCCTACGGCAAGAGCCGCGACCAGCACGAGCAGCGCCGTGCTAGCGACGATGGAGTGAGTGGCGCCAAGCAGAATCAGCCATAGCCCAGCGATGCCGGCCACCACTGCCCAGCGCTTGCGGCTGCGTGACGGCATCGGGGGACGGAGCGGGCGGTCGGCCATCTCACCCGGACCTCGCCAGGAAGCCCCGGCGTTCAGGCTGGGGAGGAATGGCGTACGGCGCGCTTTCAGCGCGTTCTTCGCGAAGCGGGCCAGGTATCCGAGGTTCAAGTCCCGTCAGGGGCGCCAGTCCGCGACCTACACCCGCAGCGCGTTCCGGATGAAGAACGCGGCGCTGTGGCTGGCCAAGACCGGCGCGCCGCTGGCGTTCGTGTGGTCGTGGCCGGAGATCGACCCGGCCACCCTCGACCCGACGACGGTGACCGTCTCCGGGGAACCATGTGGCCGCTGGTATGTATGCCTCGCCGTCGACCCGGCCACCCTCGACCCGACGACGGTGACCATCTCCCGGGAACCATGTGGCCGCTGGTATGTATGCCTCGCCATTGACGCGGCTGACCCGGGGCAGTCCCCCGCGACGGGCGCCGTTGTCGGGGTGGACCTGGGCATCAAGGACTTTGCGGTCACCTCGGACGGGGTGAAGATCGCGAACCCGCCTAGCCTGGCCCGCCGGGAACGGAACCTGGCCCGGCGCCGCTTGGCGGCAGGTCTTGCCGTAGGCGCCGGAACCGGTGCTGATGCCTGTGGAGCTGATGTCAGACGGCACGGGACACCCGTCCGCAGTCGGCTGCGAAGCAGGAACTCCTGGGCGTGAGCCCCGGAATCCCCGCCGTTCACGGCGGGGAGTGGTCAATACGGTTGGCCATCGCGACACGACACACTCCTTGAGCTACGCATCGGACCATGGAGGCCTGGCTTGTCTGACGAGAATGCGGCGAGCGGCACGCCCTGGTCAACGAATCTGCCGCAGTTCCCAGATATCTGGAAGTCTTACTGTCAGCCGTTTCACCTCGCCCGCGAGCAGCCGCTGACAAGGCGCGTAGAGCTCATCGACCTCGGCGGCGCGGTCGAACAGGCTGGTCCGTGCGCCGTGCTGCATGCGCGGACGGTCCCTGAGGGGCTCGCAGCAGCCACACCACGCCCGGATTGTCAGTCCCTGGCCGTAGCGTTCCGGTGCAAGCATCCGATGGAAGGCAGGCGTCATGAGCGAATCGGGATCCGTGGCCGGCGAGCGCGCAGACCTGGTGCGGGCGCTGGTCAAACAGCGTTACTTCCTGCGTTACGCCGTCCGTGGTCTCACCGACGAGCAGGCCGCGCAGCGCACCACCATTAGCCAACTCTGCCTCGGCGGGCTGATAAAGCACATAACCCTCACCGAGCAGCAATGGATCAATTTCATCCTCAATGGTCCCTCGGCCATGGGCGGCTCAGACGAGGCGAATGCGAGCGAGTGGGCGGGCGGCTTCCAGATGCTGGCCGGGGAGACGCTAGCTGGGCTGCTGAAGGAATACGAGCACGTCGCGCGCAGGACCGACGCGCTCCTCGCGACGCTCCCCGACTTGGACGCCGATCACCCCCTACCCGAGGCTCCTTGGTTCGAACCGGGCGCCCGTTGGTCAGCGCGCAGGGTGCTGCTGCATGTGATCGCGGAAACCGCCCAGCACGCTGGCCACGCCGACATCATCAGGGAGTCCTTGGACGGCGCCAAATCCATGGGCTGACTGTCCGGCGCGCCCGAACGGGGCTGTCCTGTGGACAGGTTTCGGACGCAGCGGGGAAGCCAAAGAACGTGAGGGACGGCACTAACTGACACGGCACTAGCGCACCACCAACACGGTACTACTGCGGGCACGAACACGGAGGGTTAGCGGGCCGGACTGCATGAGGGCGGGGATGAAGCTTCCTGTGCTGGCCGCCGCGATCGTGGTGGTCGTGGCTGGCGGCTGCTCATCGGCGCCAGCGGCACGCCGTCCGCACCTTGCCGGTGGCGGGCTGACCGGTTACTGGACCCGGTCCAGATTGCTTGGCGCCAAGCCGTTGGGTCTGCTGGGGTACCGGCCAGGAAAACAGGCGAACGCGCGCCCGGCTCTGCTGGCCGTGCGCGTCGGGGCGCTTTTTGTCCATGATGTCGGCGGTGACCACTACTGCACCGCGAGCGTGGTCGCGAGCCCGGGCCGCGACCTCTTGATCACCGCCGCGCACTGCATCAACAGCGGGAAGGGCGGCAGTTACCGCCAGGACATCGTGTTCGTCCCCGGCTACCGTGACGGCCAGGCGCCGTTTGGCATGTGGACACCTGCCCAGCTGCTGGTCGCACCGCAGTGGACAAGTTCGTCCGATCCGGACTTTGACGTCGGCTTCGTCGTGCTCAAGCAAGACGATGGGACCAATATCGAGGACGTGCTGGGCGCCAACCAGCTCGGCATCGACTCCGGATACCGTCACCTGGTCCGGGTCACCGGTTACCCGGCCAGCGCTGACGCCCCGATCACCTGCAGCAACTGGACCTCACGGCAAAGCGCCGCTCAGCTGCGGTTCGAATGCGGCGGGTTCACCGGCGGCACCAGTGGCAGCCCGTGGGTCACACACTTCGACTCGCGGACGCGGACCGGCACCATCGTTGGGGTGATCGGCGGGTACCAGGAGGGCGGCAGCACCCCGGCCATTTCCTACAGCTCCTACCTGGGTGATGCGGTTCAGCGACTCTACCGGCAGGCGGTGGCAGATGAGGCCGCTGCCGCTGGCTAGAGGGCGTCCCGCAGATCTTTGGCGGCGCGCGGGTGCCGCCCACGACCCCAGACGGCGACCGACGGCGTTGTAGTCGTCGCTGATGGTTCCACTATCGGCTCCTCCTCCGCCTTGCCGGATCGCCGCCTGGAGCACCGCCCGCATCCACCAAGATCTACGGGCGCCCAGCGCTACGCGTTCTGCTGGCTGGCGTCGCTTGCAGCCGGGGGGCCGCGGATCGGCGGGCTGCCGGAGGCCCCCTCAGCCGGGCCCGGACATGCTCGCCCATCTGCTCTGCCAGGTACTGCAGTGTCGTCGAGACGGTCTTGCTCACGATCTTGGTGTTCGTCGGTGTCAACCTGGTGAACGGGGACGGCGGCCTTAGGTACTACGAGCTCGGGCTGGCGTGAGAACCTTGGACGCTGCGACGATCAGGCTGGCCGGCGCCCTGTCAGGTCCACGAGCGAAGTGCGGCGAGCCGTTGGATGCGCCCCACGATGTCCTGGTGGACGGCATCAATCGACTGGGTACCGTCGACGGTGAACATCCATTCTCGGCCTGCGTAGTACCCGAGCAAGGGCACCGTCTTTTCCATGTACACCTGCAAACGGTGCTCTATCACAGCTCGGGTGTCGTCTGAGCCTCGGCCGCGGGCAAGCAGCCGGCGCACTAGCTCCTCGCGGGGGACCTCAAGGTGGATCGCGGCCTGCACCTCGGCCCCGAGCGGTTGGACCACGGCGTAGGCGGCCTCCGCCTGTTCGACGGTGCGCGGGAATCCGTCGAGGACATAACCGGCTGCCGCGGCCACGACGGGTTTGCGGAGAATGTCCATGACGAGGCTGTCGGGCACCAAGTCGCCGTTGGCGACATACGACTTGACCCGCCGTCCGAGCGACGTCTGGTCCCTGACGTGCCTGCGCAACAGGTCGCCGCTGGAGATATGCGCGATGCCGTACCGCCCGGCGAGCCGCTCGGCCTGTGTTCCCTTGCCGGAGCCTGGAGCACCGATCAGCAGAAGTCGCATCTGATCACTCGCTCCTCCGGTCAACGGCGATGGCGCCTTCCCCGATGTCGAAGTCGGGCAAACTGGACTCGCGACGCCGCACCTCTCTTTCCACTACATTCCCACCGCTACCGCCGTAGAACATGTGCTTGGCGGGAAAGAATCAAGCCGCCGCCGGACCCGGCAGGCGGGGGGCAGCCTCTTCAGAGGCGCCCGTGGTGCCACTGAGGCTTTCGCTTGTCGAGAAAAGCCCGCATTCCCTCTCGCGCCTCAGGTAGCTGACTTGTCGCGGCCATCACCTCGACCGCGTAGGCGTACGCCTTCGGCTGGTCGAGGTCTATCTGGGCGTAGAGCGCCTGTTTGCCAATGCCTTTACTCTCCGCGGAGCCCCGCGTGACGCGCTCAAGGAGGTCCTGCACCCCGGAGTCGAGTTGCCCAGCCGGGACCACGCGGTTGACCAGTCCCCAGTCGAGCGCGGTTCGGGCGTCGATTACGTCGCCCGACAGGGCCATCTCCGTCGCCCGTTTCCTGCCGACGTTCCTGGCGATCGCCACCATCGGGGTGTGGCAGAACCAGCCGCCCCTGCCGCCGGGAGCGGCGAAGCCTGCGTTCTCACTTGCGACGGCGAGGTCGGCGCTTGCGACCAGCTGGCAGCCGGCCGCCGTGGCGAGCCCATGCACCCGCGCCACCACCGGCTGTGGCACCTGCTGGATGAGCGTCATCAGGTCGGTGCATGTGGCAAGCAACGAGCGAACCGCCGACAGGTCGGCATCGGCGACATCGGCGAAATCGTGGCCGGCGCTGAACACCGGGCCGTTGCCGGCCAGGACGATGCCCAGGGCATCACTGTCCCCGATGTCACGGAACGCTGCGATCAGCTCGCGCATGTGCTGCAGCGACAGGGCGTTGCGCCGCAGCGGCCTGTTCATCGTGACAGTGGCGAACTCGCCCGACCGCTCGACCAGGATGTGCTGGAATCCCATAGCGGCCTCCTCATATCGCAGCCTACGCCGGCGCCGGACCCGTGGCCCCGCGTGGAATCACCAGTCGCGCCCGTCAGCCAGCCGCCGGCTGCCAACGGCGCCGGCTTCCGGGCCGGACTCGTCGGCGCCGGCGCCCCGGAGTGCCGCATCGATCTGCTGCGTCACCGGGCGTGCATCCTGCTCGTCCAGGTACACCTGGGCGGTGCGGGCAAGGAATTCAGAGCGGCTCATGCCGAGTTCCCTGGCTCGCCTGGGGACCGCTCGAAGATCGCTTGGGGTAGTAAGATCGCCGTCTTCAACATGTGCAGTACGACCGGGTATTACCGCCATAAGTTGTGACGCAGGGGGGTGATCGCGGTCAGTCAGCTGCTGACGCGTCGAGGATGACGACTTCGGTGGCCCGGTCGTATGCCCGGGAGGGCTGCCCGCAGAGGATGTAATCGGCTCGCGCCGGCGCGCCGTCGCGGCCAAAGAAGTCGTCCTCAAGCGCCATCCACTCCAGCCAAAGTGATCGGCGATGCTCGCCCTCCCTGGCGATCCCGCGCCGCAACCGCTCGCTGGGTGGAGTCTCAACCCACAAGGACATGGTCAGGTCGGCGGCGATGGCCTGGCGGGACGAGGTCACGCCCTCGACGATTATCACGTGGGCGGTGGCGACCTCGGCCCAGCCGTTCAGACCGCGGCCCAGCGGGTCATTAGCCCAGTCGCGGACCCGAAACCGGGCGGGGGAGCCGGCCAGCAGGGGACGCAGCGCCTCGCGTTCCAGCCGGGGCCACCAGCCTTCGATATCCCGCCAGTACAGGAAATCGTCCACCCTGATCACCGGCATGCCGCCGCATGCTGCGGCGAGCGCTCGTGCCACTGTTGACTTTCCTGCGCCGGCCCGGCCGTCCACCGCGACCAGTCGGACGGCCCGCAACCGAGGTGCCGCCAGGATCTCGCTCGCCAGCGAGGACAGGCTGCGCACGGACTCTCGCATGCCGACCATCATGCCGGCCATCTTCTCGCTTGCCCTCGCTTGCCCGCCATCTTCTTGCCTGCCGGCCATCTTCCTTCTTGCCTGCCGGCCATCTTCTTGCCTGCCGGCCATCCTCTTGCCTGCCGGCCATCCTCTTGCCTGCATGGGTGCGGCACGTCGCCGTCGCGTGTTGAGGTACCTGGCAATGCTGCCCCGGCCGTAGTGTCTGAAAGGGCGAGACGTCGATCGGGGAGGCATGAAGCAGGTTTCCTGGACCGCCGCCGGCGGGCTAGCAGCGTGGGCGGTTGTCCGGCTGGCGGGCGCCGATCGATTCCGCAGCCTCGAGGCTGCCGCGGTGCCCGCGCTTTCTTTCACGCCACACGTCGCGGCGGCCGCGCTGGCCGGTTCGCTGCCGTTGCGGCGCAAGGGCGTGGCATCGGCCACCGCCCTTGCCGGTGTGACGCTGGCCGCGGTGGTATTTCCGCGTGCGATCAAGCGCCCGCAGCCGCGGGCTCGCGGGCCGGTGCTTCGCGTTCTCACCGCGAACCTGCTGGCCGGGCGGGCATCGGCGGAGACGGTCGTCGGCCTCGTGCGGCGGAAGGACGTCGATGTGCTCTTCCTCCAGGAACTCACCGACGCCGCGGTCACTCAGCTGAAGCAGGCAGGGCTGAGCGATCTGTTGCCGCACGAGGCGACCGACACGAGTGGCTGCGGTTCGCGTGGTTCTGGCATCTATGCGAGGCTGCGGCTGACCAGCGGACTGCCCCTGACAGATATCTCAGTGGCCCAGCCCACAGCCCGGCTTGAGCTGCCTGCCGGGCAAGGCGTGGATCTGGTCTGTGTCCATCCGTCCCCGCCTGCCCCGTCGCCGTCCGCCGTGCTGCGGTCATCGCGGCGGCGGGTGGCGAGATGGCGGGCGGAGCTAGCTGTCCTGCCGCCTGCCGCCGATCCGCCGCGGGTGCTGGCAGGGGACTTCAACGCAACAGTCGATCATGCGCAGTTCCGGCGGCTGCTGCGGCTCGGCCACGCCGACGCGGCCTGCCAGACGGGCAACGGGCTGGTGCCGACGTGGGGGCCGTGGGGGAGGCCCGCGATCCTCACGATCGATCACGTCCTGGTGGATTCACGATGTGCCGTGCTCGCGACGTCGGTGCACCCGCTGCCTGGCAGTGACCATCGTGCGGTCTATGCGGAGTTCCGCCTGCCCGCCTGACCAGCTGGATGCGCCGGTATTGGCACTTCCAGCTCATTGAGGCGGCTGGCTGTTCGGGCTCTCGCTGATCCTCATCGCCGCGACCGTCTGGCCGGTCCGCCGCCGCGCAGCAGTACCAGTGCGCGCAGCAGTACCAGTGATGGAAAACGCGCGCACCGGCCCATGACTTCTTGATCGTGGTACCTAACCCGTCACATGCGCGGGCAAGGTACCATGATCATGGAAACGGCATGGGCGCGTACCCGCTTGTGGTTCGGGCGCGGCAGCCGTTTAGCATCTAGCTTGGGTTCTTGTTTCGTCGGCCGAGGTCAGGCGCGAAGGAGGGCTAACTTGGGCGCCCTTGACTGGATCGAGTCGTGGCCGGTCTACCGCCAGCTGACCGGGGCGGACAAAACCGGGCGCGGCGCTGCCGCCAAGAGCCGGCGCACGCGCAACCTCACGCCGCGGGTCGCGGTGGCCGACAAGGTCGTGAAGTCCATCTGCCCATACTGCGCCGTTGGCTGCGGCCAGGACATCTACGTGCGCGACGGCCAGGTTACCCAGATCGAGGGAGATCCGGACTCGCCAGTCAGCCGGGGCAGGCTGTGCCCGAAGGGATCGGCGAGCCTGCAGCTTACGACCGGGGCCGCACGTCAGTATGAGGTTCTGTACCGGCGGAAGTTCGGGACCGAGTGGGAGCATCTGGATCTCGACACCGCGATGGACATGATCGCCGACAGGGTGATCATCGCGCGGCGGGCTGGCTGGCAGTGGGAGCACGAGGGCTCGCGGGTCCGCCGTACCCTCGGTTTCGCCAGCCTGGGCGGTGCGACCCTGGACAACGAAGAGAACTACCTGATCAAGAAGTTGTTCACCGCGCTCGGCGCGATCCAGATAGAGAATCAGGCGCGGATTTGACACTCCTCCACCGTCCCCGGTCTGGGGACCAGTTTCGGTCGTGGCGGAGCGACGACGTTCCAGCAGGACCTGCAGAACTCTGACTGCATCCTGATCGAGGGATCCAACATGGCCGAGTGCCATCCGGTCGGCTTCCAGTGGGTGATGGAGGCCAAGGCTCGCGGCGCCAAGCTGATCCACGTTGATCCACGGTTCACCAGGACGAGCGCGGTCGCCGACGAATACGTGCCGCTCAGGGCGGGCAGTGACATCACCTTCGTCGGCGGGCTCATCAACTATGTGCTCGAGAACGAGAAGTACTTCCGTGATTACGTGATGTCCTACACGAACGCGCCGACAATCCTGACCGAGGATTTCGCTGACTCCGAAGACCTGGACGGACTGTTTTCCGGCTTCGACCGCAAGCAGCGCACCTACGACTTCCGCGCCTGGCGTTACCAGGGACGAGAGGTTGCGCCCGCCAGCGGCAGGCGGGGCAGACTGGCGGCCGCCGATGGCGGCGGGCTGGGTCAGGTTCGCCGGGCGGCACGCGGCGAGGCGCACGGCTCCGGCGGCGCGGCGGCCCACCCGGATCCGGACACCGACGAGACACTCCAGCATCCACGATGCGTGTTCCAGGTACTCAAGCGCCACTTCGCCCGCTACACGCCGGACATGGTCGAGCAGGTCTGCGGGGTGCCGCAGGACCTGTTCGCCAAGGTGTGCGAGCTCGTCACGGCCAACTCGGGCCGCGACCGCACCACGGCGTTCGTCTACAGTCTCGGCTGGACCCAGCACACCGTCGGCGTCCAGTACATCCGCACCGCTGCGATCTTGCAGGCACTGCTCGGCAACATGGGCCGCCCGGGCGGCGGCATCCTCGCCCTGCGCGGGCACGCATCCATCCAGGGCTCGACCGATATTCCCACTCTGTTCGATCTGCTGCCCGGTTACCTGCCGATGCCCCATGTGCACGGGAACTCCGACCTCGACACCTACGCCCAGGAGGAATCCACGGACAAGGGCTTCTGGGCCAACACCAAGACATACATGGTCAGCCTGCTCAAAGCGTGGTGGGGCGAAAGCGCGACCGCCGAGCGCGACTTCTGTTACGACTACCTGCCGCGGTTGACCGGAAGCCACAGCACCTACGAGACCGTGATGGCGCAGCTTGACGGCACCTGCAAGGGCTACTTCCTCTTCGGCCAGAACCCGGCGGTCGGCTCCGCCAACGCAAGGATGCAGCGGCTCGGCATGGCGAACCTGGACTGGCTTGTCGTGCGGGACATGGTCCTGATCGAGAGCGCCACCTGGTGGAAGCGTGGTCCGGAGATCGAGACCGGCGAGATGCGCACCGAGGACATCGCCACCGAGGTCTTCTTCCTTCCGGCCGCCGCACATACGGAAAAGGCCGGCAGCTTCACCAACACGCAGCGCATGCTGCAGTGGCACCATCAGGCCGTCGAGCCCGCGGGTGACGCCCGCAGCGATCTGTGGTTCACCTATCACCTCGGGCGCAGGATCCGGGCGAAGCTTGCCGGTTCCGCCGACGAGATCGACCGGCCGGTCCTCGACCTCACCTGGGACTACCCGACCGAAGGGCCACTGGCCGAGCCCGAAGCCGACGCGGTGCTCGCCGAGGTGAACGGCTGGGACTCCGCCGGCAAGCCGCTGTCTTCCTTCACGCAGCTGGCCGACGACGGATCGACGTCGTGCGGCTGTTGGATATACTGCGGAGTCCACGCCGACGGGGTCAACCAGGCGGCGCGCCGCACGCCTGGCCAGCAGCAGAGCTGGGTGGCGCCGGAATGGGGCTGGGCGTGGCCCGCCAACAGGCGGGTGCTCTACAACCGCGCGTCCGCTGACCCAGAGGGCAAGCCGTGGAGCAAGCGCAAGGAACTCGTCTGGTGGGACGAGAGCAGCGGCAAGTGGGCGGGGCACGACGTGCCGGACTTCGTCGGCGACCGGCCACCGTCCTACCGTCCACCCGAGGACGCCACCGGCGTGGACGCGATCTCAGGCATCGACTCCTTCATCATGCAGGCCGACGGCAAGGCATGGCTGTTCGCGCCGGCCGGACTGGTCGACGGCCCGCTGCCGGTGCATTACGAGCCCCAGGAATCGCCGGTGCCTAACCTCCTCTACGGCCAGCAGCACAATCCCGTCCGCGAGCTCATCCACCACAGGGAGAACAGGTTCCAGCCGAGCGGTGCCGAGCCAGGGTCCGAGGTGTTCCCCTACGTAACCACCACCTACCGGCTCACCGAGCACCACACCGCGGGCGGGATGTCGCGCCATCTGCCCTACCTGTCAGAGCTGCAGCCGGAGTTCTTCTGTGAGGTGTCGCCTGAGCTGGCCGCGGAGCGAGGGCTTGAGCATCTCGGCTGGGCGACGATCATCACGGCTCGCAACGCCATCGAGGCCCGGGTACTCGTCACCGAGCGGATGCGGCCGCTGACCGTGCAGGGGCGCCGGCTGCATCAGGTCGGGCTGCCCTGGCACTGGGGGCCCGAGGGATACACCACGGGGGACGCGGCCAACGAACTGTCGCACCTGTCGCTTGACCCGAACGTGCATATCCAGGAAGTCAAGGCCCTCGCCTGCGATGTACAGCCCGGGCGCAGGCCACGCGGACATGACCTGCGTGAGCTTGTGGTGCGATATCAGGTACGAGCCGGGATCACCGACGAAACCGGGAGGCAGGTGTGAGCGTGGACGCAGCCGGCCTGACCGGGGTGATCCGGGCGGAACCGGCCGGTGCTGTGGATCCCGCGGCACTCGCCGGATACGCCGAACATCCGCCGCGGATGGGCTTTTTCACCGACACGTCGGTGTGCATCGGCTGCAAGGCATGCGAGGTGGCCTGCAAGGAGTGGAATGCCGTTCCCGAGGATGGCCTGCTGCTCACCGGGATGTCCTACGACAACACCCAAGGGCTCGGCGCGTCCACGTGGCGGCATGTGGCCTTTATCGAGCAGCCGGGTAGCGCGGGGGAGCCCGGCGCCACCGGGCGCGGCGACGCTGGCGACCTGCGCTGGCTGATGTCCAGTGACGTATGCAAGCACTGCACAGAGGCGGCCTGCCTGGATGTGTGCCCGACCGGGGCGCTGATCCGCACCGAGTTCGGCACGGTGGTCGTCCAAGAGGATGTCTGCAACGGATGCGGCTACTGCGTCTCGGCCTGCCCGTACGGCGTGATCGACAAGCGGCGTGACGACGGCAGAGCATGGAAGTGCACGCTCTGCTACGACAGGCTCGGCTCGGGCCTCGAACCTGCCTGTGCCAAGGCCTGCCCCACCGACTCCATCCAGTTCGGCCCGGTGGACGAGTTGCGCGAGCGCGCCGCCCTGCGTGTCACCGAACTGCACAATGCCGGCACGCCGCAGGCGCGCCTTTACGGCGCAGACCCGGCGGACGGCATCGGCGGAGCCGGTGCGTTCTTCCTGCTGCTCGACGAGCCAGAGACATACGGGCTGCCACCCGACCCGGTTGTCACCACAAGGGATCTGCCCCGTATCTGGCGCCATGTCGGCCTCGCGGCCGCGATGCTCGCGGCCGGCGGGGTCGCCGCATGTTTCGGCGGCAGGGCATGAGGGTGTTTCGGCGGCAGGGCATGAGGGGGCCCTGGTGAAAAGGCGTGGCGAGCAGTCGATGGTCCCGAAGGCCGAGTTCACCTCCTACTACGGCCGCCCGGTGGTCAAGGAACCGGTGTGGCAGGCCCCGGAGGTTCCCGGCTACTTGTTCCTCGGCGGCCTGGCCGGTGCGTCGTCCGTGCTCGCCGCGGGCGCGCAGGTGCGCGCCTGCCCCGACCTGGCCCGCGGGGCGAAGGTGGGAGCTGTGGCCGCGATCAGCCTGTCGGCGGCTGCCCTGATAGCCGACCTGGGCCGTCCGGAGAGATTTCTGAACATGCTCCGGGTGTTCAAGCCAACCTCGCCGATGAGCGTGGGCTCGTGGCTGCTCGCAGCCTACGGGCCCGCGGCAGGCGCGGCCGCGATGTCCGCCGTGACGGGCATACTGCCCGCTGCGGGCACGGCCGCGACCGCCGCCGCCGCCGCGCTCGGCTGCGGCGTGTCCACTTACACCGCGGCCCTGATCTGCGACACCGCGGTCCCCGCCTGGCATAACGGCTACCGCGAGATGCCGTATCTGTTCGCCGGATCTGCCGCGAGCGCGGCGGGTGGCCTGGGCCTGCTGGCCGCGCCGTGCGCGCAGGCGGGGCCCGCGCGCAGGCTCGCGGTGCTCGGCGCCGCGGCCGAGATCACCTCCGCGCAGCTTCTGACCAGGCGGATCGGCATGACGGCCGAGCCCTACCGGACAGGAACGGCCGGTCTCATGTTCCACGCAAGCGAGGTGGCGACTGCCTGCGCTCTGGGCGTGGCATTCATCGGCCGGCGTCACCGCGCGGCCACGGCGCTGGCAGGGGCAACCTTGCTCGCGGCCTCCGCCACGACCCGGTTGGCGATTTTCGGTGCGGGGCGGGTCTCCGCACGCGACCCGAAGTACACGATCGTGCCGCAGCGCGAGCGCCGCACGCAGCGGTCCGCCGCGCAGGCGGACGTCCACAGCGCTCGGCAATAACTAGGCTAGGCGGCAATAACTAGGCTAGGCGGCAATAACTAGACGGCAATAACTAGACGGCAATAACCAGGCGGCGAGCCGGTAACGGTTACCGTGGACCTTGTTCTCGCTGCCTCTGTTCACCTATGGCACGGCCAGTGTTCCGCAAGTATCGCCCTATTCGATCAAGTCCTATATAGTTGTTTATTACCCAATTTCGGAGTGTGTCGCGCTGCGTAGCGTCACGCCATTGTCTGTGTTCCCGCTAATCAAGTTAGATGGTTTTCGAGTGGATATTTGTTTCGCCAATACTATTGCTGTGCGCCGTGCCACCGACCCCGCCACCGACCAGAACCCCGCCCTCATTGTTGCCCAAAGCTCATTGTTGCCAAAAGCTCATTGTTGCCCAAAGCTCATTGTTGCCCAAAGCTCAAAGGTCATTGTTGCCCAGAGCTCACAGGCCACCGGGTTTCGTTCCTATGAAGCTGCTGAAGACCCAGTTGGCATGCGCGTTCCCTACTATTTCGAGCCCTTAGCACAAGTTGCCCGAAAATGTATCCTGTGGGATCACCGAGCGCCTGGATCCGCCGATCACGTTGCCATGCGCGGTATCGTCGATCAGAACGCCATCGCCACCATTGGGCAATGCCGCGCTGCCGTTGGTCGTCAGGCCGACAATGTCGGGGTCGATAATTACCCCAGAACTATGCGGGCGATCCACCAGAGCAGTTCGCTGTGGCTCGCCGTCGTGCTGCTCGCGGGCGCGACTGCTGCGGATCTCGTCTCGGCCGTGTACAGGCAAACGATCCTGCAGCTGAACGCGCCTGACCAGATGCGCGCCGTATGCAGCGGTTGGCGGCGGGCTACCCTGCAGCGATGACCGACCTTCGAGACTTCGCCGCACTCGTCCCCGGTGATCACGGTCTCTGTGTGGTTTCCACGCTACGCAAGGACGAGACCATCCAGTCGTCCGTCGTGAACGCGGGCGTGCTCGTCCACCCGCTCACCGGACGCTCCGTCGCGGGCCTTGTCGCTAGGGGCGGCGCGAGAAAGCTCGTCAACCTGCGTGCGCGCCCGCGCGCCACGCTCGTGGTCAGGGCCGGCTGGCAGTGGGTAGCCGTGGAGGGAGCTGTCGAACTGGCCGGCCCCGACGATCCGCTGCCAGGCGTGGATGCCGAGCGGCTGCGGCTGCTGTTGCGGGAGATCTTCACCGCGGCGGGCGGTAGCCACGACGACTGGGATACGTACGACGCGGTGATGGCCGCTGAACGCCGTACCGCGGTGCTCGTGACGCCCGATCGCGTCTACTCGAACAGTTCTTGATTCCGGCCGCTCTTGACTCCGGCCGCTCTTGACTCCGGCCGCGCATCGCCGTGCCGTGCTGCGCTCGTGGCGCCAACCTGCCGCCCAGCCATCCTGCGCCGCCTAGCCACGACCGTGCTCAGTTCCAGCGCACGTACAACTCAGCCGGCTTACGGAACACCAGCCCGCTGGGCGCGCTCGGCTTCCCGGGGTCAATGCGCAGGCCAGGCAGTTGGTCAAGGAGCCCGCGGACCGCTGCCTGGGTCTCCAGCCTGGCAACGTGGGCGCCGAAGCAGAAATGCGGGCCGCGCGCGAAGGCCAGGTGTGGGCGGAGGTTGTCGCGGCGGACGTCGAACCGGTCCGGGTCGGGGAAGACCCCAGGATCGCGATTCGCGCCCGCGATCGATATCCGGACCAGGTCGCCGCGTGCGATCGGCGCACCCGCGAGCCGCACGCCTTTCGTCGCATAGCGGTCGATCACTGCGGCGGCTGGCTCAAGCCGGACCGACTCCTCGATCGCGTTAGGCAGCAGGCCAGGATCCGCGCGAACCAATGTCAGCTGGGCGGGATGGCCGAGCAGATGGGCCACCGCATTGGTGATCATCGCTTCTGTGGTGTCGATACCACCGAACATCAGGACCGCCGCGTTCGACACCACCTCCGCCGTCGTCAGCCCGCCGCCGCCGGCGCCTGCTTCCGCGGCAGCCAGGAGCGAGGAGGCAGGTCCGCGGCGCAAGGTCGCCTCGACGCTCATCCTGAGCATGCCGAATGCCGCGGCGGCCGCCTCCGGTGCCTCGCGGCCGGCCGTGATCTCGGAAATCGCCTCAACGAACGAGTGGTACCAGGATCGGATGACGGCAGCGTCGGCGTCTTGGAGACCGAGTGCCGCCGCGACCACGGCCACCGACAGGGGCCCCGCGATCGCCTGCCTGAGCTCAGCGGCACCGGCCGGCGCCACGGCGGTGATCAAGCGGTCCGCTTCGGTGGTCACCAACGTGGCGAAGCGCGAGCGCACGTCTGCTGGGCGGAAGGACCGGGCGAACGGCTCGCGGTGCCGGGTATGCGCCATGCCGTCGAGCGAGAGCATGCTCGGGCCGATGACCTGCGCCGTAGAGAAGCGCGGATCATCGACAGTGAAGGTCGCGGCGTCGCGCATCACGTGCTGGGCGATATCGTGCCGTGTCACCAGCCACCCGCCGAGTGCGGGCAGCCATGAGACAGGCTCGCGGGCACGCAGCCGTGCGAGCAGCGAATGCGGGTCCGCTTCGAGTTCGGCAACCGTCGCGGCCGCGCCGACCGGGTAGGAGGTACTAACCGGACTAGCTAGCCGGTGGCGGGCGTCGCTCACCTACGGGAGTGTATTTGCCCTTCGCCGAGCTTCCTGCCGGGAAGGACAGGCCTGGCGACGTCGGTCCGGTCGCCGTCAGGTCGCGCCAGTTCCTGCTCGCGATCCGTAATAGCCCTCCCTAACGGCTCACGCTGGGTGACACGACCGTGACGCCGCCGCGCCGTCTGGGCGCAAACCCGCACGCGTTACTGCGTGCGGATCGCTAACATCGATGCTGCGGGCCGTGTGTGATCAACCCACCAGCAGCGATCCAAGGAGCATCCGTGTCTACCGTGCCGCAGTTGCGCATCGCCCTCGCCGGAAGCGAGCACGTAGTGGCGCCCGGCACGACCGCCGGCGCGGCCATCGCCTCCGTCATCACGACAGCTCCAGCGGAGGGCCTGGGAGGGGGCACGGTAGGAGGCGCGGCCGAGGTGTCATCGGCGTCGGCGGTGCGAGGGACTCCCGGGGCCGCCGTGATCGCCGCGAGGATCAACGGTCAGCTGCGCGACCTCGCCTGGCCGCTAGCGGACGGTGACACCATAGAGCCGGTAGAGATCGACAGCGCTGACGGCAGAGCCATCATGCGGCACTCCGCCGCGCATGTCATGGCGCAGGCAGTGCAAGAACTGTTTCCTGAGGCGAAGCTCGGTATCGGGCCGCCGATCGAGAACGGCTTTTACTATGACTTCGACGTGAACCGGCCGTTCACCCCGGACGATCTGGAGGTGATCGAACGCCGGATGCGGCAGATCATCAAGCAGGGCCAGCTTTTCTCCCGCCGCGTAGTCAGCGATGACGAGGCGCGCAAGGAACTGGCGGGCGAGCCGTACAAGCTGGAGCTGATCGGCCTCAAGGGCAGTGCCGCGGCAAAGGGCAGTGCCGCAGCAAAGGGCAGTGCCGCAGGAAGCGGTGCTGGCGGTGCTCAGGGCGCCGACAGCGCACCGGAGGAGGCCTTCGTCGAGGTTGACAGCGCCCCCGGCAGCGAGTTGACGATCTACGACAACCTCGATGCCGCCACCCTTGACGTGCGCTGGCGGGATCTGTGCCGCGGACCTCACCTGCCGAGCACGCGGCACATTCCCGCGCTCAAGGTGATGCGCAGCGGCGGCGCATACTGGCGCGGCAGTGAGAAGAACCCGCAGCTGCAGCGGGTCTACGGGACGGCATGGGAGTCAAAGGACGCGCTCGCCGAGTACCTCAAGCTGCTCGCCGAAGCGGAGCGGCGTGACCACAGGCGCATAGGCGCGGAACTGGACCTGTTCTCTTTCCCGTCGGAGATCGGCGGCGGCCTGCCCGTCTTTCATCCCAAAGGCGGCGTGATCCGCAAAGTCATGGAGGACTACTCGCGCCAGCGCCACGCCGAGGCCGGCTACGAGTTCGTCAATACTCCACATATCGCTAAGTCGACATTGTTCGAGATATCCGGGCACCTCGGGTGGTACGCGGACGCGATGTACCCGCCGATGGAAATGGAAGGCGCCAACTACTACCCGAAGCCGATGAACTGCCCCTTCCACATTCTGATTTACCGTTCGCGTGGGAGGTCCTACCGTGAGCTTCCGCTGCGGCTTTTCGAGTTCGGCACCGTGTACAGGTTCGAGAAGTCGGGCGTGCTGCACGGCCTGACCAGAGTTCGCGGCCTCACCCAGGACGATGCGCACATTTTCTGCACCTGGGAGCAGATGCCAGGCGAATTGACGTCGCTGCTGCGATTCGTGGTCGATCTGCTCCGCGACTTCGGGCTTACCGAGTTCGAGGCCGAGCTTTCCACCCGTCCGGACAAGTTCGTCGGCGAGCCTGAACAGTGGGATGATGCCGAGGCCGCCCTCAGGCAGGCGCTTGATGCTTCCGGGCTGCCCTACGTTATTTCCGAGGGAGAGGGCGCGTTCTACGCCCCCAAGATCGACGTGCACGTGCGCGACGCCATTGGCCGCCGCTGGCAGCTTTCCACGCTCCAGGTCGACCTGCAGTTTCCTACCCGCTTCGAGCTTGAGTACCAGGCCGCCGACGGCACCAGGCCCCGCCCGGCCATGATCCATCGAGCGCTCTTGGGTTCGGTGGAACGGTTCTTCGGCATTCTGCTCGAGCACTACGCGGGCGCGCTCCCGCCGTGGCTCTCGCCGGTGCAGGTGGCGGGGATCCCGATCGCGGAAACCCACATCTCGTACCTGTCAGGCGTCGCAGCGGCGCTGCGCGAGCGGGGTATCCGCGTCGAGGTGGACGACAGCGACGACCGGATGCAGAAGAAGATCCGCAACGCGCAGCGGCAGAAGGTACCGTTCATGCTGCTCGCCGGGGACGCAGACGTCGCCGCTGGTGCGGTGTCGTTCAGGTACCGCGATGGATCACAGCGAAACGGCGTCCCGGTGACCGAGGCCATCGAGGAAATCGTCCAAGCCGTAGCGGACCGCATCCAGGTCTGACTCGCACCCAGGCAGGTCTGACGCCCAGCCGCCCAGCCGGGTCTGGCGCCCAGCCGGGTCTGGCGCCCAGCCGGGTTCTTTCCTCATCGCCAGGCTCTCCGCAGGATTGGTCCTCTGGCCCTACCGGGAGTGGGCTCCCGGCCCTTATAGGGGAAGGACGGCGCGCCGCCGTCCGGCGGGCGTCCATCGTTGGAGGGGCGAGGTAACCATGCTGCAAGAGGAAGCCCGCGAGTACCACGCGACCGGGCGACCGGGGAAGATCGCGGTGGCGATCACCAAGCCGTGCGCGACCCAGCACGACCTAGCCTTGGCCTACACCCCGGGCGTGGCCGTCCCGGTTCGAGACATCGAGCGGGACCCACTTGAGGCGTTCCGCTACACCGCCCGCGGGAACCTGGTGGCCGTGGTAACCAACGGCACCGCCGTCCTCGGCCTGGGCAACGTCGGACCGCTCGCCGGCAAGCCGGTGATGGAGGGCAAGGCGCTTCTGTTCAAGCGGTTCGCCGATGTCGATGTGTTCGACATCGAGCTCGACGCCGCCGAGCCGGACGACGTCGTGCGGATCGTCAAAGCACTCGAACCGACCTTCGGCGGCATCAACCTCGAAGACATCAGCGCGCCGCACTGCTTCGAGATCGAGGAGCGGCTTTCCGCCGCGATGGCCATCCCGGTGTTCCACGACGACCAGCACGGGACGGCGATCATCACCGGCGCCGCGTTGCTCACCGCGCTGGAACTCGCGAACAAGGACATCGGCGAGGTCCGGATGGCGGTCAGCGGCGCCGGGGCAGCGGCGATCTCCTGTTGCGATTTCTTCGTCACCCTGGGTATGCGGCGCGAGAACATTGTGATCGTCGATACCAAGGGCGTTGTCTACCGCGGCCGCACCGAGGGGATGAACGCGTACAAAGCGCGCTTCGCCACCGACCACCCGGCCCGCACTCTCGCCGAGGCCATGGTCGGAGCCGACGTCTTTCTCGGGGTGTCGATCGCCGGCACGGTGACGAAGGACATGGTCGTGTCGATGGCCGACACGCCGATCGTCTTCGCGCTGGCCAACCCCGATCCCGAGATCAGCTACCCCGAGGCCCGAGCGGCCCGCGACGACGTGCTGATGGCGACCGGACGGTCCGACTACCCGAACCAGGTCAACAACGTGCTCGGCTTTCCGTTCATCTTCCGCGGTGCGCTCGATGTGCGAGCGCGGGCGATCGATGAAGGCATGATGATCGCCGCCGCGGAGGCACTCGCCGACCTGACGAAGGAAGACGTGCCTGACTCGGTGCTGCGCGCGTACGGCGTCGACCGCCTGGCGTTCGGCCCCGAGTACCTCATCCCCAAGCCGCTCGACCCACGGGTGCCGCTTCGCGTTGCTCCGGCGGTGGCCGCAGCCGCGATGGCGTCGGGCGTCGCGCGCAACCCTCTCGACCTCGCCACCTACACCGAGCAGCTGGCGAACCGGCTGACCCGGGGCCGGGAGGTCATGAGCGTCGTGACCCACAAGGCGCAGACCGCGCCCAAGCGCGTGGTGTTCTCCGAGGGCGAAGAGCGTAAGATCATCCTCGCGGCAGCCAGGATCCAGCGGGAACACATCGGAGTGCCGATCCTGGTTGGGCGCGAACACGTTATCCACTCAACGATGAACGAGCTGGGGGTCACCGCCCCGATCGACATCGTCGACCCGGCGGCATCCGAGCGGGTCGACGCCTATGCCGCGGCGCTGTATGCGAAGCGGCAACGGAAGGGAATCACGCTGCGCGAGGCATCGGCGTTGCTCAGTCAGCCGAACTACTTCGGCGCCATGATGGTGCAGGCAGGTGACGCCGACGCCTTCGTCGCCGGCCTGACCTACCACTACCCCGACGTCATCCGGCCGGCGCTAGAGGTGATCGGGCCCGCGCCCGACGTTGCGCGGGTGGCCGGGATTTATGTGATGATCACCGACGACGGGCGTGCCGTCGTCCTCACCGACCCGACGGTGAACTTCGATCCCACGGCCGATGAGCTGGCCGACATCGCCGTCATGGCCGCGGAGCGGGCACGCAGCTTCGGGCTCGAACCACGGGTGGCGCTGCTGTCCTTCTCTAACTTCGGCTCCACCAGCCACCCTCGTTCGGCAAAGATGGCCGCCGCCACGAAACTGGTGAAGTCGCGGTATCCCGAGTTGATGGTCGACGGCGAAATGATGGCGGACGTCGCGCTGTCGCCCGCGCTCCGTGCGGACGACTACTCGTTCTCGGACCTGGTGGGTGAGGCCAACGTGCTGGTCTTCCCGAGCCTCGAAGCGGCGAACGTGGCGTACAAGCTGCTGCAACACCTTGGCGGAGCCGTTGCGATCGGGCCGATCCTGGTCGGCATGAACAAGCCGGTGCACGTGCTGAGCCGTGGCGCCGAGGTGACCGACATCGCCAACATGGCCGCGATCGCGGTCATCGACGCCCAGGACGCCGCCCAGCCAGCCGCCAAGCGGGATTGAGCTCGTCCGTATCGAGGTCACGTCCGGGAATATCACTCGCGCAGACGGAGGTGATCCGCGCGGCCGCGCCAGCACCGAGCAGCCACTTGCGTCGTGCATCGCGACTTCGCGGTCCCAGCTCCTTCATGATCGCACCATTTTAACCTGGTGGTGTTGCGCCTTAAGGGCCGCCGCGGACGCGGCCAGGGGGTCGCCCTCCGAATCCCCGGACCCGCCCCGACCCGCCCAGGGCGTTTCTGCAGGTGAGGGTCTCCGTCCGACCCCGTCAGACCGGGCCAGACACCAGATTCGTGCCGGGGGTCACGTGGCCCGGGTACCACACGGTAGTAATGCGGGGGCAGTGCGCTAGTCATGAGCGGGGCAGGGGAGGCCGCTACCGAACGCTGGCAGCCGGGTGGACCCGTGAGGCGCTCCGCGGCGCCCCTATGCTGCATGCATGTTGCGTCCTGGAAGCTGGTCCAGGCCTGCGGGTGAAAGTCCCGTCCGGGTAGGCACCGGAGCGCCCGGTAGCAGGCCCGGTTCGTGGTTGAGAGGCGGCGGGCCAAGCGGGGTGTCGAAAACCTCCTTGGGGGGAGCGAGCACGCGGGCCGTAGCATCAAGCGAACCTTGCAGCCTCGTCAAAGTCACAATGGGAGAGCCGAGCCGCTCATGTCACGGCGAAGGCCACGTCCGTCGGGTCTTGTTCCGGTTTTGGCCTGGCGGGTCCTCCCGGGGTACGGGGGGTGGCACGTGTGCATGGTCTGGGCCGGAACAGCAGAGACCCGTCTGCCTGGCCTGCGTCGGGTAAAGGCCGCTGGTACAAGCCGATGGTGAAGTCCAGCGGAGGGCAGCGGGAGTCCGAGGGGGTCGTCGATCTCGGTGCGGATCAGCGACGGGTCGGTGAGCAGGCTGGTGATGTGGTCCCACACGACCTGGTCGAGGTAGTCCGCCGGTAAGCCGTATGCGGGAAAGCCGCACGTACGGACACTTGAAAGGGGGATCGGGAAACCGGACCGCGCAGCGGCGCCGGCGCCCCTGACTGCCAATGGCAAACCGTGACTCGCCGCCATCGCGGATTCACCGCGCCAATCCGGGTTCAGGGCTGGAGCCGGAGCCGGGGCCGCCCGAGGATGTGCGGCTGGTGCAGGAGGGGGCGGGAGATCCGGACGGTTTCGAACGGCTCTGGACGCCGCACCGGATGGCCTACATCCGCCGCGAGAAGAGACCCGGCGGCGAGGATGGCCTGGAGCAGTGTCCCTTCTGCCGTATCCCGGCGCTGTCTGACGCGGATGGGCTTGTGGTCGCGCGCGGCCTGGCCGTTTTCACGGTGCTGAACCTCTATCCGTACAACAGCGGCCACCTTATGGTGTGCCCTTATCGGCATGCCGCTGACTACTCCGAGCTTGACGAGGCGGAAACCGCCGAGCTTGCCGATCACACCAAACGCGCGGTTCAGGCACTGCGAAATGCGGCCGGAGCGCAGGGATTCAACGTCGGCATGAATCTCGGCGCTGTGGCGGGCGCCGGCATCGCCGCGCATCTGCACCAGCACGTAGTGCCCCGGTGGGGCGGAGATACCAATTTCATGCCTATCGTCGGCCAGACGCGAGTGCTTCCACAATTGCTGCGTGACACCCGCAAGCTCATCGCGGAGGCCTGGCCCGCGGCCTGATTGGCTCCGGCCTGCATGATCGGGGTGGATCTCACGCCGCGGGAGCCTCGCACGCGTCAGGATCCTCGGTTGTCCAGCAGCCGCTACCAGCAGTAACCCTGCCGCCGGGAGCCGTGGTCAACCCGCAGGGGGCGCTGCAGCGCCCCCT